>NZ_VFWQ01000008.1:0-337100 GCF_006442705.1 Mesorhizobium sp. B1-1-7 | reverse complement strand
GCAGGCGTTGGCCCAGGGCGCCAGCGTCACCGACGTCTTCACCTACACCAATTCCGACAACCATAGCGGCTCCTCGAGCTCCAGCCTGACCGTCACCATCAACGGCACCAACGACGGCCCGGTCGCGGTTGCCGACATCAATTCGGTGAAAGAGGACACCGCGCCCAATCCGGTCAGCGGCAATGTGCTGACCAACGATACCGATGTCGATAGCACCGATACCCACAGCGTCACCGCCGTCAATGGCGTGACCGGCAATGTCGGCACCGATGTCACGGGCACCTACGGCACGCTGCACCTCAACAGCAACGGCACCTATACTTACACGCTCAACAACGGCCTAGCCTCAGTGCAGGCGTTGGCCCAGGGCGCCAGCGTCACCGACGTCTTCACCTACACCAATTCCGACAACCATAGCGGCTCCTCGACCGCCAACCTCACCGTCACGGTGAACGGCACAGACGACGCCAGTGCAACGTTGATTTCCTCAGTCGTGGACGGCAAACAGGGAAACAACGCCACGCCAAGCACCGTGACGATAACGTTCACCTCTGCGGTCACCGCGAATTTTGTGAATCTCTCGGACGTGATGCACGTCTCCGGCTTGGCGAATGTCAGCGTCATCGCGGGGTCGGGAAGCTTCGATGCAGCCCACACTCATTACACGTTCCAAGTTGACAAAGGCGCGGGGAGCAACAACGGATCCAAGTATGACTTGGTCATAGATTCCGGAGCATTCTCGGATACAGCTGGGCATACCAATGCAGCGAAGACAACCCTCAACCTCCAGCCAGCAGGCACCTCCGGCGAGCCCATCAACCTCGCCCTGACCGATCCATCGCATGAAGGTGCGCTCATCACCGTCACGGTGAAGGACGTGCCTTCGGGCTGGACCATCGACGGCGCGACGCATAATGCCGATGGAAGCTGGACGACACAGACCAACGACCTGCACGGGCTGACCGTCACCACACCGGCCAGTTTTACCGGCGCCGCCGTGCTCGACGTCCAGATGACCTGGACCAATGCCGACGGCACCTTGGGCAGTGCGTCGATCGCCGACAATGTCGAGGCCTACGCTCCGGGTTCGCCGATCTTTGCCTGGTCGGGCGACGACGTGCTGACCGGCTCCAGCGGCAACGATCTCTTCGTCTTCTCGCAACCGATCGGCGTCGACATGGTGCACAGTTTCGATGTGGCCGCCGACCAGATCGATCTCATCGGCTACAACGGATTGGCAGACTTTGCCGACCTCCAGACCCATATCGCCGACGATGCCCATGGCAATGCGGTGATAACGCTCGGCGACGGACAGTCGATCACGCTGGACGGCGTGCACTCGAACGCGCTGACGGCAGGCAATTTCGTGTTCGACCAGACACCGGTGGTCAACAACTCCGGCACTATGACGATTGGCGACGGCGCGTTGCTGCCGCTGAGCGGCATTATCGACAACAGCGGTCTCATCTCGCTCGACTCGGCCGGCGGCGATACGCTGCTGCAGGTCATCCAGCATGGCGTGACCCTGCAGGGTGGCGGGCAGATCCTGATGTCCGACAGCGCCGCCAACATCATCTCCGGGACCGGGCCGGACGTCAGCCTGGTCAATGTCGACAACACGATCTCCGGCGCCGGCCAGCTGGGCGGTGGGATGCTCGGCCTCGACAACAGGGGGACCATCATCGCCTCCGGCTCGAACGCGCTGGTCGTCGATACCGGTGGCAGCGTCGTCATCAACTCCGGAACGCTGGAAGCAACGGGTTCGGGCGGCTTGACGGTCGCCGGCGGCGTGGCGAATTCAGGCATGCTCTGGGCCAATGGCGGCGACGTCGTAATCCATGGCCAGGTTACCGGCGACGGCGATGCCACGATCGGCAATCTGTCGAAAATCGAGTTCGGCGCCGCTTCGTCGACGGACGTCACCTTCGGGCACGACGCTGCCGGCACGCTGCAACTCGACGATTCCTTCGATTACAGCGGACGGATCGGCGGCATCACCAATGATGACAAGCTGGATCTTGGGGACATCTTGTTCGGTGCGGGAACGACGGCTGTTTACCAGGCAAACCAGGATGGCAGCGGTGGAACGCTGACCGTTTCGGATGGCACCCACGGCGCCGCGCTGCATCTGGTCGGCAGCTATGATGCGAATGCCTTCAAGCTTGCCGATGATGGCCAGGGCCATACCGTCGTTTCGTACAATCCGGCGGAATTCACACTGACCGGCATCGGCGATGGAGCGATTTCAAGCGACTTCGTGGTGTGAACCAGAAGGGCCGCCCTCAGCGGCGGCCTACCTGGCCTGACAAGTATCGAGTGGGGTTCTGGACGTGGACAACAAGTCTCGAATTGTGAAGGATGCGCTTCGGGCATGCCGTCGCTATTTCCTGGTCGCTGCGGCATTCAGCCTGGCGATCAATCTGCTCTATCTCGCTTCCCCCCTCTACATGCTGCAGATCTACGACCGGGTCGTCACCAGCGGCAGCGAAACCACGCTGGTGATGCTGACCCTGGTGTTGCTGGCGGCTTTTCTTTCGCTGGCCGGCCTCGATCTGGTACGCGCCTGGATCCTGACGCGTGCCAGCGCGCGGCTCGACCGGCTGCTCTCGGCAAGGATCCTTGCCGCGTCGGTCGAAACTCCATCGCCTGGCTCCTCGCCGAGCCAGCCTATCCGCGATTTCGACACGTTCAGGCAGGTCATCACCGGCAGCGGCATCCATGCCCTGTTCGACCTGCCATGGTCACCCATCTACATCGGCATCATTTTCCTGCTGCATCCGTGGCTCGGCTTCTTCGCACTCGGCTGCTCGCTGCTTCTGATCGGAATGGCCGTGCTCAACGAGTATCTCGTGCGTTCGCCGCTGAAGCAGGCCAACGATCTGGCGACGACCAACTATAACTTCACCGAGATGAGCCTCAGGAACGCCGAAGTCGTTCGCGCCATGGGGATGATCGACGGTCTCATCCGCCGGTGGGGGCGCGACCGCAACCTGGCGCTGCGGCGCCAGGCGGAGGCAAGCGACCGTGCCGCCCTGATGTCGGGCCTGATCCGTTTCCTGCGGCTCACCATGCAGTCGCTGATCCTCGGCCTCGGCGCCTATCTGGTCATCGAACGGCAGATTACCGGCGGCACCATGTTCGCGGCAAGTCTCCTGCTCGGCAGGGGGCTACAGCCAGTCGAGCAGATCGTCGGCCTTTGGCGCAGCCTGATCCTGGCGCGGGCGGCACTGGCAAGGGTCGAGAAGCTGGTCGACGGGGGCGCGCGGAACGAAAGATCGTTCAACCTGCCAAAGCCCAGCGGCAAGATTTCGGTCGAGCAGGTCAGCTTTGCAATTGCCAGCCAGCAGAAGGTGCTGCTTCGGGACGTATCGTTCCGGCTGGAAGCAGGCGAGACGCTGGGGATCGTCGGCCCTTCCGGCGCCGGCAAGTCGACCTTGGCACGTCACCTTGCCGGCGTCATGCAACCCAGCCGCGGCACCATCAGGCTGGACGGCGCCGACCTGTCGCAATGGGGGCACGACGCGCTAGGCGACCACATCGGCTACCTGCCGCAGGATATCGAGCTCTTCTCAGATACGGTTGCCGCCAACATCGGCCGCTTCAAGACCAACGTCGACCAGGAGGTGATCGAGGCCGCGCGGCTCGCCGGCGTGCACGAGATGATCATACGCCTTCCGCAGGGCTACGAGACCCAGATCGGCGAAGGCGGCGCCGTGCTTTCGGGAGGATACCGGCAACGGATCGCTCTTGCCCGGGCGGTGTTCGGAACGCCGAACTTGATCATTCTCGACGAGCCGAGCTCCAATCTCGACGCCGATGGCGACCGTGCCCTGAGCGACTGCGCGATTGAGCTGAAGCGCCGCGGCAGCACGGTGATCATCGTCTCGCACCGGCCCTCCACCTTGGCAAATGTCGACAAGATCCTTCTGTTGCGCGATGGCGCCGTCGAGGCTTTCGGCATGAGAAACGAGATCGTGGCGCTGCTCAACCAGCGCGCGGCTCCAATGGCGGTGGCGACGCAATGAGCCGTGTTTGGAGAGAGCGATGAGCGACGCCCTTACCTACCGGAGCCTGCCTGGCGACAGCGGCCTGCCGGCCCCGGATTCGATCCGGGTGCCAGCCTATGTCGGCCTGATGATCATCATTGCCTTCTTCGGCATCTTCGGCGGCTGGGCGGCCTTTGCCCCGCTGAACGGCGCCGTGCTTGCCGATGCCATCGTCAAGGTGGAAGGCAATCGAAAGAGCGTGCAGCACTTCGACGGCGGAACGGTGAAGGAAATCCGCGTCAAGGATGGCGACGTCGTCAGGAAGGGCGACATAATGCTGAAGCTGGACGACACCAGGATCCGGTCCGAATTCAATCTCTATGCCCAGCAATATGCACTGTTGCGCGCTACCGATGCCAGGATTCGGGCCGAACTGGACGGCAGCGAGGCCGTTGCCTTCCCCAAGGACATTCTCAAAGAGCACGAGGACTACCTCAGGGATGCGATGGCAAACCAGATCGCCGACCTGGAAAGCCAGCGGGCCTCGATGGCCGGCGCCAAACAGATCCTCGAGCGGCGGATTGCCGAGCTCGAGGAGCAGATCCAGGGCAAGCAGTCTCGGGTCGAATCCTACCAGGCCCAGCTGCAATCGACGATCGACGAGAAGGCCAGCCTGTCAAAGCTGCTCAAGGCCGGATTGACGACCCGCCCGCGCATCCTGGAACTGGAAAGGTCCGCCTCGGATCTGCAGGGCCTGATCGACGAGAACCTCGGCGCAATCGGCGGCAGCCAGCAGAGCAAAGCCGAACTCGAGAGCCAAATCGCGCAATTGACCAATGAGCGCCGGGCCAAGCTGTCGGCCATGCTGATCGATACGCAATCGAACCTTGCCGACCTCGTGCCCAAGATGTTTGCTGCCCAGGCCGCCATGGATCGGGCCGAAGTGCGTGCGCCCTATGATGGCCAGGTGATGGATCTCAGCGTCTTCTCGATCGGCGCCATCGTTGCCCCGGGCCAGACCATCCTCGACATCGTGCCGACTGAAAACTCGCTGATCGTCCAGGCGCAGATTCGCGTCGAGGACATATCGAACCTGCGACCCGATATGGCGGCCGAAGTTCGTTTCACATCCTACAAGCAGCGCTCGATACCCATAATTCATGGCCGGGTCACCCGCATTTCGGCGGATCGCATTACCGACAGCAAGACGGGGTTTCCCTACTATCTGGCTGACGTGGCGGTCGACCCGGGGGAGTTGGCGGCGGCTCCACAGATTGCGCTCTATCCGGGCATGCCGGCAGCGGTCATGATCGTCACCGAGGAACGCACCGCGCTCGACTACGTACTAGGCCCGTTGGTCGTGTCGTTCCACTCCGCCTTTCGCCAGAAATGACGGATTGAGCAAAGGATCGCGGTGAGCAGAAGACTCCGCTGTCGCTCGCCAGGAAGGGTCTGCCAGACAGTCAGGCGGGCTCGGCCACAACGCCTATCCGGCGATAGATGAGGGCTTCGTCCGCCGCAGTATCTGCCGCGGCGGGCCGCGTTTCGTCGATGAGCATAGCCATGCGAGCGTGGATCGGCGACTTGATGCACGCCGGATCCGTAGCCGCGGCGTCACCGGCAATCGCCATCGCTTGACACCTGCAGCCGCCCCAATCGATCTCGCGCCGCTCGCAGCCTCGGCACGGCTCTTGCATCCATTCGGCGCCGCGGAAGGCATTGAATGCCGGTGAATTGGTCCAGATTTCGACAAGTGCGCGCTCTCCGAAGCGCTCGAAGCTAAGCGAAGGAATCGTCTGTGCGGCATGGCAAGGCAGCACGGTGCCGTCCGGCGCCACCATGAAGGCGTCGCGCGCCCAGCCGCCCATGCATGGCTTGGGATAGATAGCGAAATAGTCCGGCGGGACGAAATCGATGTTGATGACGCCGGCAAGCCGCTCCTGCGCCGCCGTGACGATCTCCGCCTGTCGGTCGACCGCGGCACGTTCGGGCATCAGCACATTGCGATTGGCCAGCGCCCAGCCGGCATACTGCGCGTTGGCGATCTCGAGCGGCTCCGCGTCCAATGAAAGGGCCATATCGATGAATTCCGGCACTTCCTCGATGTTGTGACGATGGATCGGCGCGTTGATTGTGAGCGGCAGGCCGGCCGCGCTGGCGCGGCGTGCCGTCTCCAGCTTCTTTTCATGGCTGCCCCGGTGGTTGCCGATAAGGTCGGTGGTCGCCGGCCGGGCACCCTGAAAGCTCAGCTGCACGTGGTCGAGCCCGGCTTCGGCAAAGGCCTCGATGCGACCTTCGGCAATGCCGATGCCGGCGGTGATGAGATTGGTATAGACACCGCGCGCCGACAGCCCGGCGATCAGTTGCTCGTCCACCAGCAGGGTGCGACGGCAAAAAGGGGATCGAGATCGTTGTCTCAGTCGCTCCCGAGGCGGACTGACAACTAAGATCCACGCTATTGTGAACGCCAAGGGCAAGCGATCTTTTAGCTTTCCTTGTTTGAGCTCGGCCACGCCGGGAGTAATAGTCGCGTCGGAATTGCGAGGAGGAAAGATGACGCTGAACTTCGACCCGAGGGCGAAGGCCGCGACGCTCTACCATGGCGAATTCCGGCCGATGTTCATTGGCGGCAAGTGGGTGGCGGCGCAGTCCGGTCAGGAGATGCAGGCGCTGAATCCGGCGACCGGCGCGGTGCTGGCGACGGTGCCGCGCGGCTCGGCCGCCGATGTCGACGCGGCTGTGGCCGCCGCGCGCATGGCGTTCGAAGGGCCGTGGTCGACATTCTCGCCCTATGAACGGCAGTGCGTGCTTTTGCGCATCGCCGATCTCTTCGAGACGCATTGGGAAGAGCTCAGTGTTTCCGACACGCTCGACATGGGACTGCCGATCACGCGCACGCTCGCCAACCGGCGCCGCGTCATCGGCATGCTGCGCTTCTATGCCGGCATGGCTACCGCGCTGCATGGCGAGGCGATCGACAATTCCATTCCCGGCGAGGTCGTCACTTTCACCCGGCGAGAACCGGTGGGCGTCGTCGGCGCGATCATTCCCTGGAACGCTCCGACCGCCGCGTCGATCTGGAAGATCGCACCAGCGCTCGCCACCGGCTGCACCATCGTGCTGAAACCGTCGGAGGATGCGTCGCTGACGCCGCTGCTGATCGCGCGGCTGATGCAGGAAGCCGGCGTGCCCGACGGCGTCGTCAACATCGTCACCGGCACGGGAGCCGAGGCCGGCGCGCGGCTCGCCGAACATCCCGATGTCAACAAGATCGTCTTCACCGGCTCGACGCTGACCGGCCAGGCGATCGCCCGCGCCGGTGTCGCCAACCTCAAGCGCGTTTCGCTCGAGCTCGGCGGCAAGTCACCGATCATCGTCTGCCGCGACGCCGATATCGACAAGGCTGTCCCGGTCGCGGCGATGGCGGTGTTCGTTCATTCGGGTCAGATCTGCATTGCCGGCTCGCGGCTATTCGTGGCGCGCGAGATCCACGACGAGTTCGTGCGCCGGGTCGCCGAATTTGCCGGCAGGCTGCGCGTCGGCCACGGCATTGAGGCGGAGACGGAGATCGGGCCGCTGATCAACGCAAGGCAGGCCGGCAAGGTCGAGGGCTACATCAAGGCCGGCAGCGACGAGGGCGCCGAACTGGTCGCCGGCGGCTCGCGGCTGACGGGCGCGCTCTTCGATGGCGGCAACTTCATCGCGCCAACCGTCTTCGGTTCGGTATCGGACAACATGACCATCGCGCGGGAAGAGATTTTCGGTCCGGTCATCTCGGCGATGCCTTTCGACACGCTGGATGAGGCCGTCACGCGCGCCAACGCAACGCCTTACGGTCTGGCGGCCGGCATCTTCACCACCCATCTCGGCACCGCGCACAAGCTCGCGCGCCGCGTCAAGGCCGGCTCGGTCTGGGTCAACATGTACCATGCCATCGACCCGGCGGTGCCGTTCGGCGGCATGAAGATGTCGGGCTATGGCCGCGAGGGCGGCGTCGAGCATCTGCATGATTATCTGGAGACAAAGGCGATCTGGATCCAGACGGATTAGAGCAATCCCAGGAAAAGTATGAGCGGTTTTCCGTACGAGCAAATTCACCGTTTCACGGAAACGGCGAACCGCTCTATCCCTTTGTTTTTACGCAATTCCGGACGGAAAACCGTATCACACTTTTCCTGGAATTGCTCTATTGCAGGGTATGTCGAGAAACAGGTGAAGATCACGGCCAGTATTCGGCCTGAAGACACCGGGTCGGCCTGAAGACACCGGGCAGGAAAACTCAACGGAGGCTCACCCAATGGCGTCGACCGTCCGCTGGTCGGCGCCATTGACCCATAATCTTCTCGGCAGCTACGCGACGAAACGGACCACGCCGCCATCCACCCGTAAAGCCGCGCCGGTTGTCGCCGAAGCCTGCTCCGAGCATGCATAGATGATCATGTTGGCCACCTCATCGGTGGTCGCGAAGCGTTGGATGAGGGTGGTTGGGCGCATCGCCTTCAGGAAGCCCTGCTCGGCTTCCTGCTGCGTGATCCCGTTTGCGTCAGCCTGCTTCGCCATGAAGTCGCCCAGGATCTCGGAGCGGGTAGGACCCGGCAAGACGGCGTTGACAGTGACGCCCGTGCCCGCGACCGCCTCGGCAAGCCCGCGCGAGATCGCGAGTTGAGCTGTCTTGGTCATGCCGTAGTCAAGCATTTCCTTGGGGATGTTGACCGCGGACTCGCTACTTACAAACACGACACGGCCCCAGCCTTTCGCCACCATCCGCGGCAGGTAATGACGGGTCACGCGCACGCCACTCATCACGTTCAACTGGAAGAGGCCGAGCCAGTCCTCGTCGGGGATCTTCGCGATGTCCTCGACGCCACTGTAGCCCCGGATATGAGCCGTACCAACGTTGTTCACAAGGATATCGGCGTCCGGCGCCTGCGCGATCAAGGCCTCGGCACCCTCCGCTGTCGCAAGATCGGCGGCGATGCCCGAGATGTCGCTTCCGGGAAAGGCCTGCCGCATCTGCCGCACCGCCTCGTCGACCCGGGTATTCCCACGGCCGTTGACGACGACCGATGCGCCGGCACGGGCCAGCCCCTCCGCCGTCGCGCGGCCGATACCTGCGGTCGATCCGGTGACAATCGCCTTGCGGCCCTTGAGTTCAATATTCATATCATTCATCTCCAATGGTAGGTGGTGATCATCCGCCGATCCAGGCTAGAATTGCCCGTCGCCAGTTGAGTGCCGACAATATTTGGACGAAGGCGGGCCGAGCGCTGTTCGGTCGAAAGCATCGCGGCCCAGGCGACGCGGCGAGGCCTCAGGACAAGCACGTCAATCCGCCTTGTTCGCGACTTCCGCCTCCGCAGCGCGGGCGAGGCTTTCAACCCATTCCTGGTGATATCGGTAGAGTGCACCGGGGTGCTTGCGCCCGAGTTCCTCAAGGAACCAAGGACCCTGCTGCGTTTCTTCGGTCAGCACATGGCAGCCATCGGCTGTAGGAGTGATGACCCAGCCGTGGTACGCGCTCGATCCGGTAGCGTCGCCATCGACTGTTGTCGACCATGCCAGCCTGCGGAAGGGTTCGCACTCCGTCACGACCAGACTCATCGGAAAGCCAACCGTCACCCGGGTGTATCTGGTTTCAAGCGCCAGTTCCGGCTTGCCGCCCAGGATCTTGACCTGATCCTCGGCGGGAAAGTAGCTCGACCAATTCTCGGCATCGACCAGCAGCTTCCAGACCACTTCAGGCGGCGCCTTCACGTCAATGTCGTTGAGCGCGTAGATAGCCGACGTTTTCGGGTCATATCGCTCGGGCCAAATCACGTGGTCATACATCAATCACTGTTCCTTCTTGAACAGGTCCTGGAAGATGAGCTGGCCCCAAGTGCGGCCGCGTGCGTGCACCAGCGCGCCACCCTCGTTGAGCTTTCCCAGCTTGACGGGTGCGAACCCGAGTTGTTTGGCCAAGGCCGCCACGGGAGCGATCGCGTCCTCATCGTCACCAGACAGAAAGACGACCCGGTGCCCGCCCTCGACGATCGGATCGGCAGCCAGGGTGGCCGCAATCAGGTGATTGAACCCTTTGACGAGCTTGGCGCCGGTGAACGCCTTCGCGACGAAGGCGGAGGACGGGAGGCCGTCCAGCTCTTCAGGGACAGGGAACGCGTTCATCGCGTCGATGATTGTCTTGCCTTCCCAGCTCGGCAGGGCCTTCGCGACCTCGCGATGCTCTCCGAACGGGACCGCCAGGATGATCGTGTCGGCCTCGAGTGCATCCCGCAGCGACTTGGCGACGACCGTGGGTCCGATCGCCCGGGCCTGTGCCGCCAACGCCTCGGGCGGACGGCGGCTCGCGACGGCCACCTCGATGTTTTTACGGGCGAAGGCGTGGGCGAGGGCCTGGCCTATCTTCCCAAATCCTACAATCGCATAGCTCATAATACTTCTCCGTTCCGTGTTGATATCGATCCCAGGCCCTCAACGGCGCTGGTTAGTTGAATGGAGTGACCGGCCGTGGCGCGTCAGAGTTGCGCAAGGCCGCCGTCGACGGCGACCTCGCTGGCGGTCATGAAGCTGCTGTCCGACGACGCGAGAAAGGCGGCGACAGCCCCGATTTCCGCTGGATCGGCCATGCGCTGGAGCGGAGTCATCGAGGCGAAGACCTTCTGGCCCTCCTCGCCGAGCGCTTCCTTCGCGAGCTCGGTCGCTGTCGCGCCGGGGGACAGCACGTTGACCCGTATGCCGGTGCCCTTCAGATCCTCCGCCCAGGTCCGGGCGAGGTTGCGCACCGCCGCCTTGCTCGCGCTGTAGACGCTCATTGCCGGGGCGCCCGTGGTGCCGGCGCTCGATCCAGTCAGGATTATCGAACCGCCCTGGCCCATCAGCGGCAGCGCCTTCTGGACAGTGAAAATCGTACCCTTCACATTGGTGTCGAAGGTTTCGTCGATGTGCTCGGCGGTGATCTTGCCGAGCGCAAGCTGGCTTCCCGCCCCGGCATTGGCGAAGATGATGTCGAGGGTTCCGCGCTCGGCCTTCACCGTCGCGTAGAGTCGGTCGAGGTCGGCCTCATCCGAGACCGAGCCCGTCACCGCGCGGGCATTGGGCCCGAGCTCGGCCAGAGCCGCGTCGAGCGTTTCCTGCCGGCGGCCGAAGATGAAGACGAAGGCGCCCTCTTCGATGAAGCGCTTTGCCGCGGCGCGGCCGATGCCGGTAGCGCCACCCGTGATGACTGCAACCTTACCGTTTAGCTTTCCCATGACTTTTCCTTCCAGGCTCTGCCTTTGATCGTTCGGGAAGAACCCCGAGAGCCTGGAAATAGGCCTGCAGGGGTCAGGCTTTGAGTGCGGAAGTGCGCACATCGGTGGTGCAAAATCGATCCGGTCGGACGACCGCCGCCAGTCGCGACGACCGGTGTCCGCCGTTCGGAATTGCGCCGCGCTCGTCGACACAAGCTATGATGACCGCCCACACTGCTGTACGACTGCGTTGGATACGGGCTTTGGAAGGCGCACCGCGCGGTGCGGGATCGCACCATGATCGACTGGGATGACGTTCGCTATTTTCTGGCCGTGGCGCGCGGAGGCTCGGTGCGGGCTGCCGGCGAGCGCCTCGGTGTGAACCACTCGACTGTGCTGCGGCGCGTTGCACAGCTCGAGGAACGCCTCGGGGCGCGGATGTTCGAAAAGCTGCCTTCGGGCTACCGCCTGACGGCTGCGGGCGAGGAGGTGCTCGAGCTCGCGAACCAGATGGAAGCGTCGTCGCACCAGTTGGAGACACGCGTCTTCGGGCGCGATCAGAGCGTGCGCGGGCTGCTGCGGGTGACATTGGCTCCGACCCTCGCGACACACCTGCTCATGCCGGATTTCGCCGAGTTCGCGCGTCTGCATCCGGACATCGAGATGGACGTCTTGTCGTCCGGCGAGCTGGCAAATCTGACCAACCGAGAGGCCGACGTGGCGATCCGCGTCGTCTACGACCGAAAAACCCTGCCGCTCAACCTTCACGGCCTGAAGGGCCCGGAGCTGTTCGGGGCCGTCTACATGTCTCGCGATCGACTAGCCGCATGGCGTGCGGGCGCCTCTGATCCCATCCGGTGGATCGTCATAAGCATTCATGGAATTCCGGATTGGGCCAGCGAGGGTGAGCTTCGCACGACGGGGGTTCCATTCAGGACCACGGACGCCGCAGCGCAGATCGTTGCTGTACGGCAAGGACTCGGGATCACGACACTGCCGTGCTTCGTCGGAGATGCCGACCCCCTCCTGGTGAGGGTGCCGGGCACCGAGCTGCACCTGTACGGAACGCTCTGGCTTCTCACGCAGGGTGAGACACGCAAGACGAAGCGCGTGCGGATCTTCACGGAGTTCGTATCCGGCAGGCTCGCCGCGTACGCTCCGCTTCTCGCGGGGCTGTCCATACCTGAAGCAGACTCTCGCAGGTGACGTTGAGCACCACCATTTGGTGAGCGCGCTCGACGGGGTTCCAGGTCAGTCGACAGCCGATTCAACCTGGAAAGCCATTCAGCCTGGAAGCCCATTCAGCCTGGAAAGCCAACTCAACCTGGAAAGATAGTGAAACCACCATCGACGCGGATGACCTGGCCGTTGATGAAGCGCGCGCGCGGACCGGCAAGAAAAGCCACCGCCTCGGCGATCTCTTCCGGCTCCGCATACCGGTTCAGCGATTTCCTGCTCGAATCCATGCGCTCCGGATCGACCACACGGGTCGCCTGGAACCGTGCCGTCTTGGTGGCGCCGGGACTGACCGCATTGATGCGCACGCCATCGTCGATCAGTTCCTTGGCGAGGCAGCGCGTGTAATGCACGACCGCCGCCTTCAACGTCGAGTAGACGACCTCGGGCGAGCAGCCGAGATGTGCCGCCGCCGACGCGATGTTGACGACGGAGCCGCCGCCGCGCTGCTTCATGGGGGGCACGAAGGCCTGGCAGACCAGCATCGTGCCGATCAGGTTGTTCTCGGTGAGCACACGGATGTCGTCCAGTTCGATGTCGAGGGCGTTGTTCGGGTTCGGCTTGCCGCCTTTGGCGCCGATGTCGCCGCCGGCGCAATTGACCAGCACATGCACGTCGCCGAGATCAGCCTCGATCTTGCGCTTCATCTCGGCCACCGCCTTCTGGTCGCCAATGTTGCCGGTCACCGACGTGACCTTCGTCCCATGCCGCTTCAGGCGCTCGACCACCTCGCCGAGATTGGCGAACTCGCCGTATTTGGCCGGTGCCGTTTCGTCCATGTCATGGATCGCGACATTGGCGCCCAATTCCGCCAGACGTTCGGCCATCACGCGACCGAGGCCACGGCCGGAGCCGGTTACGAAGGCGGTCAATCCATCGAGTTCACGTGCCGTCATCAGATATTCTCCACTTTCATCAAACCAGGTTGCGCATGTTGGCGGCGCTGCGCCGGATCATGTCGAGCTCATAGGAAACCAGGGAACCGTCGTCTTCGCGTTCCCAAGGGGTACGGTAGTCGGCATCGTCGGGTAGCCGATTGCGCTGCGCTGCCCGCAGGCAAGCGGCAAATTCCCGTGCCGTCTTCGGCGGATAGCCGTGCCACCAGTCGTCACTTAGAAAGCGGACATGCCGCGCCTCCAATGCCCCCGGTTCGAGAACGGCGGTCATGCGATCGTGGTGTTGGCCGAGAATTGCGAACATCTCGGCAAACGGCACCGCGCCATCGCCGATGGCGCAACGGATCAGCCGGTAGCCTTCGGTCGTGAACTGCACGCGGTAGTCCTTGAGGTGGACATGGCGGACATAAGGTGCGATCCGCCGCGCAAAATCGAGCGGCGCTTCGCCGACCGGGAATGTGTTGCCTGTGTCGAAGGTGACACCGACGCCTTCGCCGCCGAGCGCGCAGAAATCGACGATTTCCCCGCTGGTGAAGTCCTGGTGGTTTTCGATCGCAAGGGCATGGCCTTCGGCAATCGCGCGGGGACCCCATTCCTTCAATCTGTCTCGAATGATGCCAGCGAACTCGCTCCATTTCTCGCCAGCGGCGTTGCGGTCGCCGCAGAGAACCGGCGTCAGCGCCGTTCGGATGATCTTGGCCCTCAGCAGGCGTGCGGCCCGAAATGCCGCGTCGAGCGGTTCGCCCACCAGCAGGCCGCCGCTAACGATCGGTGTGATCCCAAGGCCGGCGAGCCTTTCGCGCAGCGCGATCACCGCGTCATCGGAAAGCTCCGCCAGCCATGGCACCCAGATCTCCAGCACCCGCGCGCCGAGTTCGGTCGCGAGCGCGATGAAACCTTCCAGCCCCGCCGGCTCGGGATTGGCGCGTGAGGTGCCGCGGGCCTGAAGTCCGAGATGATAGGTCAGGCCATAGGGGTTTAGGCCGACCTCGAGCATGGAGCGATCCTTTGATTCGGGTTTTGCGGTCATCGCAGGCCGGCATCCACGGTAATCGACTGCTTGGTGATCATGCGGCTGTCGTCGGCGGCAAGGAACAGCACCGCGCGCGCGACCTCTGCGCCGAGCAGAACGCGGCGGATCATCTGCCGCTGCACGACCTGGTCGACCGATGCCTGCGTCTTGAACCAAAGCTGCCGTTGCCGGTCGGTGATGACGGCACCCGGCTCGATGGCGTTGACGCGGATGTTGTCGGGGCCAAATGCCCGCGCCAGCGCGAACGTCAACCCGACCACCGCAGCCTTGGCCGTCGCATAGGGCGCCATCTCCGCCGCGCCGAAACGCCAGGCGATCGAGGAAAAATTGACGATCGAACCAAAGCCCAACTCCTTCATGTGCGGATGCACGGCTTGGGCGGCAAAGAAGTGGTGCCTGAGGTTCACGTCCTGGGCGTGGTCCCAGTACTCCTGCGTTACATCGGCGACTGGGTGGCGATTGTCGTCGGCGGCGTTGTTGACCAGCACCGCGACAGATCCGAGGCGGTCGCGCACCGTGTCGATCGCAGCCTGGAGGGCGGGAATATCGGTCACGTCGCAGCGCAAGAATAGTGGCGCGTGCGGTGCCGTGGCGGCGAGTTCCCGCGCGAGCTCCTCGCCGGCCTCCTGCTGCAGATCGAGAAACGCGACGCGTGCGCCATTGGCGGCGAAGGCGCGGACCGTGTCGGCGCCGATGCCCGACGCGCCGCCAGTGATCAGCACGACGCGGTCGGCCAGGCTCGGATAGATGGCAAAGGACAATGCGGAGCTCATTTCAGATCAGGCGTTGGTCAGATCAGGCGTTGGGGTCAGATCAGGCGTTGGGTCGTCGGGTCGAACAAGCAGGCCCGCGCCATGTCGATGCCGAGCGTCACAGTCTCACCCATCCGTGGCGTGCTGTCGGGGTCGAAACGACCGGTGATCTCCTTGCCGCCCAGGCGCAGAACGGCCATGGTCTCCGCACCTGTCGGCTCGACCAGTTCGACCACGGCATCGATTGGCGCGATGCCTGGCTTGCGACGCTGAAGATCGGGATCGAACCGGTAGATGTGCTCCGGGCGGATGCCGAGCACCAGTTGTCGCGGCGTACCGGCGGCAAGCGTCTGGATGATCGACAGGCTGGCCGGCTTGCCTTCGGCGGTCTGCAAGGCAACGGTGGGGCGACCGCCTTCCTGGCTCAGTTCGACCGGCAGGAAGTTCATCGCCGGCGAACCCATGAAGCCCGCGACGAACATGTTGGCCGGTCGGTTGTAGATCGTGGCCGGCTCATCGAATTGCTGGACCTCGCCCTGATGCATCACGGCGATGCGCGAGGCGAGCGTCATCGCCTCGACCTGATCGTGGGTGACATAGACCGTGGTCTTGCCGACGCGGTGATGCAGCTTCTTGATTTCGGTACGCATGTCGACGCGCAGCTTGGCGTCGAGATTGGAGAGCGGCTCGTCGAACAGGAACAGTTTCGGATCACGCACCAGCGCCCGGCCCATCGCGACGCGCTGGCGCTGGCCGCCCGAAAGCTGTCCGGGCTTGCGCCCAAGCAGCGGTTCGATCTGCAGGAAAGCTGCAACCCGCTTGACGGCCTCGTCCTGCTGCGGC
Organism: Mesorhizobium sp. B1-1-7; assembly: GCF_006442705.1. Taxonomy (NCBI): domain Bacteria; kingdom Pseudomonadati; phylum Pseudomonadota; class Alphaproteobacteria; order Hyphomicrobiales; family Phyllobacteriaceae; genus Mesorhizobium; species Mesorhizobium sp. B1-1-7. Next base: position 321,125 of record NZ_VFWQ01000008.1, on the reverse strand, counting down.
TTCGGCACGCGGCGGCTTTCCATGCCGAAGGTGATGTTCTCGCGCACCGTCATCGTCGGGTAAAGCGCGTAGGACTGGAACACCATGGCGATGTCGCGGTCCTTCGGCGCAACCGAATTGACCAGCCGGCCGTCGATGCGGATCTCGCCGGAGGTTACGGTTTCCAGCCCGGCGATCATCGCGAGCAGGGTGGACTTGCCGCATCCGGATGGTCCGACCAGCGCGATGAACTCGCCGTTCTGCGCCTCGAGATCGATGCCCTTCAGCACCTCGACCGCGCCGAAGTTCTTGCGCAGGGATCGGATGGTCAATGTCGACATGCGATGCCCTTCTTGCCGGTCGGAGCGATCGGCGACATGAGACAGGCTCCGCTCATTGATCGCGCCTCATTTGATCGCACCCTGGGTCAGGCCGCGGACGAAATACTTGCCGCCGAAGAGATAGATCAGCAGCGGCGGCAGCGCGCCGATCAGCACGGCGGCGCTCATGACATCGTAGGCGCGCACATTCGTGCCGCTTGCCGTCAGCGCGACGAGCGCGGCCGTGATCGGCTGTTGCTGCCCGGAGGTGAAGACGACACCGAACAGATATTCGTTCCAGATGCCGGTGAACTGCCAGATCACCGTGACGATCAGGATCGGTGAGGAGAGCGGGAGAATGATCTTGCGGAAGATGCGCCAGAAGCCTGCGCCATCGATGCGCGCCGCCTTGATGAGATCGTCGGGGATGCTGACGTAGTAGTTGCGGCAGAACAGGGTGGTGAACGAAATGCCCTGGATGACGTGGATGACGATGAGCCCGTAGGTCGAATTGCTGAGGCCCAGATTGCCGAGGATGAACGCCCAGGGCATCAACGAAATCTGGCCCGGTATGAAGACGCCGAGCAACATGCAGGTGAACAGTGCTTCCGAACCCTTGAAGCGCCATTTCGACAAAATGTAACCGTTCATCGCGCCGACCGCCGTCGAGATGATCGTCGCCGGGATCGTCATTTTCAGGGAGTTGTAGAAGTTGCGCTGCATGCCTTCGCAGGTGCCGCCGATGCAATAGGTGCTCCAGGCCTCGCCCCAGGCTTCGAGGCGGAAGCTGCGTGGCAGCGAGATCAGCCCGTTGCGCGCGATCTCTTGCTGATCGCGGAATGAATTCAGCACCACGACCAGCAACGGGACCAGGTAGATCGCCGCGAAGACAACCAGCAGCCCGTAGATGACGAAGCGGGTGAGGAAATGCCTGCGCGTCGCGACTGCGGCAGCGCGATGATCATGCGACTGGTCCAGCGCTGCGTCAGCCATGGCCGGCTTCCTTGCGCCGGCGCCAGACCACCCAGAAAGAATAGGGCACCAGCACGACGGCAAGAGCGGCAAGCATCATGATGGCCGCCGCCGCACCTTCGCCGATCTGGCCCCGTTGGAACATCAGGTCATAGACGTAGATGGCGGGGAAGGTGGTCGATATTCCCGGACCGCCTTTCGTCAGCGCAGCCACGAGGTCGAAGGTCTTGATGGCGAACTGGATCTGGATGACGGCGACCGCCAGGAAGATCGGCGCAATCGTTGGCAGAAGCACTTTGCGATAGATGCGGAAGGTCGATGCGCCGTCGATCTGCGCGGCCTTGACGAGGTCCGAATCCACCGAGCGCAGACCAGCCAGGAAAAGCGCCATGGCAAAGCCCGAGGACTGCCAGACACCGGTGATGATCACCGCGTAGATCGCGTAGTGCCGGTCGCTGGCGAGTGCGAAACTGAAATTCGTCCAGCCCAATCCGCGCACCATCGCCTGGATACCGTCGGTCGGGTTGTAGAGCCAACTCCAGACCGTGCCGGTGACGATGAAGGAGACGGCCAGCGGATAGAGGAAGATCGTCCGCCAGACCGCTTCGCCTCGCACCCGCTGGTCGATCAGGATCGCCAGCAGCAGTCCCACGGCCATCGAGCCGACGATGTAGAAACCGCTGAAGAAAAACAGGTTGTTGTAGGCGATGTTCCAGCGCCGGTTCGCCCAGAGTGACGCGTAGTTGTCCAGGCCGACGAAGCCATAGGTCGGAAGCAGCGAGGAGTTCGAGAGCGAGATGTAGAGCGTCCAGCCGGTGAACACGAAGACGTAGACGAAGCTCGCCACAAGGGAGGGGCCGAGCACCAGCAAGGGCATCGCCGAGCCCAGCCGCTGCCGCCAGGGGCGGGCGGGCGCCGGGACCGATAGGATCAGGTCGTGATTTGACATCTGGAGCGCGGGACTAGGATGGCCGGGTGCTGATAGAAATTGCGCCCGGCCGTCCCCTTCTACTTCTGTGCTTCTGCCGCGTCGGCCATCGCATTGGCGCCGTCCTCGGCTGACATGTCGGGCGTCGCTACGAACTCGGTGATGGAATCCATGATCGCGCCGCGCATCTTCTGCGGGATGGTCATGTTGTGCGCCATCGAGCGGACCAGCGTGCCGTCCTTGATCGAAGCCTGCAAATCCTTCTGCGAGAGCTGCTGGCACGGATTGAAGCCCTTCGACAGATCGATATCCAGGCGTGCGGGGATCGAGCCTTTTGCCTGGTTGAAAACCGTCTGGAAGTCGGGCGACAGGATCAGGCTGGCAAGCAGCTTCTGGCCGTCGATGTAGTCCTGGTCCTTCTGCTTGAAGAACACGACTGAGTCGGAGTTGAGGATGAAACCGGGTTTGCCCCAATCGGTCGGTGCCTGGGCGCAGACATAATCGGTGCCTTCCTTGAAGCCGGCGGCGGTCAGCAGGCCGATCGTCCAGTCGCCCATGATGTGGAACGCCGCGTCGCCCTTGCCGACGAGCGCCGACATCGAATCCCAGTCGCGGCCAACCATGCCCGGATCCATGTATTTGGTCGTCATCAGGCGCATCTGCTCGAAGGCCTTGACCATCCCCGGGCTGCGCATGGATTCGACATCGCCTTCGACGAAGGCCTTGCGATAGAGATCGATATCCTGGCCATAGAGCACGACCTCGAACACCGTCGAATCCGTCCAGTCGGCGGTCGAATGCGAGATGCAGATCTTGCCTGAGGCGACGATCTTGTCACAGGCCGCGTTGAACTCGGCCCAGGTCTTGGGCATTTCCGCCACGCCAGCGGCCTGCATGACCTTCGGCGAGGCCCAGAGCCAGTTGATGCGGTGGATGTTCATGGGAGCCGCGACCCATTTGCCGGTCGGCTTCATCACCGGAAGCAATTCCGGCGCCACCACTTTCTCCCATCCTTCCGAGGCCGCCAACTCGTCGAGATCGGCGGTCATGCCGGTCTTGTTCCACTCGGCGATTTCCGGGCCTTTGAGCTGCACGGCAGGCGGCGCATTGCCGGCGATCACGTCGGCACGTAGCTTGGCCAGCGTATTGGCCGTGTGACCGGCGATCGACGTCTGTTCCCATTTGCCGCCCTTGGCGGTGAACATCTCGCCGAGCTTGGCGATCGCCTGGGCGTCCGATCCGGTCGCCCATTGGTGTAGCAGGTTCGTCTTGGGCTCCGCTAACGCTGCCCCCGTGAAAAAGGTGCACACAGTGGCGGCCGCGAGGGCGGTCATGACGGATTTCATCGTTTCACTCCCATATGGTGTTGCACGGTTCGTATCGACCGCTTATGGCCGCGGTTTGAAGCCGCGGTCGGCGAGACGCGTTAATCTCGAGTTCTTTCCAAGATGACATATTGGCGCTATCAGTCAACGATGTTTATGTTGATCCATGACAAAACCTTCGCTTAGGACCTGGCTGATCGGCAGGCCGTCCGCGTCGCCGGAGAGCATGATCGTGCGGTGCTTGAGTGAGCGCGGCGTACTCTCCGCGTCGCAGATCACACACGTCACCGGTCTGGCGCGCTCTACTGTCTCAACCGCGCTCAATGGCTTGAGAAAGTCGGGAATGGTGATCGAGGCTCCGACCAGCCGCGATGGGATCAGAGGTATCGGCAGGCCAGCTGCGGCCCTGACGCTCAATCCGACAGCGGGCACCTGCGTCGGAATTCACTTGGGTCTTCAAGAGATGCGGCTCATCGTTGCCGATGTCTCGCATTCCGTCATTGCCGAACAAACTATCCCCATGGCTCTGGACTACCAGCCGCAACAGGCGGCCCAGATGGCCAAATCGGCAATTGCCCAATCTTACGAGGAAAACGGTCTGGCGGCGGCGGGGCTCCTGGGAGTTGGGGTTTCCGTGTCCGGCCCTGTCAGCCGCGATGGAGTGGTGCTGCGCGCGAGCATCGTTCCAACATGGGCCGGCGTCAACATACGAGATGTGTTCGGGCCGGTCCTGGAGCGGCCGATCTTCGCCGACAATGAAAGCAACTGCTCGGCCATTGCGGAGCTGATGTGGGGTGCGGCCATCGGCCAAGATGATTTCGTGCTGTTCAAAATCGACCTGGGCGTCGGCGGGGCCATTGTCCAGCATGGCCGGCTGGTGACGGGCATCGCCGGTGGCGCCGGCGAATTCGGGCACATCAGCATCGATCCCGGCGGCGATCTTTGCCGATGCGGCAATCGCGGATGCCTGGAACTCTATGCGAGTTTTGCCCGGCCACTCGAACAGATTTCGCGTATCGTGCGGCGGCAGGTCACCATGGACGATGTCATCACGATGGCCGAGCAGGGCGACATCAGGGCCTTGCGGATGATCGAGGATACCGCCGAGATCGCCGGCCGGGGGCTCGGCTTGATCGGATCGGTGCTCAATCCGCCGCTCATAATCATCGGCGGCCACATGGCTTTGGCGGGTGACATTCTGCTGACGCCGCTGATCGCGTCCTATGAACGCCACACGCTCATCAAGTCCCGCGATATCGCTCCGGCCCTGCGTACGCGGATCACTGTTGGCAAGCACACCCAGAACGATGCATTGCTGGGCGCGGTTGGCCTTGTGCTGAGACATCAGACGAAGGAGCTGTCGCTCGGCTGATCGTCGGGATCAGTCACTTGTGCCAGGTCCCGTTTTACTACGGACAGTGGGCCGCGCTATCCTGAAGGCGGCCGCTATCGCAGGCGTCTCTCGATCGAGGGCCGGTCAATATCGCCGAGCAAGCTTTCTCTCGAAAAAGCCGAATCCAAGCGTGATGGATGCCGCTAGCAGAATATATCCCAACGCTGCGGCGAACAGAGGCTCGTATACCCGAAAGGTCTGCGCGCGAACGAGGTTGGCTGCACCCATGAGCTCGAAGACGGTGATGGTCGAGGCAAGCGCCGTTCCCTTCAAAAGCAGGATATTCTGACCGCAGATCGCCGGCAGTGCCAACCGGAAAGCTTGCGGGAGAAGGACGGAGATCATGATCCGCGTCTTCGACAGGCCAAGCGATTGCCCGGCCTCAAATTGTCCTTCCGGAATGGCCTGTATCGCCCCTCTCCATATCTCGCCGCAATAGGCCGAGGTGTTCAAGGAAAGGGTAAAAAACGCGTAGAAGTCGGCGCCCCGCAAAATGGGCCAGAACGGGCTGTAGCGGATCGACGGGATACCGGAGAGAATCTGGCCGATGCCAAAGTAGCAGAGGTATAGCTGAACCAGGAGCGGAGTCCCTCGGAATGCAAGGACAAACGCAACCGCTGGATATCGCAGCCATCTCCTGTTGGACAGCCGGGCCAGGGCAACCGGGATGGCAAGCAAATTGCCAGCCAGGGCACAGCCGAGGAACAAGACTATGGTGACCTGGACGCCGGCCAGAAGCTGATTGGCAAGATACGCTCCAAACTCAGTCACGCTAGCCTCGCCTCCCGCCACGGACGGTGGCTGTTTCGAGGGCATGAAAGAGCATCGCCGACATGCCCGACATTGCGAGAAATACGAAGGCGATCGCGCAATAGAACATGAAGTAGTCGCGCGTAGCACCCGCAGCCATCTTGCCGGCGAGAACGAGTTCGGTAAAACCGATCAGGCTGACCAGAGAGCTTTCCTTCAAGACGACCAGCCACAAATTGCCAAGCCCCGGTAAGGCCAGGGGAACCATTTGCGGCACGGTCACCAGGAAGAACGTCTGGCGCCGCGTCAAACCGAGTGCGTAAGCCGCCTCGATCTGACCTCGCGGAATGGCGGTGATCGCACCACGCAGGACTTCCGTGCTGTATCCGCCTTGGACGATCCCAAGCGACAGCGTCGCCGCGACAAATCCATTGAGCTGGAATTCGGACGCCGATCCCGCCAGGCTGACAGCCCAGCGCAATGCGTCAGTCGCGGTGTAGTAGACGAGGAATATGATGAGAATGTCCGGGACGGACCGGATGATTGTCGTGTACGCAACGGCTGCGGAGACAGCCGCGCGGTTCTTTGAAATCTTGGCCACCGCACCCATGAGGCCAAGGATCAAGCCCACGAGATAGGCGCTGATCGAAATTCCGAGGCTCAGGCAAGCGCCGCGAAGCAATTCGTCGCCCCAGCCCTGGTCTCCGAAGCTGAGCAGGGTGGCCCAGGACATGATCGGGTTCATACAGCGCTTTCCAGTTCAATGAAGATGGTGACGGCCACGCTATGGGCGGCCGGCACCAGGCCTGAACCAGACGATCAATCGCCGTAGATGTTGAAGTCGAAATAGCGCTTGGTGATCGTGTCGTATTCGCCGCTGGCGCGCACCGCCTTGAGTGCTGCATTGAGGCGGTCTCTCAGAGCGGTGTCTTCCTTGCGCAGGCCACCGCCGTCACCGTATCCAAACATCTTCTCATGCGGCAACGTCACCTTGATTTCATAAGCCTGGCCTTCTGGCTTCTTCAAGAAATCCTGGATCTGGATACCTGCCGCCGCCATCAGATCCACGCGTCCGGCCTGGATGTCGGCGATTTCGTCATCGAGTGTCGGATAGATCTTCACTTCGGCAATGCCGTTGAACTTGTCCTGCATGTAGGTCGCCTGCAGGCTGGCACTTTGTGCCGCAACCGCAATGCCCTTGAATGTCTCAGGCTTGGTTACGTCGAATTGCCGCGTATCCGCCTTGGCGCCGACAAGCACGTTGGGCGAATAATAGTACTTGTCGGTGAAGTCGATCACCTCCTTGCGCTTGTCCGTGATCGACATCGAACTCCAGATGACGTCGAACTTCTTGGCCAACAGCGCGGGAATGATGCCGTCCCAGGCGATATCGACGATCTCGCACTTCGCCTTCATTTCCTTGCAAACGGCATTCATCAGGTCGATTTCCCAGCCTTGCCAATTGCCGCTGGCATCCTTGACCGAGAAAGGTGCATATGGCTCGGCGGCGACACCGAAACGGATGACATCTTCGGCCGCTGACGATGAGTTGGTGGCACCAAAGACCGCCATGATCAATGACAAGGCAACTGCAAGCTTTTTCATGATTGTTCCCCTTTTTTGTTTCTGTGGATTCGTATCTTCCGCGATGAAGAGCCTGGTTGCCGAAAATCCGTCGATCCTTCGATGTTGGATCGATCGATGCCGACGGCCGGCCCACAGCATTGAGCATCATGGACCGGTTCAGTTGTCGGCGATGCGAACGTGACCATTCGGCTCAGTCGACCTTCGTTCAGAGCGGTATTTCAAAACGCTAACAGTTCAAAAGGTCTCGATCTAATGCCCCCTGCCACGTGGTTCATCACCAATAGTTATGACAGGGATGGACCGTTGGAATGAGATTATGAGTTTTCAGCGTTAGTCCCGCTTCCACCGGAATAGGCTCCCGACTGTCCACCAAATTTTTGATGTGGCATCGTCGACCGGTTATCGGGCACTACCGAGAACAATGCTGTCGGTCATGCCGTTCGCTCTGAGGTCGTCATATGAATAGCAGCCCTTGCCGATCGATCGAGGAGATGAGCGATAGGATCGCTGCCGGCTTGTCGCCCGTGGAAATCGTGGAGGGTTGCCTTGAGCGCATCCAGGAGCTGAATGAACAAATCGGGGCGATGATCTTCGTAAGCGAAGCTGACGCCCTTGACGCCGCCCTTCAGGCCACACGCGAAATCAGATCCGGTCATAGGCGCGGCCCTCTGCATGGCGTGCCGATCGCGGTCAAAGACGTTCTCGATGTGAAGCATTGGCCGACAACGGCTGGCTCCCGGTTGTTTCAAGACCACGTCGCGCCGGCGACGGCAACCTGCCTTGCCAATCTTCAGGCGGCCGGCGCCATCATCATAGGCAAGACGAACCTGCACGAACTGTGTGTCGGCGGACATGAAAACCCTTGGTACGGCAAGGTTGCCAATCCGCTTGATCCGGACCGTGGGACGGGTGGCACGAGCAGCGGATCGGCCGCAGCGGTCGCAGCCGGCTTTTGCATGGCAGCGGTTGGCACGGACAGCGGCGGTTCAAACCGATCTCCGGCTGCGGCAACCGGGCTGTTCGGTTATAAGCCGACGAATGGTCTGATCGCCACGCAGGGCGTCATGAGCATAGCGCCTTCGCTGGATTGTGTCGGCGTTCTCGCACGCTCGGTGAGGGACGTTCGCCTGATGACCGAGGCGCTCGCCGGAAAACGGCTCATGCCGTCGGAGCGCGCGGGCGAGGACGGCAAAGCGAGAACCAGCATCACCATCGGCATCTGCCCCGAGCTGGTTGGCGTTGCTGTCGACACATCCGTCGATACCGCGTTGGCTGCCATGCTCGATCGTCCCGAAGTGCGCACGATCGAGATCACCTTCGACGACAGGGAGGCGTTCGTCACTGCCGGACTGACAATCCTGCAATGCGAGTTCGCGAGAATCCACCGCGATGCAGTCGAGCAAAATCCGGACATGGTCGGCGACGCGGTTCGCTCATTCCTGCAGGACGGCATTCGCATCAGCGCGGACGCCTATGATGGCGCTATCGAGATCCGCAACGACGTGCGAGGCCGGTTTCTGGAGCAAATCGCGGGCCTGGACGCTCTCGCCATCCCAACGGCGCCTGGATCGGCGCCTCGGCTTTCCGACGAACTGACCGAAGTGAATGGGGAGATGGTGCCATGGGGAATGGCTGGCGGCCGCTTCCGTCGCTGGGCAAATATGCTCGGCGTGCCGGCGTTGGCCATTCCTCTGTTGGTTCCTGACGGGCTTCCGGTATCGGTGCAGCTTGCCGCACTTCCGGGCCAGGATGCCGGTTTGCTCGATCTCGCCGAAATCTTGACAAGCACCTGAGCTCCGTTCCGCTCAAACGTTGAAAGTTCATAACCTCCAGGAATAAACTTCCTTCGCGCGCCTCTTGGAACATTGGCGCCTTCCCATTAATCTTGGCTACCGCAGCGCGCTGTTTCGGCACGGCGATCCAGCTGCCTGGCAAGGTGAGCGGGCATGAACCTCGGCGACAAGGATACCGTCACAAAGGAGGCGGAGTTTACGCCTCGCGAGATCGAGGTCTTCGCTTCGGTCATGCTGCATGGAACAACCACCAAGGCGGCCGATGCACTCGACATCACGCAACCGGCTGTCAGCAAGATGCTCCAGCAACTCAGCGAGAAAGCGGATTTCCAACTCTTCCGGAAAAGCCGGCAGCGACTGATTCCCACGCCTGAAGCGCACATGCTCTATGCCGAGGTAAAACGTGTTTTTGAGTCCGCGCGCGGCATCTCGCGGGCCGCGAGGGAGATCCGGGAGTTGCGCAGTGGCAGGCTGAACATCTGCGCACTGCCGGCATTCGGGTCCACGCTGCTGCCGTCCATTATCACGAGCTTCTCAAAACAGCATCCGTCCGTGTCGATTTCCCTGGATATCCGCAGCTCCGCGACCGTGGTGCAGCGGGCAAGCCGCAATCAGCTCGACATCGGAATAGGCGTCACGGCTTCGGACGAGAACTCTTCGATTGTCAGGCGCGCGCTGACAGCAACCCCGCCCGTTTGTGTCATGCCGTCGGGCCACCGATTGTCCCAGCTCGAAGTCGTCCAGGCGGAAGACCTCGACGGTCTCGACTTCATCTCGATGGGCTCGGCCGATCCGATGCGGCAGCAGCTTGATGCCCTCTGCGAAGAACGCGGGGTGGGACGTCTGCTGAAGGTGGAGGCCAGCCTGTCCAGCGCCTGCATCGCCCTCGTCGCGTCCGGCGCTGGTGTAACGGTCGTCGACCGGCTTTCCGCATGGCTGGCACGCGACCTGCCGATCGAGATCAGGGATTTCCGGCCACACCTCGATCTTAACCTCAGCGTCTACCGGCCGTGGGGTGTCATTGCATCGACAGCGGCGGACGCCTTCACCGAGCATCTCATCCAGACGACGCGAAGCTTTATGAACGGTGTGGAAGCAGGAATCACAGCCTTGGGCCCTCGCCACCAAGCTGACAGGACCGTTTCCATTCACCGCTGAAAGCCTCTAGCGAAGCGGCAGGCTTTCGAAGAGGCGAGCAATATCCGCTTCGTCGTTATAAACATGCGGCGACACCCGCATCTTCGTGCCGCGGAGCGTGACGTGCACATCAGCACGCTTCAGCTCCTGTGCCGCGTTCGGCGCGAGTCGGTCGCCGATGTCGAGGATCGAGATATGAGGCGTTGGATGTCGCGGACGCGCGACCAGCAGCGCTCTGCTTTCCGCCTGCGCCCAGACAAGCTCGTTAAGGTGACGGAGGCGCTCGAACACTTGGCTGACGGTCCATACGCGGATCAGCTTCATTGCCGCAATGGCCATGGGCAGGACCGCGAAGTCGGAGCGTTCCCCCATGTCGAACCGCCGCGCGCCCGGAAGAAACTCGGCCACGGCGACCCTGTAGAAGTCTGACTTGTCCCCGCCCATCCGGTTCCATGAATGATGTTCGAGCGTGCGCCCCGCTTCGTGCCAACGCCGGTCGGCATAGAGGAATGCGAGCCGATATGGGCCGAGCAGGAACTTGTAGGTGGCAAAGACGAGAAAATCCGGCCGGACGCGACGGACATCGAAGGGCACCGCGCCAACCCACTGGGTACCGTCGACGACAAGGCTGGCACCTGCCGCCCGTGCCGCGACCGCTACGGTCTCGAGGTCGACCGCCATGCCCTCGAACCAATGGACCAAAGTTCCCGCGACGACCGCAATGGGTCGGCTCGAGTTCTGGATTGCCGACACGATCGCGCTGGTCCAGTCGCCATCGGCCGGTTGCGGGACGATTTCGACGTGAGCACCGGCGCGTTGCGCGAGGTCGTACCAGACATATCTGTGCGAGGTGTGTTCGTTTTCCATCAGAAGGATGGCCGACCCTGCCGGAACCAAAACATTGGCGGCGGCGATTGCCATGCCATAGCTGGTGGCGGCCACGATGGCGATTTCGTCGGCATCGGCGCCCACCATCGAGGCGGCGAGCTGTCGCGCCTCTTCCACCTCGTCGTAATAAGAGGCGATGGTCATTCTCCAGGGCTCGGCTTTCACCCTGACGCCGGCTTCCCCGGCCGCGACAGCGGCGGTCGGAATAGGAGACATGTATGCGGCGTCCAGATATGCCGTCTCGCGCGGGATGGAGAAATGATCTCGTTGGCAGCTCAGCATGGTCTACAACCTGAAATCAATCGAGGTGCCGAGTCCGGCGTTGCGGGCGGAGGTATAAACAAGATTGGCAAGCTCGATGTCTTGCGCGGGAACACCGAGAGACCGGAAAAGCGTGATCTGATCGTCGCCGGAGCGGCCGGGTTTCGCACCCGTAAGCACGTCGCCGACCTCGCCCCGAATATGGTCGCTGCCGATCATGCCGGTTTCAATCGCCTCGATCAGTTCTCCCGCAGCTGTCAGCGCCATCGGCAGGTAGTCCACCCAGATGTGCGCTCTGCACACGCAGTCGAGGTCAAGCTCCCGGCATGAAGCGACGCTCGCCCCGACAGCATTGACGTGGACGCCAGGCGGCAACCACTCGCCAAACAGTACAGGCGTCTCGGAAGATGTCGTCGTGCAGATGATGTCGGTCTCGCGAACGGCCTCGCGAGGATCGCGATGTGCCTTCGCCTCGAACCCGGCGGCGGACTGTTCCTCGGCGAAGCGCTGCGCCTTGGCAAAGTCGCGTCCCCATACATGGATCGCGTGGATCGGCCTGATGTCCGCAATGGCCGCGACATGCCGGCGCGCTTGCTCGCCATATCCGAACAGTGTCAGCGTGGTGCTGTCTTCGCGCGAAAGCACCTTGGTCGCGACAGCACCGGCCGCCGCGGTCCGCCAGGCCGTAAGCTCTCCCCCGTCGATCAAGGCTACCGGCCGGCCGTGATCCTTATCGAACAGGAAGACACCACCGCGGTGAGACGCGAGCCCATGCGCAAAATTGTCAGGAAACACGGAAAGCACCTTCGCTCCGAACAGCGGCCGGTCGTCCAGCGCGGCATACATGAGCGACAGGCAACTCCCGGTCGCACCCGGGAGTTCGAGCGTGCGCCTGATCTGTTGGTGAGCCATGCCATTCGATGTCTTGCGCAGCGCGGCCTCGGTCGTCTCGAGCGCCAGGGAGAGGGTCAAAATCTCTCGGATCGCCTTCCTGTCGATCAGGAGGAATTCCGGCTCGCCATTCACCTTGCAGTCTCTTCCATTCCACGACCCCTGCTGCGCCGATCTTCGCCAAGCGTAGCATTGCTCCCGCAAACGGCTGCGACCGAATTTGATAACTTCGCGCGAGAAGTTGCCCGCATGGGCTAATGGGCCGACCTGTGCAGCTACCGGGTGGCCGGAACACTGGTTCATAACTTTTGGCCATGAACGGCAGCGACCAGTTCAATTGACGGTAGTTGGCACCCATTGCAATGTTTTCAGGCAACCGAGGATGCTGTGCTGGATCGCAGCACAATGCAGGCGCCGACTGAATTAAGCCAGCGGCGTCGGCAATACTGTCAAGAGTTTCTGCAACATCGCTCATCGATATAGCGGCATTTGTATCGGTTCCTCTCGCGGAGGTTACTCGAGCCGGATGGCGTCATGAGCTCGAGAATTTATTGGAGGTTATCTCTATGCGCATTGTCGTCATCGGTTCCGGCATCGTCGGCAGCTCCATCGCTTATGAATGCGCCAAGGCGGGAGCAAGTGTCGTTGTGCTGGAGGCAGGAAGGATAGCAGGCGGCACGTCTGCGGTAAGCTTTGCCTGGACAAACGCGACGACCAAGCGGCCGCGGCCGTATTTCGATCTGAACGTCTCGGGAATGCGTGCCCATCTTGAACTCAAGCGCGACTTCGGCGTCGCTCCCTGGTTCACCCAGACCGGCAGTTTCGATTGGCGAACGGTGCCGGCGTCGATGGACGACTATTTCGAGAACTTCAGGCAGATGAAGGAATGGGGCTACGGCGTCGAGTGGATCGACAAGAAGCGTGTCGCCGAGATGGAGCCCGATATCGATGTCTCCGCCTTTGGCGATTGTCCGATCTCCTACTATCCGGAAGAAGGCTGGGTCGATCCTGTCCTCTACTCGGCCTGGCTTTTGCGGGCGGCGAAGGAGCGCTGGGGGGCACAGGTCAAGCTGAATTCACGCGCGACCGAGATCGAAACCGAAGGCGGGCGCGTACGGGCGGTTCGCATGGCGAACGGAGACCGACACGTTGCGGATGCCGTCGTGAGCTGCACCGGCGGCTGGTCCAGTGAGAGGCTCGGCGATGCCCAAGGCATTCCACTTTCCTCGACCATAGGCGTGCTCGCCTTCACCCCGCCGGTGGCGCTGACGCTCCGGAGCCAGTTGCACGCCGACGATCTGGACATTCGTCCCGACGGAGCGGGCCGTATCATGATCCATAAGGTGTCGGTGGATATGACCTTGAAGAAGCCGGAAACGCTCAGCCCCACTGGTGACGAGGCGGCGATCCTCCTGGAGGCAGCAGGCAAGGTCCTGCCTTCGCTTCGCTCCGCGGGCGTGGAAGCCATTCGCACGACCGTGCGGCCCTTCCCGGAGGATGGCTACACCTGTGCCGGCGCCATGCCAGACATCTCCGGCCACTACATGGCGGTAACGCACAGCGGAGTGACCATCGCGCCGCAGTTGGGCAAGGTGGTCGCGGACGAAGTCGTGCGCGGCAAGACCCATGATGAGATGGAGATGTTTCGCCCGCAACGCTTCTTCCAGGTCCACGCTCAACGCTCTGCCGTTGCGAATGTTTGATCAAAGAGGCCCTTCGTCATGACGAAAATCGAAAGATTCGATAAGAACGAACGGCTTAGCCGGATCGTCGTTCACAATGGCACGGTCTATCTCTCGGGCTTGACGGCCGATGACAAGAAGACCGATGCGTCCGACCAGACGAAGCAGATATTGGAAAAGGCGGATGTCCTTCTGGCGAGCGTCGGTGCGGACAGGTCGAAGCTGCTGTTGGCGCAGATCTGGTTGAGGGACGTCGAGGACTTCGACGCGATGAATACGGTTTGGATCAGATGGCTCGACGGCGCGGAGCCGCCGGCACGCGCGACGGTCGGCGCGAGCTTCGCACTGCCCGAGATCCGCGTCGAAATCCAGTTCACCGCAGCGATCTAACACTTCGCGCTACGTGCGGGCCAGCAAGTCCTATCAGATCCGTCGCTTCGGCCGGTTCGTCTATGCGGCGGGAGACAATCCGCTGGCTGTCGGCATCGGAATTGTTCCGGCTCCGATCAATGCGTTGGCAGCTTGAGTGGCGAGCAGCTTTCTCCAACCACCAGCGCTGGCTGGAAAACCACGTTGCGGGCAGGTTGGGCTACCTTGCCTTCGATGCGGTCGACCAGCATGCGCAGTGCCTCATTGGTCATGTCGGTAACCGGATGCTCGGTACGGGTAAGGCGCGGCTTTAGCCCGCCTGCTCCTGCCACCGTGTCGGTCGAGGCGATCGAAACGTCCTCGGGGCAGCGCAGCCCGAGATCGGCAACGGCCCGCATGACGCCGATGGCCATGACGCCATTGGCGACGTAGAGGGCGGTTGGCCGGTCCGGCTGTCCGAGCAGATCGCGCGCGACCGAATAGGCGGTGTCTTCACGGAACTCGCCGGAACGGACATGCCCGGTTTTCGGGGCAAGTCCGCGCGCCGCCATCGCTTCGAGCATGCCTTGCAGCCGGCCGCTGCCCGTCGTCAATTGCATGGGCCCGGTGATCGAACCGATGTGGCGGTGGCCAAGGTCCAGCAGGTAGTTGGTCGCCTGCTTGCCGGCCGACAGATTGTCGATGGTGACTGTGTCGACGCCAGCGTCGCCGATAGAACGCCCGAGCAGGACCACCGGCATGCCCTCGAAATCCCGCCGCTGGTAATGGCTTTCGGGTCCCACCGGAACGACCACCGATCCATCGCACCCCAGTGTTCGAATGCGCGAAAGAATGCGTCTTTCGATGTCGGGCTTTTCATCGCTGTTGAACAACACAAGCGAGTAGCCCCAGGCGGCGACCGCCGCCTCGGCCGCGGTGACGATGCGGGCATAGAACGGGTTTGCCAGATCCGCCACGGCAAGCGCGATCAGCTGGCTGCGGCCGCTGCGCAAATTCCGCGCCACCAAGGAAGGCGCATAGCGAAGATCGCGCACCGCGGCGAGCACGCGAGCACGCAATTCCGGACTCACATAGGCGGTGTCGTTGACGACCGCAGATACCGTCGCCGTCGACACACCGGCAGCCCTTGCGACGTCTTTTATAGTGGCCATCTGCCCTCTTAGCTAATCGTTTAGCTGAGCCTTAACGCGAATCTCTCGCCTATTTTGTGCTTCTTTGCACGAATTTTCTTGCGAAGCTGCCGAAGATGAGAAAATCTGCCGAAACGGTTAGGCAGTCATCAGCTTTGAATCTGAAGGTGCGCGCCCAACCTCACAAGGGAGAGAGAGCCATGAAAAACCTGACGTTCGGCGTTTGCGCCGTGGCCCTGGCATTGTCCGGCGCGCAGGCCAGCGCGGCCGACAAGCCGCTGCTCGGTATCGTGTCGATCAGCGCCACGGAAGCCAACAATGTCCGCTATATCCAGGGCGCAACCAAAGCGGCCGACGAACTCGGCTGGAAGGTCACCGTAGTCGATGCGGCGGGCAATGCAGACCAGGCCAACGCAGCCATCCAGAACTTCGCCCAGCTGGGCGCGCATGCCATTGTCGACATGGTGTTCCCGTTCTCATCGATCGGTGCCGGGCTCGCCGCGGCCGGTTCCGCGAGCATTCCTGTCGTCACCTGGGGCGGCGGGCTGGGCGGCACCGTTGCCGCCACCAACGGTTCGGGCGGCCCGATGGCCATCCCGGTCGTGGACATGATGCTCAAGAACATGAACGGCAAGGGTTCCATCCTTGCCCTCACCTATCACACGGGAGAGGTTTGCCGGAATCGCGAGCAGGTCATGGATGAAATGGTCGCCAAATACCCCGACATCAAGGTGACCAAAAACGAAGTGCGCATTCCCGGCTACTTTGAAGACGGCGCGCAGTACGCCAACGCATGGCTCGCCTCGCATCCTGCGGGCGCCGAGAACCTGGCGATCTGGGGCTGCTGGGATGATCCGGCGATCGGCGCGATCGGCTCGCTGCGTGCCCAGAACCGCACCGATGTGATGGTATACGGCATCAACGGAAATGCCCAGGCGCTTGAAAATATCAAGAACGGCTTCATGACCGCAACGGCATGGCAAGACAGCTACACCGAAGGCTATAACATGGCGAAGATGATCGAGGAAATCAGCGCCGCCGGAAAGAACTGGGCTCCCAAGGCCGCCGAAGTGCCGGCGGTGCTGGTGACCAAGGATACGGTGGCGGATTTTTTGACCAAGCATCCCGACGCGATCCAGTAGGCGCAGCCAGCTTTTGACCGATAGGGTACCAGGAGATGCGGCAATGGAGATGGCGGTGCCCATGGCGCCTCCATTTCTTGTCGTGCGCAACATTAGCAAAGCCTTCGGTGGCGCCCAAGCGTTGCGAAACGCCTCCCTCGACATTGTCGCGGGGGAGGTTCACGGGCTGGTTGGTGCCAATGGCGCGGGCAAGTCGACGATGATCAGGATCCTTGCCGGCCTCAACCACCCGGATCGGGGCTCGATCGAGGTCGACGGGCAAACCGTCGGCATCGAGACCGCGCACCGCGCCACGGAATTCGGCATGAGCTTCATTCACCAGGAACTGGCTTTCGTTCCGGGCATGACCGTTCTCCAGAACATCATGCTCGGCGTGCCAAAACGATCGCGCTTCGGCTTGACCGATTGGGCGGCCATCGCCCGCGACGTCGAGCCCATCGCGAGGCGCGTCGGCATCACCGCCTCGCTCAACGCAAATGTGAAAGGGCTGTCGACAGCCGAGAACTGGTTGATCAATATCTGCCGCGCGCTGGTCCGCAAGTCGCGGCTCATCGTCATGGACGAGCCGACAGCCTCGCTCTCGGCCGCCGAGAGCGAGAAGCTCTTCGTGATCATCAAGGACCTCGCCGCCTCCGGCGTCGCCGTGCTTTACGTCTCGCACCGCCTGGATGAGATCCTGAAACTCTGCGATCGGGTGTCGGTGCTGCGCGACGGCAATTCCGTCGCCGAATTCGCCCGTGCCGGATTGACCAGGAAGGCGCTGGTCGAGGCGATCGTGGGCTCCGCCCATGTCGGCAACGATAGCAGGCCTGAATATGCGCCGCAGAACCATGAGGTTGTTCTGCGCGTTCAGAACCTGACACGCTTGCCCAAGGTGCGTGGCGTAAGTTTCGAACTTCGCCAGGGCGAAGTTCTGGGCATAGGCGGCCTGGTCGGTGCCGGACGCAGCGAACTGGTGCGGCTGATCTATGGTGCCGATCGCGCCGACGCGGGCAGCATGACGCTCAAAGGCAAACCTTTCGCGCCGAAAACGCCACGAGCGGCGGTTGCCGCCGGGCTCGGCCTGGTGCCGGAAGAGCGACGTACGGAAGGGCTTTTCCTGTCGAAGAGCGTCGCCTTCAATCTTGGTCTGGTCAATTTGGACAAGCTTGTGCTCGGTCGCAGGGTGCCGCTTCTCAGCCGAAAATCGCAGTCCTCGCTCGCCCGCGAGACGATGAAGCTGCTGGCGATCAAGACGGCAGGCATGGACACCCCTGTTGGCCGGCTAAGCGGCGGCAACCAGCAGAAGGTGGTTATCGGCCGCTGGCTGCAGCGCGCGCCGCACATCCTCATTCTCGATGAACCGACCCGCGGGGTCGATATCGGCGCCCGCGCGGAGATCCACCGTCAAATCCGCGACCTCGCCGCGGCCGGCATGGCGGTTCTCGTCATCTCGTCCGAACCCGATGAACTGCCGGACCTTTGCAATCGCGTGCTGGTGATGGCGGAAGGCCTTGTCGTTCGCGAACTGAGCGGCACGTCGATGTCGCGCTCCGCTATTGTCGAGGCAAGCTATGGTGAGCGGAGCCATTGACCGAGGAGAGATCACATGAGCGATGTCTCGACGTATAACAGGCGCCTGACCCCACGAACCAAGGCTGCGCTCGGAATTTTCGCGCGCTACGCGACCATCCTCGGCTTGCTGGCAATGATCGTTGCCTTTTCGATCCTGTCGCCGAAGGCATTCTCGACCCTGGGCAACTTCACCAACGTCCTCAATCAGGCCTCGCTAGCCATGATCATCGCCGGCGGCCTGACATTGGCGGTCGTCGTCGGCGAGCTCGACCTGTCGATCGGCTTTGCCGCCAGCCTGCACGGCATTCTCGTCACCGGCTTCATCGTCCACGACAAGCTGCCGATCCCTCTGGCTATTTTCATCGTGCTCGCCCTTGGCGCGCTGATCGGCCTGGTCAACGGCTTCATCGTCACCAAGATGAAAGTCAATTCGGTGATCGCGACGCTGGGCGTCGGGACCATCATCACGGGCCTCGCCTTCGCCTACTCCGCCGGGGTGCCCATCGTTGCCGGCGTACCGGAGGCCTTCCTACAGCTTTCGCTCGGCCGTTGGCTCTTCGGCATCCCCAACAACATCGTCGTCATGGTTTTTGTGCTGGGCATCCTATGGGTGCTGGTCGAGCGCACCTCCATTGGCCAGGAGATTCAGGCGGTCGGCGGCAACCCTGCCGCGGCGCGCCTTGCCGGTATCAACGTCGATCGCATCAAGACGCTTGGTTTCGTCATTTCCGGCATGTGCGCCTCCCTCACCGGCATTCTCCTGGCGTCGCGGCTGGGCAGCGGTACGACCAGCGCGGCCGATTCCTATCTGCTGACTGCGTTCGCGGCGGTATTTCTCGGTTCGGCCACTTTGCGCGACGGCGAGTTCCATGTCCTCGGGACATTGGTCGGCGCCCTGATCATCGCTTTCGGCTTCAACGGCCTCAACATTTTCGGCGCCCCGACCTTTTCCCAATACGTGTTCCAGGGCGCCATTTTGATCATCGCGGTCGGGCTTTCCAGCCTTGGCCGCTCACTTGCGGAAAGTTGAGGAGGATCACATGGCTCAGGCCGAGCATTGGCAGATCTATGTCATCGAGTTCGCGCGATCGAAGAACCAGCCATGGGTCGATCTGGTCAACGGGATGTACGATGACGGCCCCACGGACCTGCCCTTTTCCTTTATTCTGGCGCGGCGCGGCGACCGTAACGTGCTGGTCGACACCGGTTTCATGAAGGACGAAACCGGCCCGAATTTCTCCGACAAGTTCGGCATACCCTGGTGGATTTCCCCGGTTCGCATGCTTGCCGAACTGGGGCTGGCGCCGGACGACATCACCGACATCATCGTCAGCCATGCGCATTTCGATCACATGGGCTCCATCGATCAGTTTCCCAAAGCCCGCCTCTATATTCAGAAGCAGGAGTTGCTGTCCTGGCACGAGGCGATGGCGCTGCCGCCGCAATACGGCTTCCTCACCACCATCATCGATCCCGACGATCTGCGCGCTGCCTTCGACGCCTCGGTGGAACACCGGTTGACGCTGGTCGACGGTGACCGGGACGATCTTCTGCCAGGCATCCATGTGAGGCTGGGGCAGGGCCACACGATGGGCCAGCAGTTCGTCATCGTGGAGACGTCGCGCGGCCGCATCGTACTTTCCGGTGATTGCGTCTACTCGTCCCGCCAGCTCACCGGCCACAAGCACGACGGCGTCTATCAGCCGCTCAACAATGCTGTCGGCAGCGTGTGGGACCAGCTCAAGACCATCGACCGCATCAATACCGAGATCGGCGGCAACCTGGAACGGCTGATCATTCTTCACGATTCCGAGCGCTGGAAGGGCTTGCCGGTGGTCAAGGAGGTTGAAGGATTCCGCATCGTCAAGGCGGCTTAGCAACATCACTGCCAGGCAGCCGCGCACAAGCCGTCCGATGGTCGAGATTTAACCTGGGTGCGATCGAACGCGCTGGCGTCTATTTCTCTCCCGGCGGTTTCACTGGTTCCGTCTCGTCCATCGCCTGCTTGACGGCATCGGCCGCCTTGCTCATTCCAGCTTCGTCCATGGCCCAATCCGCGAAGCGTTCGAACAGGAGAGCGAACGTCACCAGGTCCTGCTCATCCCATTGCGCCAGTGAGCCAGCGAAAATCCGCCATTTGGTCCGACGCACCGCCGTCACGAGACGTTCGCTCCTGGCGGTGAGTTTGAGGCAAATGCGCCGGGCGTCGAATTGCGATGCGACACGGAAGGCGTAGCCGCGCTCGACGAGATCGGCGGAGATGCGGCTGGCGCGTGAGGGGTCGATCCCCAGGCGCTCGGCGATGATGCCGACCGTCACCTCGTCCTGCGAGGTGCCGTTGACGACCGCGCTGAGCGCGATAATTGCATCGAGATGGCTCACTTCCAGCGAAGGATCGATGCGGGCCAGGATCAAACGACCGAAGTCCCGGCGCTGGATCGAGCGGCGCACCTTGGTCATCACTGCATCGATAGTGGCGACGGCCCTGGCTGCTGCTTCGGAGAGGCCACTGCTGCGCGCCAGATCCGCGAGGTCCTGATCGCCATGTATTTGACACAGGGCGGAAGATCGGTCCGGATTGCCTGATCCGATATTTTTGATGCTCATATCCAGCGCGCTATCAAAAATATATGCAGGTGTCAATTATATGCCAAAAGCATATATTTGATGTTGACATATATATGCCATCGGCACATAAACCGCGCCCGGTCTGGAGAAACCCCTGTCTACGGAGATATCAATGACTCTCGACTCGACCCTTCCGGAGGCATCGCCCGTAGAGGCCGGAGCCAGACCCGATCTCACGACATTGATCGTCTATTTCGGCGCTCTGATCGCCATGTTCATGGCCACCATCGACATGCAGATCGTGGTCACGGCCTTGCCCACCATCGCCGGCGAATTGGGCAACCTGCATCTGTTCGGCTGGGTCGGCGCCGCCTATCTGCTCTCGACCGCCGCCGTCGCGCCGTTCTACGGCAAGCTCGGCGACATGTATGGCCGCAAGAACGTGGTGCTGACGGCGATCACCCTGTTCCTGCTGGGTTCGCTCGTCTGCGGCACCGCATGGTCGATGGAGAGCCTGATCGCCGCACGCGTCCTGCAGGGCATCGGTGGCGGCGGCCTGATGGTCTCCGCCTTTGCCATGATTGGCGAATTGTTCAGTCCGCGCGACCGCGCAAAGTATCAGGGCTACAGTTCGGCGGTGTTCGCGCTGTCGTCGGTCCTTGGCCCATTGGCCGGCGGCTATATCACCAGCCTGTTCGGCTGGCGCTGGGTGTTCCTGGTCAACCTGCCGATCGGCATCGTCGTGCTGGCGGTCCTGGCGTTCGCCATGCGCGGCCGCTTCAACGAGAAGAAGCACCGTATCGACTATCTCGGCGGCCTGCTGCTGGCCATCGGCACCACAGCCATCGTCTATTGGGGTTATCACGTCCTGGACCCGGCCGGGCCGGACGTGCTCACCTTCGTACTGCCGGTTCTCGCGCTGGCGGCAATCGCCTCGTTCATCATGGTCGAGCGGTGGGCGCAGGAGCCGATCGTGCCCTTGCGGCTGTTCGGCAACTCGACGGTCCGCATCGTCTCGGGCGTGTCGGTGGTCGCCGGATCGGTGACGCTGGGCATGTTCTTCTATTTCGCGCTCTACATGCAGACGCTGACCGGGCTGAGCCCTGCCAAAGTCGGCTTCCTGTTCCTGCCGGCGTCCTTGACTTCGATGGTCATCTCGATCCTGGCCGGGCGGGTCATTGCAGCGACCGGCCGCTACAAATGGATGCCGGTGGTGGCGATGGGAATTGGTGGCCTGCTGATGATAGGTTTTATCTTCATCACTTCGCACACGCCGATCTGGGTGCTGGCGGTGATGATGGGTCTGTTCGGCATCAGCATGGGCCTGCAGTTCCAGGTGCTGATCGTGGCGATCCAGGCGGCGGCCCCCCTGCAGGACATCGGCGCGGTGACCTCGCTGATCACCCAGGCGCGGACCATCGGGGCATCGCTGGGATTGGCGCTCAATGGTGCGGTGATGACCTGGGCCCTGAACCGCCAGACTTCAGAGCTTCCCGCCGATGCCGCGGCTCGGTTGCCGGAGGGCCTGACCGGGCTGAGCCCGCACCTTGCGGCGAGCCTGCCGGACGCGGTTCGCGATGCGGTGCTCAGCCACTATTCGAGCGCCTTCAACGTGATGTTCATCTGGGTGGCGGTGCTCTACTTCGTCGCCATGGCGCTGACGCTTCTGCTCGAGGACATCCAGATACCCAAGCGGGGCTGAGCCCCGTCCAGGCCTCACCCCGATCGATCGCGGCCGGCGCCTTTGATCAACCAGCGCTGGCGCATGTGAGGCTTGATGTCTTGGTCGTAGATGGCGAATCTTGTCCATCAGGCCCCGCAACCCTGACCAGCTTCGCCTGATCGATCGGTTTGCACTTCAGGACGAAGTGGCGGCGGGCTGCCGGTTAGGCCCAGCCTAAGCAGAATTATCGAAAATCATTATTTGTGCAGCGCACACAGCGTGCTTTGTTCCACCTGCCGGCTGAAAGAGAAAAATAAACAACGTCAGGCGGCAGCCTTCGGCGATGCGTCCGAAGCGGGTTGTTTTGGCGCGGACAGCGCCTGACCTCAGAAAAAGACAGGGGAACGTGATGACGACAATAATCTCGAAGTTTCGCCGTGCCGCACTTGCGGCCGGCATTGCCCTGAGTGCCCTCTCGGTGAGCCTCCACGCCGAAGCCGGCAGCTTGAAACTAGGCATGACGACCTGGGTCGGATATGGCCCGCTCTTCCTTGCGCGTGACATGGGCTACTTCAAGGAGGGTGGCCTCGACGTCTCGCTCGAAATCATAGAGGAAGCATCGCTGTACATGGCGGCCGTCGCCGCCGGCGAACTCGACGGCAGCGCCTCGACCATAGACGAAATCATGAAGTACCGTTCGAAGGATGTCTGCTTCAAATCGGTCTATGCCCTGGATGACAGCCATGGCGGCGATGGCGTCCTGGCACCCAGCGAGGTCAAGAGCGTCGCCGATCTCAAGGGCATGGAAGTCGGGCTGAACGAAGGTTCGGTATCGCAGTTCTGGTTCAACATCCTGCTCAAGCAAGCCGGTCTCACTCAGGCCGATGTGAAGGTCACCAACATGACGGCGGACGATGCCGCCGCCGCCTTCATGGCCGATCGCATTCCCGTTGCCGTCACCTGGGAACCGCATCTGACGCTGGCCAAGAAGGCAAACAAAGGACAGGTCCTGATCGACTCATCGAAGACGCCGGGCGTGATCGTCGATGTGGTGGCGCTGAACTGCGACTACATCACGAAGAATCCTGCGGACGTCGAGGCGCTGGTGAAGGGTCTCTACAAGGCAAACGAGTTCATCAAGGAAAATCCTGCGAAGGCTTATGAGGTGATGGCCAAGGGCGTCGGCGGTTGGTTGAAGGATCCGAAGGACTTTGCCTCCTCCGCCGCGGGGGTGAACTTCTACGGCAAGGCGCGCAATGCCGAGTTCTTCGCCGGCGGCGAGAGCAGTGAAGCCGGCAAGCTGATCAAGCTCGGTGGCGATGTGTGGGGCGGCTTCGGCAAACTCAAGATGGACATCAAATACGACGACCTCGTCGATCCGTCCTTCCTTGCAAAATGATCTGGCCTTGCAAAGTGACTGGCCTTGCAAAGTGATCTGGCCTTGCAACGCGGTTAGGCCTTGCAAAGTGAGCTCGCTGGACCGCAGGCCGAGCCTCGCGCCTGCGGTCCATCCAGCCCAAAGGGTTCCCCTGTGACACTGGCACCGAATACAACGTCTCCCATCAGCCATATCGTGAACACGAGCGTGGAAAGAAATCAGCCCGGTCGATCCGCCTGGAAAGCCATCGCCACGCCCTTTCGGGCTGTGTCGCGCCCTCTCTCCATCACGCTCAGCGTTTTGGTCTGGATCGCGGTCATCGGCGGCTGGTTCGCTTTGACCTATTCCGGAGCGGTCAAGGAAATGTTCCTGCCCCGCCCCGAATCCGTGTTGTCCACCACCATCAGCATGGCGCTTGACGGATCCTTGTGGGAACACGTCCTGGCCAGCGTCCAGGTGGTGCTGATCGGTTTCGTCATTTCTAGCATCGTGGCGGTGCCGCTTGGGTTGACGATGGGCACCTATCGCATCGTCCAGGCCGCGCTCGATCCGCTCGTCAACTTCATCCGCTACCTGCCGGTGACGTCCTTCGTGCCGCTTTTCATCCTGTGGATCGGGATCGGCATCGAGCAGCGCGTTGCCGTCATCATCTTCGGCATCTTCTTCCAGCAGCTGGTGATGATCGCCGACAGCGCCCGCGGCGTTCAGCGCGACCTCGTCAATGCAGCCTATACGCTCGGTACGAAACGCGGCGACACCGTCTTCCACATCGTCTTTCCGGCCACGCTTCCCAACGTGCTCGACGTGCTGCGCGTCACCATGGGCTGGGCCTGGACCTATCTCGTCGTCGCCGAACTCGTCGCCGCGCGCAGCGGACTTGGCTACATCTCGCTCAAGGCGATGCGCGGCTTCCAGGTCGACGTCATCTTCATGGCCATCGCCATGATCGGCATCCTTGGTCTTTGCACCGATCAATTGTTCCGGGGCATCCGCCGCGTCGTCGCTCCCTGGGCCAATTGAGGAATTCGCATGGAAACCCTTGCTCTCGCGACGAAACCAAAGAGCTCCGACATCGGCATCGACAATGTGGCCCTGCGCTACGGCACGGGCGACAACGCCGTGCTGGCGCTGGACGGCATCTCGTTCCATGTCGTGCCCAATGAGTTCTGCGTGATCGTCGGCCCATCCGGCTGCGGCAAGTCGAGCCTGCTCTATCTTGTCGCCGGCCTCGAGGAACGCACCGGCGGCATGATCTCCGTCGGCGGCAAGCCGGTCACCGAGCCGGGCCCGGATCGCGGCATGGTGTTTCAGGCCTATACGCTGTTCCCCTGGCTCACCGTGGCGCAGAACGTCGAATACGGCCCGAAGCGCAAGGGCATGCCGGCGACCGAACGCAGGGCCATCGTCGAGCATTTTCTCCATGAAGTCGGCCTTGCGAAATTCGCCAATCATTATCCCTCGCAGCTCTCGGGCGGCATGAAGCAGCGCGTGGCGATTGCGCGCGCGCTCGCCAACGATCCGCAAGTGCTGCTGATGGACGAACCCTTCGGCGCGCTCGACAGCCAGACCCGCCACTCGATGCAGAAGCTTTTGCTGAGGATCTGGGATCATTCCAAGAAGACGGTCCTGTTCGTCACCCACGATATCGACGAGGCGATCCTGCTGGCGGACCGCGTGCTTGTCATGTCGGGCCGGCCCGGCCAGATCAAGAAGGAAATCCGCGTCGGCCTCCCGCGCCCACGCAGCATGGATCTGGTCATGGAACCGAACTTCATCGCCATGAAACGGGAAATCCTCGAGCTCCTGAAGAACGACGAAGAGGACGAGCACTAATGCATGCCGCGCAAAAGTAACTCTCGGTTTTGGGAAGACGACATGCATGAAACCAAGATCGGCGGTCTCCTGGATATGGCATGAAACGGGCAGGGCATGAGCGTCGAGACCACGGAATTTGACTACATCGTCATTGGCGCGGGCTCGGCCGGTTGCGTGTTGGCCAACAGGCTGAGCGCGAACCCGGCAAACCGCGTCTGCCTGGTCGAGGCTGGCGGCAGCGACGACCGCACACGGGTGCGCGTGCCGGCCGGCATTCTCTCGCTCTAGGCAATCCGAAATTCGACTATGGCTACAGGGGCGTGCCGCAGCCGCTGCTCGACAACCGCCGCATACCGGTCAACCGCGGCAAGCTTCTTGGTGGATCGAGTTCGATCAACTCGATGGTCTACATTCGCGGCGCCGCGCAGGACTACGATGAGTGGGCAGCCCTTGGCTGCGCGGGGTGGTCCTATGCCGACATACTGCCGGTCTTCAAGAGACTGGAGCGGAACCTTCTGTCGCAAAACCCGGCCTATCACGGCTTCGAGGGCGAACTGCGGGTCGACGATCCGCGCGATCCCAACATCGTCTCCAGGCTGTGGGTAGAGGCGGGCGGAAGCGTGGGTCTGCCTGAAAATCGCGACTTCAACGGCGACAGCCAGCTCGGCCTCGGCATCTACAATGTCACCCAGGACAAAGGTGAGCGCTTCTCGGCCTACACCGCCTTCGTCCGGCCGGTTCTCGGCCGCCCCAACCTCCAGGTCATGTCGGGCGTCGAGGTGCTTGATCTTGCGGCTGATCACGGGCGCGTCACCGGCGTCAATGTGATCAGGCATGGAGCAACTCAACGGCTGGTGTGCCGCGCCGAGTTGGTCTTGAGCGCCGGCGCGATCGGATCGCCGCGCATCCTGCTTGCTTCCGGCATCGGCCCGGCCGAGGAGCTGAAGGCGGCGGGGATAGAGCCGGTCGCAAACGTGCCCGGCGTCGGCAAGAACCTGCGCGATCATATCGACGGCATGATCACCGTGCGGTCGAACAGCACCAGGACACTCGGCCTGTCGCTCGCCAACCTGCCGGCGATGCTGGCGGCGCCTTTTCACTATTTCGCCCGGCGCAAGGGCATGCTGACGACCAACTATGTCGAGGCCGGTGGCTTCGCGAAGACGAAATACGCCGGCAGCGTTCCGGACGTCCAATTCCATTTTGTCCCCGGCTACCGCAGCCATCGCGGCCGGCTCGTCGAATATGGCCACGGCTATGCCGTGCACACGTGCGTGCTAAGGCCCGGAAGCGTCGGCGAAATCACACTGGAGCGCGACGGAACCCGCCGCAACGTGCTGATCGATCATCGCTTCTTCAGCGATGGGCAAGATGCTCTGACCCTTGTCGAAGGCATCAAGCTGGCGCGCTCGATCCTGGCTTCGCCGGTCTTTGGCGGTATTCGAGGAGGGGAAATCCTGCCGGGACCGAATGTCGTCACCGACGATGAGATCCTCGCCTATCTGCGTGCCGAGGCGCTGACCGTCTATCATCCGGTCGGCACGGCAAAGATGGGCAACGACGCCATGGCGGTGGTCGATCCCGCCGGCCTCAAGGTGCACGGCTTCGACAACCTGCGGGTGGCCGATGCCTCGATCATGCCAACGCTGATCGGCGGCAACACCAATGCGCCGTCCATGATGATCGGCGAGAAAGCTGCAACGGCGATGTTGTCGTAGCGCTCCCGCTTCTCCTGGCATTTAGGGACAAGCTAACCACTGCCACGTGAAATCGTAATTTTCGCTATCCAGCCCCTCCAGTACACCACCGATCTGACCTCCTCGCATCCGCAGAAACTCTTGGGGGGAAAGGGCGCAGAAATGTCGGTGGAAAAAATAGACACGCTTGTCGTCGGTGGTGGCCAGGCGGGGGTGGCTATGAGCGAGCATCTGAGCAAATGCGCGGTGCCGCATCTCGTCCTCGAGCGTGGCCGGATCGCCGAGCGCTGGCGTTCGCAACGATGGGACTCGCTCGTCGCCAATGGCCCGGCTTGGCATGACCGTTTCCCGGGCATGGAATTTCCGGTGACGGGTCCCGACGGCTTTCCCTCCAAGGAGGAGGTTGCGGACTATTTCGCAGCCTATGCGAGGAAGATCAATGCGCCGATCCGCTGTGGCGTCGAGGTCAAGCTCGCGCAAAGAAATGTCGGTCGACCCGGGTTCCGCGTCGAGACGTCGGATGGGGTGGTCGAAGCCAACAGCATCGTCGCGGCGACGGGACCTTTCCAGGTTCCCATCATCCCCGCCCTTGTCCCCGGCGATGCCGGCATTCCGCAGTTTCATTCCAGCGCCTACCGCAACCCCGGACAGTTGCCGAAGGGCGCGGTGCTGGTGGTCGGGGCGGGCTCCTCAGGTGTCCAGATCGCCGATGAGCTACAGCGCTCGGGGCGGCGCGTCTATCTCTCGGTCGGCCCGCACGACCGCCCGCCGCGCGCCTATCGCGGGCG
Organism: Mesorhizobium sp. B1-1-7; assembly: GCF_006442705.1. Classification (NCBI taxonomy): domain Bacteria; kingdom Pseudomonadati; phylum Pseudomonadota; class Alphaproteobacteria; order Hyphomicrobiales; family Phyllobacteriaceae; genus Mesorhizobium; species Mesorhizobium sp. B1-1-7. Next base: position 293,115 of record NZ_VFWQ01000008.1, on the reverse strand, counting down.
TGATTTCTGCTGGTGGCTCGGTGTTCTCGGCAAATGGGATCTTGAAACTCCAGGGCCTGGCACGGAACATGTCACGATTGCGGTGAGCGGCGCGCGTGGCGGCGAAACGATTGATTTCCGGCGGTTGGCCGCGCAGGGGCTCATGCTGGTCGGCATGACGAAGACATATCGGGACGGCGTGCTGACCTTCGCGCCCGATCTGGCGAAGAACATTGCCCGTGGTGACGCCAGCCTGATGTCACTGCTTGACGAGGCCGATGCCTATGTCGCGCGCAACGGTCTCGACCTTCCGGAGGAGCCAACGGCCCGTCGGATCGACCCGGATCCCGACTGCTTGACCAACCCGATCGGCGAACTGGACCTGGCTGGCGCCGGGATAGCGGCGATCATCTGGGCGACAGGCTTTGCCGTCGATTACAGCTGGTTGAAGGTCGATGCTTTTGACGAGAAGGGCCGGCCAAGGCATCAGCGCGGCGTCTCGACCGAGCCCGGGATCTACTTTCTGGGTTTGCCTTGGCAGTCGCGAAGAGGGTCGAGTTTCATCTGGGGCGTCTGGCATGATGCCAAGCATGTCGCGGACCGCATTTCGACGCAGCGCAAATATCTGGCCTATCACGCTGCCGCGCAGCGCGAGACAGTTGATGCCTGACCGACGCTGACAACAGCCACGAGCCCGATCTGATGGAGACCAGGATGGCGCATACGAGAATCCGCAAGTTCAACACGAAAGACACCTATCCCGAGCAGAAACTCGACAATGATCTGTGCCAGGCGGTCGTCACACAGGGCGGACGGACGATCTATCTGCGTGGCCAGTGCCCGCAGGATCTCGACACGGCCAAGAATATCGGCAGCCACGATCCGGCCGAGCAGACCCACAAAGTGATGCAGAACATCAGGCAGCTCATCGAAGAGTGCGGCGGCACCATGGAGCATCTGGTCAAGGTGGTGGTCTACATCACCGACGTGCGCCATCGCGAGGCCGTCTACCGCACCATGGGCGAGTATATCAAAGGCGTCCATCCCGTTTCGACCGGCCTCGTCGTGCAGGCCTTGGCGCGGCCGGACTGGCTGGTCGAGATCGACGGGACCGCAGTAATTCCGGATGATGGCACCGCCATCATCCCGGACTGACGGTCATGACCTTTTCCATTGTCGCTCGATGCAGCCGCACCGGCATGTTCGGTGTCGCGGTGTCGTCCTCCTCCCCTGCGGTTGCAGCGCGCTGCGCCTATGCGCAGGCAGGCGTCGGCGCCATTGCCAGCCAGAACGTCACCGATCCGACGCTCGGCACAAGGGGGCTCGAACTGCTGGCGCGCGGCGCTTCGGCCGCGGAGGCAGTCGCCATCCTGAAGCGCACCGGCGCTTATGCCGAATATCGGCAGGTGCTGGCGGTCGATGCCGCCGGAACCACCGCTATTCATTCCGGACCCAGGGCGCTCGGCATCTGGGCGCAAGCGCATGCCGACAACGTCGCCTGCGGCGGCAATATGCTGGCCCATGACGGCGTGCCGCAAGCCATGGCCGAGGCCTTCCTGGCCTCTGAAGGGCATCTCGGCGACCGCCTGATCGCGACCATGCGCGCCGCGCTGAAAGCAGGCGGCGAGGCGGGTCCGGTCCATTCCGCCGGAATGAAGCTGGTGCGCGAGGTCGCGTGGCCCGTCGCGGACCTGCGCTGCGACTGGAGCGACGGCTGCCCGATCGAGGAACTGGCGGCCCTATGGGATCGCTACAAGCCGCAGCTCGATGCCTATGTGACCCGCGCGATCAATCCGTCCGACGCACCGAGCTACGGCGTGCCGGGCGACGAGTAGCCGGCATACAAGGGGAGGCCATCCGGATGAGCGAGCTCAGTCACAAGGACTGGATCAGCAAAGCGTCCGCGCTCCGTTTTCGCGACAAGGCGTTCATCGACGGCAAGACGGTTGCCGCGCGTTCGGGCCACACCTTCGCCAGCATCAATCCAGCCACCGGCGAAACGCTGGCCGAGGTGGCGTCGTGCGGCGAGGAAGATGTCGATCTGGCTGTTGCCGCGGCGCGGCGCAGCTTCGAGGCCGGCGTCTGGTCACGCACCAGCCCGGCACACCGCAAGGAGGTGTTGCTGCGGCTGGCGCGGCTGCTGCGCGAAAACCTGCTGGAGTTGGCACTGCTCGAGTCGCTCGACATGGGCAAACTCGTCAGGGACGCCGCCTCCGTCGACGTCCCGGGTTCGGCGGCGATCTTCCAGTGGTATGGCGAGGCCATCGACAAGATCTACGACGAAGTGGCGCCGACCGGCGGCAACGATCTGGTGCTGGTGCGGCGCGAGCCGCTCGGCGTGGTCGGCGCCGTGGTGCCGTGGAATTTCCCGCTCGACATGGCGACCTGGAAGTGCGCGCCGGCACTGGCGGCCGGCAATTCGGTGGTGCTCAAACCCGCCGAGCAGTCGCCTCTGTCGGCCCTGCGGCTGGCGGAATTGGCGATGGAAGCGGGCCTGCCTGCCGGTGTGCTCAATGTCGTGCCCGGCCTTGGCGAGACGGCCGGACAGGCGCTCGGCCGCCACATGGATGTGGATTGCCTCGCCTTCACCGGATCGACCGCGGTCGGCAAGATGTTCCTGCAGTATTCTGGTCAATCGAACATGAAGCAGGTCTGGCTGGAAACCGGCGGCAAGAGCCCTAACCTTGTCTTCGCCGATTGCGGCGATCTCGATGCGGCAGCCGATATGGCGGCGTTCGGCATCTTCTTCAACCAGGGCGAGGTCTGTTCGGCCAACTCGCGCCTGCTCGTTGAACGCTCGATTAAGGATGCCCTCGTGGAAAAACTGGCTGAGCGCGCGGCGGCCACCCAGCCTGGCGATCCGCTCGACCCCGCCTCGAAAATGGGCGCCATGGTTGATATCAGCCACGCGGTCAACGTCATGCGGTTCATCGAGGCCGGCAAGAAGACCGCGCGCCTGGTTGCCGGCGGCGATCGGGTCACGGTCAATGGTCGCGGCAGCTTCATACAGCCCACCATCTTCGACAACGTTGCCCATGACGACCAGATTGCGCGCGATGAGATATTCGGGCCGGTGCTTTCGGTCATCGCTTTCGACCGCGAAGAGGAGGCCATCAATATTGCCAATGACAGCCCGTATGGGCTGGCCGCGTCGGTGTGGACCGACAGCTTGTCACGCGCCCACCGTGTCGCCAGTCGGCTCCGCGCAGGCACGGTTTCCGTCAATACCGTCGATGCGCTGAGCCCGATGACACCGTTCGGCGGCGTCAAGCAATCCGGCTTCGGCCGCGACCTGTCGCTGCACGCGCTCGACAAGTATACCGCGCTGAAAACGACGTGGATCAAATACTGATGGGTGCCAAGGCTTGATCGAAGCACCCAAACCGGCAACATAGCCAGCCATGCCGCTACGCTTCACGCTCCGACAGCTGGAATATTTCGTCGCCGTCGGCGAGGCTGGCTCCATCACCAAGGCGGCCGAACAGGTCAATGTTTCGCCGCCTTCGATCTCGGCTTCCATCGCGCAGCTGGAGGCCGAATTCGGTGTCCAGCTTTTTGTTCGCAAGCATTCGCATGGACTGTCGCTCACGGCAGGCGGGCGCGTTTTCCTGAAGGAGGCCGCCAAGCTGCTTGCCGACGCCGACGCTCTGCACGATATCGCCGGCGATATCGCCGAAAAAGTGCGCGGACCGCTGGCGATCGGATGCCTGCTGACCTTCGCGCAGATCGTCATGCCGACGCTGCGCGCCAAGTTCGAGCGCGCCTATCCCGAAGTGCGGTTCAGGCAGTTCGAACGCAACCAGGGTCAGTTGCTTGAAATGTTGCAGCGAGGCGAAATCGACGCGGCGCTGACCTACGATCTCGAATTGTCGCAGGACACGACTTTCGAACCGCTGATGCTCGTGCCGGCCTATGTCATGCTGCCGCAGGGACACCGCTTCGCCGGCAAGCCTTCCATCACGACGGAAGAACTGGCCGACGAACCGATGGTGCTGCTCGACCTGCCGTATAGCCGCGAATATTTCCTTTCGGCTTTTCATTCGCGGGGGATCCGGCCGAACATTGCCGAACGCACCGGCGACATTGCGGTGATGCGTTCGATGGTTGCGAACGGTTTCGGCTATGGCATCGCCAACATGCGGCCGCTGAACACGCTGGCGCCTGACGGCAAGCCGTTGGTCTTCGTGCCCCTGGAGGGGGATTTACGGCCTCTTACCATGGGGATCGCATTGCCCAACGCCGAGCACCGCACACAGACGGTGCAGGCATTCATTGATCATTGCCGCCGTTTCGTGGTCGAACAGGGTGTCTTCGGCAGTGGGCGGGTCATCGAATAGCGGCCTTCAATCACGCAATCTGAATTGGTGCGGAAAGCTGCTCCAGCAATTTTTCCAGCATGTCGTCGCAGCGGCGCATCTGTTCGGCGCTGACGAATTCGTCGGGCTTGTGCCCTTGCGCCATCGATCCTGGTCCACACACGACCGTCGGCATACCGAGGTCGCGGCTGAACAGGCCGCCTTCCGTGCCGAAGGCGACCTTGATGGTGTTGTTGGCGCCGGTCAGCGATTTGACGAAAGCGACGGCCTGCGAATTGGCAGGCGTATCCAGGCCAGGATAGGTGTTGGTGATGTCGATGTCGATCGCTGCCTCGGATGCGATGGCCGAGGCTTCGGCAGCGATGCGTGAGGCTTCCTTGCGCAGGCAGTCGAGGATCTCCTGGGGGTTGTCGGCCGCGACGTTGCGGATCTCGAAGTCGAGTTGGCAGAGGTTTGGCACGATGTTCAGCGCCACGCCGGCATTCATCCTGCCAACGTGGACGGTCGTGTAGGGAATGTCGTAGTCGCCGTCGCGCGTGCCATCGCGCGCCAGCCGGTCCTGTTCCCGGCGCAGGGCGGAGACGAAGTCGCAGCCGAGATGGATGGCGTTGAGCGCCAAGGGGGCCAGAGCCGAATGGCCCTCGCGCCCCCTGCAGATGGCGCGTGCCGCGAGCTTGCCCTTGTGCCCGGTCGCCACCTGCATGCCCGTTGGCTCGCCAACGATGCACAGCAATGGCCGTTGCGGCGCAGTCGCTAGCATATCGATCAGGCTGTGCACGCCGATACAGCCGATCTCCTCGTCGTAGGAAAGCGCCAGATGCAAAGGTGTTCGCAGGGTCATTTTCGAGGCCTTGAGGCACGCCGCAAGCGCGCAGGCCACAAAGCCCTTCATGTCGGCCGTCCCGCGCCCGTAAAGCTTGCCGTCGCGCTCGCTCATCTCGAAGGCCGGCAGCGTCCAGTTCTGTCCCTCGACAGGAACGACGTCGGTATGACCCGACAGCATGATGCCGGGAGCGTCGGTCGGCCCGATGGTGGCGAAGAGGTTCGCCTTGTGGCCATCGGGGCTGCGGATGATCTGACAGATAATGCCATGTGCCGCCAGCAGGTCGGTCACATAGGCGATGAGGTCGAGGTTCGAGTCACGGCTGACGGTCGGAAAGGCAATCAACCTTTCAAGGATTTGGATGCTGTCCATGCGTCTCACGTCTCGTTGGCCGTGCGCGTTATCTAGCATCGCGCGACCATGCCCTTGAAGTCGCATTTGGCTCAGCCGGGATTCACTGGATGCTAATCCAGGCGGCGGAGGCGGGTTAGGCGCGTCCTAATCGGCACAGAAGAAATCTGTAGTTTTCCGGCACGCGCCGCAACTTATGAGTAGTTTCACGGCATCTACCCACCGGGCGGATCGGCTCGCGCCAAGGTTTGAAACCATCACCGCGCACGCCGCGATGTGACGCTGGCAGGAAGGAAGCACCATTGCGCGATCCACGCTACGACATTCTGTTCGAACCTGTGAAGATCGGGCCGGTCACCGCCAAGAACCGTTTTTATCAGGTCCCGCACTGCAATGGCGGTGGCTATCGCGATCCTTCGGCCGCGGCCGAGATGCGCCGGATCAAGTCGGAAGGCGGCTGGGGCGTCATTTTCACCGAGCAGACCGAGATGCATCACACCTCGGAGATCACGCCCTTCATCGAGCTCAGGCTATGGGACGACGCCGATATTCCGGCGCTTGCCAAGATGGCCAAGGCCATGCACCAGCATGGCGCGCTGGCAGGCATACAGCTCGCCTATTCGGGCATCAACGGTCCGAACCTCTACACCAAGGAGGTGCCGCGCGGACCGTCGGCCTTGCCCATCCGGACTTTCACCAACGATCCGGTTCAGGCGCGCGCCATGGACAGGCAGGATATACGCGACCTGCGCCGCTGGCATCGCAATGCCTTCAGACGTGCCAGGCAGGCGGGTTTCGACCTGGTGTGCCTCTACGGCGCGCACGGCTTCGGCATCATCCAGCACTTCCTGTCCACCGCCACCAACCAGCGCAACGATGAATATGGCGGCTCGCTGGAAAACCGCTCGCGGCTGATGCGCGAGCTGATCGAGGAAGGGCGCGACGCCATTGGCGACACCTGCGGCCTGACGCTGCGTTTGTCGCTGGACGAGATGATCGGCGAGCTCGGCTTTGCCAATTCGGAGGTGCGCGATCTGATCGAGATGCACGCCGACCTGCCCGACCTCTGGGACCTGGCCCATGGCGCCTGGGAGGACTGTTCGGGGCCGTCGCGGTTCAAGGAGGAGGCCGCGCAGGAAAGCCTGGTGTCCGGCATCAAGAAGCTGACTTCGAAGCCGGTCGTGGGCGTCGGCCGCTTCACGTCGCCGGATGTCATGGTCAGGATGATCAGGTCCGGCACGCTCGATTTCATCGGCTGCGCCCGCCCGTCGATCGCCGATCCCTTTCTGCCGAAGAAGGTGGAGGAGGGGCGCATCGAGGACATCCGCGAATGCATCGGCTGCAACATCTGCATCACCGGCGACATGACCATGTCGATCTCGCGCTGCACGCAAAACCCCACTTTCATGGAGGAATGGCGCAAGGGCTGGCATCCCGAGCGCATGCAGGCCAAGGGCGACAGCGAGAGCGTGCTAATCGTCGGCGCCGGTCCCGCCGGGCTGGAGGCCGCTCGCGCGCTCGGCCAGCGCGGCTATCAGGTCGCCATCGCCGAGGCCGGCACCGAACTTGGCGGCCGTGTCGCCCGCGAGTGCCGCTTGCCTGGCCTCTCGGCCTGGGGGCGTGTGCGCGACTATCGCCAGTACCAGCTCAGCCAGATGCCCAACGTCGACATCTATTTCGAGAGCCGGTTGTCCGCCGAGGACATCCTGGCCTTCGGCTTTCAGAACATCGCCATCGCCACCGGCTCGACATGGCGCCGCGACGGTGTGGCGCGTGCGCATCTCGTACCGATGCCAGCGGACCCGGCGATGCCGGTCTACACGCCGGACGATTTGATGGGCGGCACCGTGCCGACCGGCAGCATCGTGCTGTTCGACGACGACCACTATTACATGGGCGGCGTTTTGGCCGAGCTCATGGCGCGCCAGGGCGCGAAGGTGACGCTGGTGACGCCATCCGCCTATGTGTCCGACTGGACACGCAACACGCTGGAGCAGGGCGCCATCCATCGTCGGCTGGCCGAGCTTGGCGTCGATATCGTGCTGAACCGGGTCGTGACGCGCATTGTATCGGGCGGTGTTGTCACCGCCTGTGCCTATACGGGTTCCCGACACGACATCGCCGCGGATGCGGCGGTGCTGGTGACATCGCGCCAACAAGACGATGGGGTCTGGCACGAGCTGAAAACACGGCGCGACGAGTGGGCGCGTAGCGGCATCCGATCGATCAAGGTCATCGGCGATGCCGAGGCACCGGGTCCGATCGCCTGGGCAACTTACGCCGGCCACCGTTTCGCCCGCGAGCTGGATGAAGCCGATATTGGCGATGCGCTGCCATTCCGGCGGGAAGTGACGGCCCTCGCGGCGGAATAGGGCGACCTGAAAATATGGGTTTCCGCAAACGACCCTTTGCCGGCGGCTGATCGATATCCCGATCGGCTATCGTCTCCGGCAATACCAATTCGCCGGTCATCATGATCGCGGAGAAGGCGGCGAGAATAATCTTGCGGGACGCGTTGCCGTAGCCTGGGGTTTATCCCGAGCCACTTTTGGAAAGCTCAGGCGGGAAACAGGAACGCGGCCTCCGGGTCGAAAAAGACCTGTCGGCTCGATGGCGACACATCCCGCGATTGCATGGCGGCGGAGGTCGGTCTGATATCGACCTTCTGTCCGTCGGCGGTCTGCGCGACGATGCGCCGGCGCTCGCCATAGAAAGCGGTATCGACCACATCGACGGTGAGCTCCGCACTTGTCGGGCTCCGCTCCATGCGAAAGGCTTCGGGTCGGATCATCAGCCGGGTCTTCTGGCCCTTGCCGAAGGCAGTGTTGACCTTGACCCCGGAAACGACCGAACCGTCCGCCAGCCGGATCGTTGCCGTGCCATTGCTGGTGCCGAGATGTTCGGCGGCAAGGAAATTCGAATTGCCGATGAAGCCGGCGACGAAATCGGTCGCGGGTCTCAGATAGAGATCCTCGCCGGTGCCTGTCTGCTCGATGCGGCCGTCCCTGAACAGGGCGATGCGGTCCGACAGGTGCAGCGCCTCTTCCTGGTCGTGGGTGACATAAAGGATGGTGACGCCGGTTTCGCGATGGATGCGGCGGATCTCGGCCTGGATTTCTTCGCGCAGCTTCTTGTCGAGCGCCGACAAGGGCTCGTCCATCAAAAGGATCGGCGGATCGTAGGCCAGCGCCCGGGCCAGCGCGACACGCTGCTGCTGGCCGCCCGACAGCGCGCCGGGCAAGCGCGCAGCGAAACTTTCCAGCCGCACCAGGGCCAGCATGTCGGCGACCTTCTTCTTCACCTCCGCCTCCGGCCGGCGGCGCACGCGAAGCGGAAAGGCGACGTTTTCCGCCACGCTCAGATGCGGAAACAGCGTGTAGCGCTGGAAGACCATGCCGATGTTGCGCTTGTGCGAGGGTATCGCCAGCAAGGATTTGCCTTCCAGCCGGACGTCGCCGGAGCTCGGATCCTGGAAGCCGGCGATCGCATAGAGCGTCGTCGACTTCCCCGAACCCGAAGGGCCGAGGAAGGTCAGGAACTCGCCCTTTGGAATGTCGAGCGTGACGTCATGCACGGCGGTGATCGCGCCGAACGCCTTGCGCAGGCCGCGGATGGAAAGGAAGGGCTGGGTCATGTCCGGAACTTTCGCTGCAGCAACGCCGTCACCACCATCAGGGCGAGCGTCAGGCCGACAAGCAGGCTGGAGGCGGCGGCGATCACCGGGCTCAAATCCGACCGCAAGCTGCCCCAGATCTTGACCGGCAAGGTCTGCAGGCTGGGGCTGGCCATGAAGATCGCCACAACGACTTCGTCCCACGAGGCGAGGAAGGCAAAGATCGCCGCGGAGAAGATTCCGATGCGAATGGACGGCAAGGTGATCCGAAGCTTGGCCTCGAAGGGACTCGCGCCGCAGACGATTGCCGCGTCCTCGATCGACTTGTCGAAGCCCTCAAGCGCGGTGGCGATCGGGATGATGGCGAAAGGCAAGGCCAGCACGGTGTGGGCGATGACGAAGCCGATCGTGGTGCCGCCGAGGCCAAGGCGCAGGAAGAAGGCGTAGATGGCGATGGCGAAGACCACCACCGGCAGCACCATCGGCGTCAGCAGAAGGCCACGCAGGATCTCGCGTCCGTGGAATTGGCCGCGAACCAGGGCGAAGGAGGCGAGCAGGCCGATCACCACTGCCAGGATCGCCGTCGTGGTGGCGATCTTGGCGCTGGTCAGCGCCGCGTCGAACCAGGCGGGGTCGGCAAAAAGCTCCTGGTACCATTTGAGCGTCCAGCCGGGCGGCGGAAAGGCCAGCCAGCGCGACGAGCCGAAGGAGAGCAGTACGATGAAGACCACCGGCAGCAGGAGAAAGCCGGCGACTAGCGCGGTGAAGCCGAGCAGGGCGATTTTCAGCCATCCCAGGCGGTCGTAGTCGAGCAGCATCTCAGATGCCTCCGCTCATGCGCCTGGCGCCGACGAGGCGCAGCTGCAACGCGTAGAGCACCATGGTGACGACCAGCAGGATGAAGGCGGCGGCGCTGCCGAGCCCCCAATTGAGCAGCGACTGGATCATCTGCGCGATCATTTCGGCCAGCATCATGTTCGACGTGCCGCCGAGCAGTGCCGGCGTGACGAAGTAGCCAAGCGACATGACGAAGACCATCAGGCCGCCGGCCGCGATGCCGGGCAGCGACAGCGGCAGCAGGATGCGGCGGAATGCCTGGAAGGGGCTTGCGCCGCACAGTGCCGCCGCCCGCAGCGTCATCGGATCGATCGCCCGCAGCGTGCCGACCAGCGGCAGGATCATGAACGGCAGCATGATGTAGACCATGCCGATGGTGACGCCGGTCAGGTTGTTGATGAGCGGCAGCGGCTGATCGATGACCCCAATGGCGAGCAGCGTCCGGTTGATGACACCGGTGCGCTGCAGCAGCACCATCCAGGCATAGGTGCGGGTCAGGAGATTGGTCCACATCGACAAGATGATAATGCCGAAGACGATCGAAGCCAGACGCGATGGCATGATCGCCAGCATCCAGGCGACCGGGAAGGCGACCAGCACGGTGACGGCGGTGACCACCGCGGCAACCAGGAAGGTGTTGAAGAACACCCGCGCATAGGTTCCGTCACCGAGCAGCGTTGCGTAGTTCTGCAGGCCGGGCTCGGGTTCGGTGATGCTGCGCAAAAGCAGGGTAAGCACGGGCACGACGAAAAACAGCGCAATCAGCACCAGTGCCGGAAAAAGGCCACCGAAGCCTGCCGGCATCCGAAATGTTGGTAGGCTCTGGCGTGTTTCGACCGACATGGCAGCGATCCGGCTGTGGGGACGAGACGCCGTCTCGTCCCTTTCTGTTCGAGGGCAGGCTTACTTCGCCTGCCAGGCATACCAGCGCGTGGCGATCTCGTCGCGGTGCTCGGCCCAGTAGTTCATGTCGAGGTTGATCTGCCCGTCGACGTGGGTATCCGGCAGCGCCTTCACCGCATCGGCCGGCATCTCGGCCTTGGCCTTGGTGTTGACAGGCGCATAGCCGCTGGCTTCGGCGAACTTCGCCTGGCCGGCCGGGCTGCTTGCCGCGGCGAGGAACTTCATCGCGGCGTCCTTGTTCTTGGCGCCCTTCGGCACCACCAGCACGTCGGCGGCGGTCAGGTTCTGGTTCCAGGAGACGCCGACATCGGCGCCATCCTTCTCCAGCGCGAAGACGCGGCCGTTCCACAGCTGGCCGAAGGTTGCTTCGCCGGATGCGATCAATTGCTGCGACTCCGCCCCGCCGCCCCACCAGACGATATCCGATTTGATGGTGTCGAGCTTCTTGAAGGCGCGGTCGAGGTCGAGCGGATAAAGCTTGTCGGCCGGAACGCCGTCGGCCAGCAGCGCGATCTCGATGACGCCGGGCGCCGACCATTTGTAGAAGGTCCGCTTGCCCGGGAACTTCTTGGTGTCGAACATGTCGGCCCAGCCGGCCGGGTCGCCCGAAACGGCGCCCTTGTTCCAGGCGAGCACGAAGGAATAGTAGAAGCTGCCCACGGCGTGATCGGTGGTGAAGCGTGGATCAAGGTCTGCCTTCGGCACGGCGGCGAAGTCGATCGGCTCCAGCAAGCCGTCCTTGGCCGCCTTGATGGCGAAATCCATTTCGACGTCGACGACATCCCAGTTGACGCTGCCGGCGTCGACCATTGCCTTCAGCTTGCCGTAGTCGGTCGGACCGTCCTGCATGACCTTGATGCCGGATGCGGCGCTGAACGGTTCGGCCCAGGATTTGGTCTGCGCTTCCTGGGTCGTCCCGCCCCAGCTGGTGAACACCATGTCCTCGGCCCTTGCGGCCGTCGATGCCAGAAGTGTCGTTGCGAGAAGTGTTGTTGCAAGAAGGCGGGCTAGGGCGCCGGTGATGATCAGTTTCATGTCGTTCTCCTCTGTTTGTTTTCGTTGGCTGTCCGCGACCGGCGTTTTCGCCTTGATCGCGTTTCCCCGGCATGCGGCGGCTACCGCATGACAAAAGGATCGGGAATGGGGTCGTCCGAGGTGCGTATCCAGACCGATTTCGAACGCGTGTAGTCGCGGATCGCGTCCATGCCGCCTTCGCGGCCGAGGCCTGACTGGCCATAACCGCCAAACGGAACCAGCGGCGAGACGGCGCGATAGGTGTTGACCCAGACCACGCCGGCATGGATGCCGCGCGCCATACGGTGCGCCTTGGCGAGATTGGTGGTGAAGACGCCGGAGGCGAGGCCGAACGGCGTGTCGTTGGCCAGCGTCAGGGCTTCGGCTTCCGTGTCGAAGGCGATCACGCTGAGCACCGGACCGAACAGCTCCTCGCGCACGCAGGGCAACCCGGTATTGTCATGCGCATCGATGATCGTCGGCGCGTAATAGAGCCCGCCTGCCTGACCGGCTGGTCTTTCACCGCCGGTGACCAGCCGCCCGCCTCCGGCAAGGCTTGCCGCGACGACGTTCTCGATCCATTCGCGCTGCCGCGACGTGGCCAGCGGCCCCATCTCGGTTGCCGGATCCTGCGGATCGCCTATCCGGATCGCCTCGGCCTTGCGCTTGAGCCTCGCCAGGAATTCGTCCTTTGCCGACCGCTCGACCAGCAGCCGGGAGCCGGCGACGCAGCTCTGGCCGGTGGCGGCGAAGATGCCGGAGACGACCGCGTTGGCGGCGCTGTCCAGGTCGGCATCGGCAAACACCACGACCGGGCTTTTGCCGCCCAGTTCGAGCGTCGTGTAGGCGAGGTTCTCGGCCGTGTTCCTGACGATCTGCCGGGCGGTTGCCGGACCGCCGGTGAAGGCGACGCGGGCGACGAGCGGATGGCTGGTCAGGCGCTGGCCGCAATCATGGCCGAAGCCGGTCAGGATGTTCACGGTCCCGGCCGGAAATCCTGCCTCATGGACGAGCTCGGCAAAGGCGAGCAACGGGGCAGGGCCGTCCTCGGAGGCCTTGAGGACGACGGTGCAGCCGGCCGCCAGCGCCGGCCCGAGTTTGACGGCGGACAGGAAGAGCTGCGAATTCCATGGCACCAGGGCGGCGACGACGCCGATCGGCTCGGGCCTGATCGTCACCTCCATGTCCGCCTTGTCGATGGGGACGAACGAGCCTTCGTGCTTGTCGGCCAGCCCGCCATAATAGCGGTAATAGTCGCCGACATAGGCGATCTGGGCGCGGGTCTCGCGGATGATCTTGCCGGTGTCGCGGGTTTCGAGTTGCGCCAGCCGATCGGCATTGGCGACGACGAGATCGCCGAGCCGCACCAGAATCTTGCCGCGCGCCGTCGCCGTCATCGATGCCCACGGGCCGGAGCGCAACGCCCGGTACGCTGCCTCGACGGCGCGGTCGACATCGGCGGTCGTCGCCGCCGGCATCTTTGCCCATGGCGTTCCTGTCGAAGGATCGATGCTGTCGAAAGTTGCCGCCGCTTCGGCGAAACCTCCGTCGATGTAGTTCCTGAATTCGTCGGTGCGCATCACGCGTGCGATCCTTCGAAGGCCGGCATCACTTTGTCGATGAAGAGCTGCAGCGACTTCTTCTTGCGCTGGTGGGAGAGGCCGCTGTCGATCCAGATCGAATACTGGTCGTAGCCGAGCGCCTCGTAGGCCTTCAGCCTGGCGATCACCTCGTCGGCTTCGCCGATGACCAGGTTCTGCCTGATCTTGTCCGGCGCATATTGCGGCATGGCCGCGATTTCGGCTTCGGTCAGCGGCTCCAATATGCCCTGGCGCACCGGCTTCTTGTTCTGGAACCAGGCGCCGAACTGGCAGTAGAATAGCGACAGATCCTTCGTCAGCTGCTCGGCATCGGCGGCGTCCTCGGCAACGAATGTGTGCATCAGCAGCATGATGTCAGGCCGCGCTATGTCGGGGTGGGCAGCACAGGCAGCGTTGAAGCGCTCCATAAGGCTCACCACTTCGCCATCGCCGGAGGCCAGCGGCGTCACCTGCACATTGCATTTGCTGGCGACAGCGAAGTCGTGCGAGTTGGGGTCGCGCGCCGCAACCCAGATCGGCGGATAGGGCTTTTGCAGCGGCTTGGGCGACGAGGTGGTCGAGGGGAACGACCAGAACTCGCCGGAGAGTTCGAAATCGCCATCCCACAGGCCACGGATTGCAGGCACCATTTCGCGCATGCGCTGGCCCGCGCCCCATGCTTCCAGGCCGGGGAACAGCCGCTGGTATTCGTAGGCGTAGGCGCCGCGCGCTATGCCGATATCGAGCCGGCCGCCGGCAATGACGTCGGCCATCGCGGCTTCGCCGGCGAGCTTGATCGGATGCCAGAACGGCGCGACGATGGTACCGGTGCCGAGCCGAATGCGCTTTGTCCTGGCTGCGAGCCAGGCGATGTTGATGAACGGGTTCGGCGAGATGGTGAATTCCATGCCATGGTGCTCGCCGATCCAGGCGGTCTCGAAGCCTGCCGCCTCGGCCTGCAGAACCAGCTCTTCCAGCTCGCCGACAAGCTCGGAATGCGGCTTTGCCAGATCCGAGCGCTCCATGTGGACAAAAAGCGAGAACTTCATCGGCTTCACCTGCGACCGGACTGAAGAATTGCGGAAGGCGAGGGCCAGGCGAGTGGCTGGACTTCACCTTCGACCTCGTTGCCGACATAGACGCCGAACGCATCTTGCGTACGTTCGCGCGCATAGCGGGCAAGCATCGAACGCACGGCCGGGTCGGCGATTTTCAACGCGGCGATCTGTTCGATGTCGACAAGCCTGACACGGCGGTCATCCGTGTAAGGGCCCTCGACCGTACCGCGATAATAGACATGCGTGCGCGAGGGGTTGGCTGCATCGTCCCACACGGCGAACAGGAAGCCGAGCTGCGCCTCGACAGCCCTGGCGGCAAGACATCCCTTGAGGCTGCGCGGATCTTTCGACGTGCCGAGCCCACGTCCGGCCGGCAATTCGTGAAACCCGTCGGATGTCTCGAAGAACAGCACACGGCCCTCATTTTCCAGAATGGCGCCGACTTCCGTGTCGGGCGGCACGGCCGCCAGCGCCTCCTGGCTGAGGCCGGGCGTCACATAGGTGCCCCGGCAATAGCCCAGCGGCTGCGCTCCATTGTGGCTGAAATCGCGAACGCGGCCGATGAGGATCGAATGATCGCCGGCGTCGACCAACTGCTCCATGGCGCAATCGAACACCGCCACGGAACCGTCGATCAGGGGATTGCCGGTCTGGCCGGCCTGCCAGCCGACGCTCGCGAACTTGTCCGCGGCCTTGGAGGCAAAGATGCCGGACTGGGCCTTTTGGCTCTCAGACAGGATGTTGATGGCAAAACCCCTCGATGTCGAGAAAGCGCTGTGACCCAGCGCTTTCTTGGCGATGCAGACAAGCACCAGCGGCGGTTCTAGCGAGACCGAGGTGAAGGAGTTGGCGGTGAAGCCGCGCGGCTCGCCCTCTGCCCCGATCGTGGTGACGATGGTGACGCCGGTCAGGAAGGAGCCGAGCGCACGCCGGAATTCGCTGCTGTCGAAGGCGCCGTCGGCCTGCGGCTTAGCGGCTTGCCCGGTGTCGAGGAAGGCATTGATGTGCCGGGTCACCCTTTCGGGCGAGGCGATCGCCATCATGTGCCTTTCTCCGCTCAGCACCAGGCATTGACCATGCGGCGCGAGCCTCGCCATCGCCGCCGACATCGCCGGGGTCGAATTGCTGTCTTGCGACCCGGTCATGAACAGGGCTGGTGCGGCAAGCCTGGCCAAGGTGTCGGCGTGCTCGGCATCGGCGCGGGCAAACAGGCGATAGGTGCGCGCGTAGCCCTCGGGGTCGACGCCTTCAAGGGCAGCACGTGCCGTCGCGGACGCACCGGCCAGGCTCTCCGGCAGCGGATCGCCGAACCAACGGGCCAATGTTGCCGCAATGGCGGAGGCATCGCCGTGCGAGCCAAGCGCCGCCGCACGCTCGCGCACCGCCTGCGCAAGGGTGGCCGGGCGGCGGAACACCGCGTTGAGGCAGACGAGGGAACGGACGCGCGACGGTGCGTGAAGGGCGATTTCCAGGGCGACCAGAGCCCCCATCGAATGACCGACGATCGACACCGAAGCCAGACCAAGATGGTCGATCAGGCGCAGTGCCTGATCGGCGAAGTCTGTGAGGCCAGCATCTTCAGGCGGCAGCGGCGAACCGCCATGGCCGAGCATGTCGATGGCGATCAGATCGTGATTGTCTTGCATCGACGCGATCTGATCGTGCCAGATCGTCGCGTTCATGCCGACGCCGTGGATGAGCAGCACCGGCGCGCCGGAGCCGGCACGGATGAAGCCGGTGCCGTCCGGCGCCGTTTGCCGGACCCATGCGGTGGCGGCGAGCTCAGCCATGCAGGTCCCCGACTTCCCTGAGGTCCTGATAGCGGTCGCCGATGCGGTGGTGCGGGCGCCCGCCGATCGACGCGCCGAGCGCCACCACCAGTTCATCGGGGGCGGGCGCATCGCCGATCTGGAAATGCACGGTCAGATAGTGCGAACGGCGGCCTTCATCGTTCTTGTCCATCAGCGGGATCATGATCGGCGTGTTCGGCCCGCCGCGCAGATTGGTGAAGGCGAGATAGGTCTTGGCGCCAACGGCCCGGCGGTAATGATTGCCGAAATGCAGCGTGTGGATCAGCGCGGATGCGTGCTCGATCTCGCCCGCCGTTCCGCAGATGGCGGCCTTGCCATAGCCTTCGATAGCCTCGCCCGAACCGGCGACGGCGATGATCCCGCGGGTCAGCATTTCGCCGAGGACGGGGGCAAAGGCGCGGATCTCCGGCGACAGGTCGTCGGTGAAGCCCCGGCCGGCCCAGGGGTTCGTCAGCACCGCGGCGACGCCGATAAGGCGCAACGGCTTGGGTACCGTCTTGCCGCCCTCGATCAGCGTGTTCTCGATGTAGGTGACGGTCTTGCGAATGGCCGGTTTCATCAGAAGTCCTTGGTCGGATGGCGCCTTGCCGCGCCGTCATCACTGTATCGTCTTATGGTATACCATGCTATGGAGCGCCAAGAACCTTGTCAATCGCCTATGGAATCTGTTTTGTGGCTGCGCGAGGAGGCAGAGAGAAATGTCAGACGATACGCTGCGGATCGACCGCTCTGCCAAGACATTGCGGACGCTGGCGCTGGAGCGCATGCGCGAGGCAATCATGGGCTTCCATTTCCAGCCTGGAGAAAGGCTGGTCGAGCGGCCGCTTTGCGATCAGCTCGGGGTCAGCCGTTCCGTTGTGCGCGAGGTCCTGCGGCAACTGGAGACGGAAGGCCTGGTGCAGATGATACCGGGCCACGGACCCGCCGTGGCCAAGCCGGACCTTGGCCGAACCGACGAGATCTATGAATTGCGGGCACTGCTGGAAGGCATCGCGGCGCGGGCCTGCGCGACCTCCGCGACCGAGGAGCAGATCGCCCTGCTCGACGGCGCCTTTGTGAAACTTCTTGAAGCCTGGGCGTCAGGGGAGCCGGTCGAGGTGATGCGGGCTACGGCGAACTTCTATGAGAAGTTCTTCGACGCTGCCGGAAAGCGCATCGCCTGGGAGATCGTGCAGGGATTGAATGTCCGCATCAATCAACTGCGCTCGATGACCATAAGTTCGACCAATCGCCGGGAGCCGGCGATAGCCGAAATGACCGCGATCATGGACGCCATCAAGTCGCGCGACCCTGACAAAGCCGAGGCCGCCGCCCGGCATCATGTCGAACAGGCCTGGTCCATCGCGCAGAAATTGCTGCGCTCGAGATGACCAGCCGTCTGTCATGAGGACCATGCGATAATTTGTCGACAACCTAGCCTGTGGACGCCGCGCGATCCGTCAGTCTCGGCGCTTGGGGAACGGCATGCATGCGCCACCGCATGTAAGCTTCGGTTCCCTGCGCTGGAATGGCGCTAGGGCATGATCCAATCCATCAAGGTTGCCGTGATCCCGACCGATGCCGTAGACAGGCGGCCGTAACGACGTTTTCCAGTGGTGGAGAAGAAACACATGTCGGACCAGATGAAGACCATCTCCGTTGCCAAGTCGCACGGCGGTGTGCAGGGCGTCTATTCCCACGCCTCGGATGCCTGCTCCTGCGACATGATTTTTGCCGTCTTCGTGCCGCCCCAGGCCCGTGAAAAGCCTTGCCCCGTCGTGTGGTACCTCTCCGGCCTCACCTGTACGCATGCCAATGTCATGGACAAGGGGGAATACAGGCGGATGGCCGCCGAGCTTGGCCTGATCGTCGTCTGTCCCGACACCAGTCCGCGTGGCGCCGATGTTCCCGACGAGAAGGACAATTGGCAGTTTGGCAGCGGTGCTGGCTTCTACGTCGACGCGACGCAAGCGCCCTACGCCACGAACTACCGCATGTATTCCTATGTGACCGAGGAATTGCCGGCGTTGATCGCGCGGGAATTTCCGGCCGACATGGCGCGCCAGGCGGTTTTTGGCCATTCCATGGGCGGGCATGGCGCACTGACCATAGCGCTCAAGAATCCCGGGCGCTTCAAAAGCTGCTCGGCCTTCGCGCCGATCGTGCAGCCGAGCATCGCCGGCTGGTCGCGCCCGGCCTTCGAAAAGTATCTCGGCGCGGACGAGACATCATGGCGGGGCTACGATGCCACCTGGCTCATCGAGGATGGCCACCGCTTCCCGGAGTTTTTCGTCGATCAAGGAACGTCGGACGGATTTCTCAATGACGGGCTGAGGCCCTGGCTTCTGGAAGCGGCCTGCGCCAAGGCCGGCATTGCGCTGACCTTGCGGATGCAGGACGGCTACGATCACTCGTATTTCTTCATCTCGACATTCATGGAAGACCATCTGAGATGGCATGCCCAGAGATTGTCCTAGAGATTATCCCCGAGATTGTCTGGCTAGCCTCTTGGCACCGGGCACGCTGAACCAAGGAATAACCCCGAGCGGGTCTAATCCCGTAGCAGGTCGAACATCAGCTTGAAGAAACGGTCCGCATCGACCTCGTGGGCGATCCGCGCATTGTCCTTCTCGCCGCGCTCGCCCCAGAAATCGGCGACCGTCGCGCCGAAAGCATAGGTGCCGGACAAATCGACGCCGATATGGGCGGGACGCGTGCGCACCAGTGTCGGGTCGATGGCGAGCGCCAGCGCCAAAGGATCGTGCATGGCGCCGCCGACGCCCATCGAGTTGCGGTGCAGCTTCTCATAGAACAGCAGCCAGTCGTTGACGAGCTTGCCGAGCGGCGTGTCGATTGTGGCAAGTTCGGCATATTGCGGTGCTTCGATCAGCACCTGCATGGTGACGTCGAGGCCGACCATCAGGATCGGCACGCCGCTGTCCAGCACGATCTTCAGTGCTTCCGGGTCGCAGAAGGCATTGAACTCGGTCGGCGTGATGATCTCGCTCTTGCGGTAGAAGACACCGCCCATCCAGATCAGTTCCTTGATCTTCGGCAGCACGTCGCGGTGCTTGAGGATCATCAGGCCGATATTGGTCAGCGGGCCGGTGGCGACGATCAGGATCGGCTCGGGCGCGGCGCGGAGCTTGTCGGCCAGGAAATCGACGGCGTGCCGGTCGATCGGCTTGATCGTGGCCTGCGGCAAATAGGGCGAACCCTCGAGGCCGCTTGGGCCATCGGCGGTGCCAAGCACCAGCGGCCGCGCCAGCGGACGATGGCAGCCCTGCGCCACCGGCACATCGCCGGCACCGATATACTCGAGGATGCGAAGCGCGTTGGCCGTCGTCTTCTCGACCTCGGCGTTGCCGCAGGTCGTGGTGACGCCGAGTAGCTCGATGGCCGGCGAGCGATGCGCCATGACCAGCGCGATGGCGTCGTCGTGGCCAGGGTCGCAGTCGAACAGGATCGGTGTTGCAATGGTCATGTTTTCCGTCCTCACGCCGCTTGCTCGTATCGCGCGATGGTTTGCTTGAAGAGGTTGAGGAAGCGGCGGCCGTCGAGATCGGTGCAGATCCGCGTGGTCTTCGGTCCGCCGCCGGGCAGCAACTGCCGGCCGCGATGGGCAACGGTCTGTCCACGCGCGAGGCGCCCGTCCAGCACGACATCGACGAAGAGCGGCTCGGTCATGGTGGCAAGGCCAGGATCAAAGGCCAGCGCGACGGTGATGACGTCGTCCATCGGGAAGCCGACAAGGTCGAAGAACTCGCGCCAGATGTCGATATAGATCGGGAAACTGTCGGCGATCATCTCGAAGACCGCGTTCTTACGGGCGATTGCCCGCATGTCGGCGATGTCGTCGCGCGTCAGCATCGAGGCGGCGACGCGGTTATCCTCGCAGATGTCGAGCGGCACCAGGATCTTGTCGACATCGGCATTGAGCACGATGCGTGAAGCTTCTGGATCGGCCCAGATGTTGTACTCCGACAGCGGCGTGATGTTGCCGGGCGTCTGGAAGTTGCCGCCCAGCACCAGCAACCGCTTGAGCGCGCCCGTCAGGCGCGGCTCCTGCAGCAGCGCCATTGCCGCATTGGTCAGCGGCCCCGTCGTCACCAGTGTGATCTCGCCGGGATTGGCCATGACGGTCTCGATGATGAAATCGACGGCATGTCCTGGCGTTGCTTGGCGGGACGGAGGCGGTGCCGGCGGATTGAATTTCTTCAGCCGGTCGCCGAAGCGGGCAGCGAGCCGCTTTTCGAAATGAACAGGCGCTTCCATGTCGGCCTTGGCATTGCCGACGATCGGCCGCCACGCGCCGGCGTGGACCGGGATGTCGTCGCGCCCGGCAAGCGTCAGCGTGTTGAGGACGACATTGGTGACCTGTTCGATGGGGCCGGCCGCACCGGTCACGGTGGTGACGCCTTCGAGCCGGACATTCGGGTTCGCCGCGGCAAACAAAACGGCGAGGATGTCGTCGCCGGCAGAATCCACGTCGAGGATTATGCGTTCCATGAGGGTTCCTTCATTGGGGATTTTTGTCGACCGGAGCGCTGTTCCTGTCCACCGACAGAAGTTTCTGCATCGATGCCAGCGTCTCCTTGATGATCCTTGGCCGCGCCCGGTAGGACAGTGCGAACAGCGCCGTCAGCGCGACGACGTAGGGCACGGTAAGCACCAGATAGGACGGGAACCCGAACGTCTGCAGACGCAGCGAGAAGGCGTCGGCGAAGCCGAACAAAAGGCAACCGGCCAGCACCTTCAGCGGATCGCCGTTGGAAAAGATGAGGATCGCTACCGCCATGAAGCCACGGCCTGAGGACATGTTCTCGGTGAACATGGTGATGTAGCCGAGCGACAGATGCGCGCCGGCGAGCCCCGCAAGCAACCCGCACAGCAGCGAGGCGACGTAACGGACGCGGGTGATCGAGATGCCGAGCGCCTCGGCGGCTTCGGGTTTTTCACCGACGACGCGGATATAGAGCCCGAGCCGGGTGCGGCTGTAGAACAGCACAAGCAGAGGCACCGCGATGAACGCGACATAGACGATCGGCGTGAAACCCGAGATCAGCGGCGCCCACGAGCCGAGCACCGCCTGGGCGCCGGGTATCTGCACCTTGGGCAGGCCGACGATACCATGGCCGACGATCGATCCGCGCGTGCCGAAGATCGCTTTCATCAGCGAGATCGTCATGCCGCCGGCGAGGATGTTGAGGGCCAGCCCAACGACCACTTCATTGGCCCGGAACGTTACCACCAGCACGGCAAAGGCGAGCGCGAAGGCAAGTGCGGCGGCAACGCCGCAGGCGACCCCCGCGAATGCCGAACCTGTCCAGATCGAGCCGATGACGGCGAAGAAGGCGCCTGCCAGCATCTGCCCCTCGAGGCCGATGTTGAAGATGCCGGCCTTGGTGGTGAACGACCCGCCAAGCGCGACCAGGAGAATGGGCGCGGTGGTGCGCAGCGTCGCCGCTATCAGCGCGACGTTGACGAGCTTGTCTAGAATTTCCATCGCCGCTCCCCCGCCTGGCTGTCGCCGCGGCGTCTGACCAGAACCTGCGCCGACACGCTGAGGATGATCAGCGCCTGGATCACGGTGATGATTTCGCGCGACGCGGTGGTGTCGACCTCGAGCAGCAGCGATCCGCTGCGAAGCGCGCCAAAGAACAGCGCCGTGACGATGGTGGCGACCGGCGAGCCGTTGGCGAGCAACGCCGCGATCAGCCCGTCGAAACCGAAACCCGGAGCAAAGCCCTCCATGAATCGGTGATGCACGCCAAGGGTCTCGATGCCTCCGGCCAGTCCACCGACGGCGCCCGAAAGCAGCAGCACCACGAAGCCCTGCCGTTTCACGTTGACGCCGCCATATTCGGCGAACTTCGGCGCGGAGCCGACCATCGTCACGCCATAGCCCCAACTGGTGTAGCGGAACACGAGCGCGACACCGAGCGCCAGCAGCAGGCCGATGACCAACCCCCAGTTCAGCCGCGAGAATGAAAAGATCTCCGGCAGATAGGCCGTTGCCAGGATCGGTGGCGTCTCGGACCAGCCGCCGGGCCGTTTGAACAGGAAGATGGTGAAGTAGGAAGTCAGCAGGACCGCGATATAGTTCGACAGGATCGTCGAAACGACTTCGTTGGTGTTGTAGCGGGCCCGGAAATAGGCGGGGATGGCGACCCAGGCCGCGCCCGCGACGACAGCAAGCGCCAGGGCCGCCAGCGTGTGAATGCCCGCGGGCAGGGAAAAGGAGAAACCGACCCAGGCGGCGGCAAATCCGCCAAGGAACAACTGCCCCTCTATGCCGACGTTGAACATGCCGCCGCGCAGCCCGATGCAGGCTGCGACACCGCAAATCAGGATCGGCGTCGTCTGCAGCAACGTGCCGGCGATCTTTTCCTGGTCGCCGAAGGCGCCACGCAACAGCGTCATGAAGACACGGACCGGGCTCTCGCCGACCATGAGGATGATGACCGCGCCCATCAGCAGGGCCACGCCTATGGCGATGATCTGGCCGGAAAAAGCGCGCAAACGGTCAGTCATTATGCGGACTCCATCTGCGGCGAGACACCCGCCATCATCATGCCGATCCTGTCTTCGTCGGCATCGTCGCCGGCAACTTCGCCCATGATGCGCCCGTTGAACATCACCAGGATGCGGTCGGCGAGGGCGGCCAGTTCGTCAAGCTGCACGGAGATCAGTAGGATGGCACGGCCGGCCGCGCGCTGGCGCATGATCTCGTCATGGATGGCCTCCTGGGCGCCGATGTCGACGCCGCGCGTCGGCTGGTCGATCAGCAGGAAGTCGGCGCCATTGGTGAATTCGCGCGCCAGCACCACTTTCTGGATGTTGCCGCCCGAAAGCCGCTTGACGGCGTCTCCTGATCCCTGCGCGCGGATGTCGAAGCTCTTGATCAGGGCGTTGGCGCCCTGGCCGATGGCCTTCCAGTTGAGGACGCCCTTGTTGGACCACGGCGCACGATGCTGGCGGCCCATCAACGTGTTTGCCGCGATCGACGCATTGCGATCGACCCCGCGCACCATGCGGTCGCCCGGAACATGGGCAAGGCCGGCCTCGCGAATTGCGGCGGTGGAGAGCGTGGTGAGATCCTGGCCCTTCAACCAGGCCCCGCCATGGCTTGCCGGCCGCAGGCCCGAAAGCACCTCAGCCAGTTCCGTCTGCCCGTTGCCGGCGACGCCGGCTATCCCCACCACCTCGCCGGAACGGACAGCAAAGCTTGCACCACGAACAGCCGGCAGCCGGCGATCGTCGCGTGCCCACAGATCCTTGACGTCGAGGACCACGTCGCCATGCAGCGCCGCGCGCGGCCGCCGGTCGAAACTGACCTCGCGGCCGACCATCATGCGCACCAGCTCGTCCTTGCTGAGTTCCGACGTCGGACGGGTCGCCACCTTCTTGCCGTTGCGCAGTACGGTCACCGTGTCGGACACCTCCATCACCTCTTCCAGATGGTGCGAGATGAAGATCACGGTCATGCCCTCGGCGACGAAGCTGCGCAGCGTCTGGAACAGTTCGCGGCTCTCTTGCGGCGTCAGCACGGCGGTCGGCTCGTCGAGGATGATGGTGCGGGCGCCGCGCACCAGGACTTTCAGGATTTCGATGCGCTGCTCGATGCCGACCGAGAGCAGCCGGACGCGCTCGGTTGGATCGACATGCAGTCCGAAGCGCTTCGACAGGTCGCGCGTGCGCAAAATCTGCGCGGCATGGTCGATCAGCCCATGCCGGCGGATTTCCATGCCGAGAAAGACGTTGTCGGCGACCGACAGCGAAGGCACCAGCTTGAAATGTTGGTGCACCATGCCGAGCCCAGCCTTGATGGCGACGGCCGGGTCGGCCACCACCGTGGCCTCACCATTCAGCCGGATCGACCCTTCGTCGGGCTGGAGCAGACCGAACAGGATGTTCATCAGCGTCGTCTTGCCGGCGCCATTCTCGCCGATGATGGCGTGGATTTCACCCCGGCGCACGGCAAGGTCGATACCGTCATTGGCAACGAACGCACCAAACCGCTTGGTGATAGCAGTCAACTCGACGGCCATTGCGGCAGTGCTGTGGAGGGTCGGTGACCCCGGCGCGTTCGACACTATGGCTCTCGTAGATTTGGGGCTCTCGCAGATTGGGAGCTCTGGCAGATTGGACGCTGATCCGCCACGGCAAGCCGCGGCGGATCAGCGTAGCGCTTTCTTGGGAGGAATGCGCTGCTGCTGGCTTACTTCGCCTTGGCGATCACGATCTTGCCGTCGAGGATGCCCTTCTTGATCTCGTCCAGCTTGGTGGTCACGTCAGCCGGGATCTTGGGGGCGATGTCGTCGCAGACCTTGACCTCGACGCCGCCCGAGGCGAGGTCAAACGTGCGGGTGCCCGCGGTGACCTTGCGGCCCTCGACCTCGTCCTTGATCAGCGTGTAGACGGCGATATCGCCGCGCTTCAACATGCTTGCGAGTACGTTCCCGGGCGCCGAGCCGCACATGTCGATGTCGACGCCGATCGAATATTTGTCGACCGCGGCACTTGCCTGCATCACGCCTTCGCCTGTCGGGCCGGCAACGTTGTAGACGATGTCGGAGCCCTGGCCGTAAAGCGCCTGGGCAAGCTCGCTGCCCTTGGCCGGATCGTCGAAAGTGCCGGCGAACACGGAATTCACCTTCACGTCGGGCGCGGCGTATTTGGCGCCCTGTTCGTAGCCGCCGAGGAAGTTGCGGATCACCGGGATGTCGCGGCCGCCGACGAAGCCGATTGCCTTGCCGTCGCCGATCTTGGGAAATTCGCTGCCCTTGGCCTCGATCATGCCGGCCAGCGCGCCGGCGACGAAGGAGCCTTGTTCCTCGGCGAAGTTGGCGTAGATCATCTTGGGGTTGTCGAGCACGCCGTCGATGAAGACGAAGCGCTGGTCGGGATACTCCTTGCTGACCTTCTGCAGCGAATCCACCAGTTCCCAGCCCATCACGAAGATCAGGTCGTACTGCTTGGCCTTGGCGAGGTTCTCGAACTGCTCCTCGTAGTCGAGGGCCCGGTTGCCGGTATCGACCAGCTTGAGGTCGATGCCGAAGTCGGTCTTGGCCTTGTTGAGGCCGTTGACGATCGAAACGCCGAAGCCCTGGGCAAAATAGCCCGAGATGGCGGCCACGGAGACCTTGGTCTGTGCGGCAGCCGAACCCAACGAAACGGCAAGCATCGTGCCTGCCAGGAATAAACTCTTGAGCGCCCTTTTCATGTCATTCCCCTTCAGCTTTTTTCAGCTTTAAAGCCATGCCTTGACCATCCCCCACGTATCGCCGGGACAACGGCGAGTTCGTTGATGGTCATATGAGTTTATGAGCGGCCCGACAGGCTGTCAATCGGCATCCATTGCAGTTTTCCTGGCCGCTCCATTCGCTTGCTCGACGTCGACGCTTGACAAACATCGACGATGGATAATTGTTGATACTCTAACGAGTTTTCATGAGTGACGGGACGAAGGATACGCGCAATGCCAGCTGTGGTGGTCAGAAAATTTCTGGTCCAGGTCGAGGAGATCTTCCATGAGGGCGGGCCGCCCGCGGCACGCCCGCCCAAGCGCGGCGCGATTGTCGCCGTCATCGCCAACCCTTTTGCTGGACGCTACGTCGAAGAGATCACCGGCTTCATGGAGGATCTGAGGCCGCTCGGCCTCGAAATGGCACGGCGGCTGATCGATGCCATGGGTGATGGCGTCGCTGCTGTCGAAGGCTATGGCAAGGGTGCCATCGTCGGCGCCGCCGGCGAGCTTGAACATGGCGCACTGTGGCACAATCCGGGCGGCTACGCGATGCGCGAACTACTCGGCGACGCCAAGGCCATCGTGCCATCGACCAAAAAGGTCGGCGGCCCCGGAACGCGCATCGACATTCCGATCACCCACATCAACGCCTCTTACGTGCGCAGCCATTTCGACGCGATCGAGATCGGCGTTGGCGATGCACCGCGCAGCGACGAGATGGCGGTCATCCTGGCGATGACCACCGGTGCGCGCGTTCATGCGCGGGTCGGCGGCCTGGCTGCAGCCGACATCAAGGGCGAGGACGGATTGCGATGAGCATGGAAATCCGCCGCATCATCACCATCGTCGAGGAAACCCGGATCGAAGGCGGGCGCCCTGTCGACCCGCCGACGCGGCGCGCCGCTTCCATCGCCGTGATCCGTAACCCATATGCCGGGACCTTTGTCGAGGATCTGTCGGCGTTGAGCGCCATTGGCGAGGCGCTGGGCGATATATTGCCCAGGCGTGCCGTCGCTGCCCTCGGCATCGCCGGCGACCAGGTCGAAAGCTTCGGCAAGGCAGCCGCCGTCGGCGCCGACGGCGAGCTCGAACATGCCGCCGCCATCCTTCATCCAAAGCTCGGCGCCCCGTTTCGCGATGTGCTCGGCAAGGGCGCCGCGCTCATTCCCTCATCGAAAAAGCGTGGCGGCCTTGGCGTGCCGCTCGACATTCCGCTTGGCCACAAGGATGCGGCACGGGTGCGCAGTCATTTCGACGGCATGGAGGTTCGCGTTCCCGACGCACCGCGCGCCGACGAGATCGTCGTCGCCAACGCCGTCACCGATTCCGGCAGGCCGCACCCCCGCGTCGGCGGGCTGACCAAGGACAAGATTATCGGCAAGGACGGCGTCAGCTAGGCCGCTCTGACTTCCGGCACCCGCATTGCCGGCGGGGTGTTGCGGCTGCGGCCGGTACGCACCTCGCCATCGATGACGACCATGCCGATGCCCGGCAGATTGCCCAACGCCACGCTGTCGAGCAGCCCGTCGCCGGCGCCGCCCATCGCCTGATCGATGAAGATAAGGTCGGCGGCGCGGCCAACTTCGATGATGCCCCGGTCAGCCAGCCCGCGGACCCGCGCCGTGTTGCCGCTGGCGAGGCAGAACGCCACTTCCGGCGCAATACCACCCAGCGAAGCCAGCATGGTCAGGATCCGCAGGATGCCGAGCGGCTGCACGCCCGATCCGGCAGGGCTGTCCGTGCCGAGGACGATGCGCGAAAGCTCGCCGCGCTGCCTTGCCAGGTCGAGCACGAACAGGCCGGTGCGCAGATTGCCGTTGTGGACAATTTCAAGCGCCCGAGAGCCGTTTTCGCAAATCTGCCGGATCTCGCTTTCGGGCAGAGCCGTCGGCCCGCCATTGACGTGGGCAACGATATCGGCGTCGACCTCCAGCACGACGTCGGCGCCGATGCGGCCGGAGCCGGGCAGGGACGGACCGCCCGTATGGGTCATTGAGGTCATGCCGTATTTGCGCGCCCAGGCGATCATCTGCCTGCCGGTCGGACCGTCCTTGACGCCGCCTAGTCCAACCTCGCCGACGAGCGTCACACCAGCTTCGGCCAAGGTGCGGAAATCGTCCTCTGTGAGGCCGGGCTCAAGGATGGGCGCGCCGGCCAGGATCTTCATCCCGTTGGGACGGAAGTTGGAGAAGGTCCGCTGCGCCGCGATCGCCAGCGCCTTCAGCCCGATCAGGTCGCGTGGGCGGCCGGGCGTGTGGACCTCGCCCGCCGAAATGATCGTGGTGACGCCGCCATGCACGGTCGAATCCATCCAGCCGATCTGGTTCTGCCGGGGCGTCCAGTCGCCAGCCACGGGATGGGCATGGTTGTCGATAAGCCCCGGCGCCACCGCGCAGCCCATCGCATCGATGATAGTCGCCGCATTGCCGCTGTCGACGTCATCGGCCTTGCCAATACCGGTTATGCGCCCGTCGGCCACGACAATGGTGTCGGCGTCGATGATGGGATGGCTGAGGTCGCCGCTCAGCATCAGGCCGATGTTGCGGACGACGAGCGTGTTGGCAGACGACTTGGGGTCGGACGACATCGGTTCTCATTTCTGCTGGTATGGAAAAGGGCCTGGGCGCGGCTTATTTGCCGTTGTCCCCATTCGATGGATCGTCGTCATTGATGCGCTGGAGCAGCCGCAGCAACGTCGCTTGCTCGGTGGCTGACAGAGGCGACAGGAACCGCCGTCCGACCTCGACACTGCGTTCGAGCCGCTCGAGCGTATATTCGGTACCTTTCTCGGTCAGCGCGATCATCGACAGGCGCTGATCGGTGTCGGAAGCGCTGCGCGTGATCAGCCCGTGCTTGAGCAGCTTGCGCATGACGATGCTGATGGTCGACGGGTCCATCGCCGTCAGCCGGCCGAGATGGTTCTGCGAGACTTCGCCATGTTTGAGGATCGTGGCAAGCGCCGCGAACTGGGTTGGCGAAAGGTCTTCGCCAGCCATGACCTGCTGGAAGCGCAGTGTCGCGCGCTGATGCGCCTTGCGGATGACGTGCGCCGGGTGGCGGTCCAACTCGTATCCGGTCTCGGCGTATCGCTCCAGCATCTGCTCGCGGCTCAGCGGCACCGCGCTGCCGCGTTGCCGCCTCGGCGTCTCATCTTTCCCGGATTTCTTTTCGGTCGTCAAACCGGACTCCTATCGCATGTCTTGGATGCCGCTGGCTCTAAAAGGCTCACGCCGCGACGCTCGCCGGCTGCAGCGACGTCCCGTCGCGCAATGCCGCGACGACATCAGCCGAATCGCTGACCACGCCGAAATGCGTCGCTATGTCGTAGAGCGAGCTTTCCTGCTCGCGCGGTCCGGTCGCCGCGCAGCAATCGCTCGGCACCACCACTTCATAACCCTGGAAAAAAGCGTCGTGGACGGTCGATCTCACGCAGATATTGGTGACCACGCCGAAGATGATCAACTGGTCGACCTGCATGTCCTTGAGGGTCAGGTCGAGGTCGGTCTGGAAGAAGGCCGAGTAGCGCCGCTTGATGACGTGGATCTCGTCGTCGCGCGCACCGAGATCCTCGATGATTTCCGGTCCCCAGCTTCCCTCCACGCAATGCGGTGTGCGCTTTACCCATTCACGCTCGCGGCGCATGCCGGGCCGGTGGGCATCGTGAACCCAGATCACCGGCACACCGGCGGCGCGCGCAGCCTCGATGACGGCCAGTTGCGGCGCGACCAGCGTCTCGTATCCAGGCAGGACCATGGCCCCGCCGGGCTTGCAGAATTCATTGACCATGTCGATGACGACAATGGCTGCGCGTTGCGGATCGAGGCGCACCGCATCATCGTGCCGATGCGAGGAAAAAACGTCCACGGCCATGGCGATCTCCTTTGGTCGATCGTTGATGCTCATACAAAAAACCTTGGCGGATGCCAAGTCAATCCCGTTCGACGCAAAGCTGTGCTCTCCGGCCTTGCGCACGCCGCTCCGATAAGCGTATGCGCTATTTGTCCAGTGCGATATGGCCTTGACAAGGGTATGCAATCTTGCGCTCGATTTGTATGACCATCAATGATATTCAAGCCATTGAGCGTGCGAGCCGAGGGCCGTGATTATGAAGACGATTGTCACCGGAGCCAGTGGCCTGCTCGGCCGTCATGTGGCCGAGGCACTGATTGCCGCCGGCCATGATGTGCTGGGCATCGATGCGGTGGCGCCGGTCGGGAGCGCATGGCGTCATGCCACCGCCGACCTGACGGACCTGGGATCGGCGCTTCAACTGGTGCGCGACTGCGATGCCGTCGTGCATGTCGCGGCCATTCCGCGGCCGACCGGTCGGGCCGGCGGCGAGGTGTTCAGGACCAACGTCGCGACCGCCTACAATGTCGTCGAAGCTGCGGCCCTGGCTGGCATCGGGCGCTTCGTCTATGCCTCCTCCTTCAGCGTCTTCGGTTATCCCTTCTTCGAGAAGGCGGTCATTCCGCCCTATCTGCCGGTCGACATGAACCATCCGGTCGGTGCGCAGGATCCTTACGGCTTGTCGAAGTGGCTGGGTGAGGAAATCGTCGACGCGGCGGTGCGCCGCGGCGCTTTTTCGGCGGTCAGCATCCGCATGCCGTGGATCCAGACCCCGCAATCCTTTTTCGCCGGCGTCGGCCCGCGCCGCGCCACCGCCGACAGTGCCCGCGACCTGTGGAGCTATCTCGATGCGCGTGATGCCGGGCAGGGCTTCCTGCGGGCGCTCGAATGGCAAGGCGGCGGCCATCTGCGGGTCCTGCTCAGTGCCGCCGACACCTTCATGGAAGAGGAAACCGAAGCGCTGGTCCGCCGGGTCTATCCGGGGGTCGCCCTGTCGCGGCCAATCGCCGGTTTCGGCGCCGTGCTCGATACGGCCCACGCGCGCGCGACGATCGGCTTCGCGCCGGAGCACTCATGGCGTTCCTATCCAAAGCCGGAGACCCAGGGATGAAACGGTTCGACCAGAAGACGGTCCTCGTCACCGGCGGCGCCGGCGCCATTGGCAGTGCCGCGGTCCGGCGTTTCCGCGACGAAGGCGCGCGGGTTGCCATTGTCGACCGCAACGGCGCGGCGGCCCGGCAACTGGCCAGCTCTCTCGGCGAAGACACGGTCGCCATCGAAGCCGACGTCACCGATGAGCAGAATGTGCGCAACGCCGTCGAAACGACCGTCGAGGCATTTGGCGGCCTGGACGTCGTATTCAACAATGCCGGGATTTCGGGCGCCGTCGCTCCCGTGCATGATTTGCCGGTCGAGGACTGGGACACCATCATCCGCATCAATTTGCGCGGCATCTTCCTCGTCCTGCAGGCCTCGCTCCAGGCCATGATCAAGGCCGGAGCCGGCGGCTCGATCGTCAACATGGGTTCGTCCATGGCCGGCTCGGACGTGCTTTCGGGCGGCGCCGGTTATGTCGCTTCGAAACATGGCGTCGTCGGGCTGACGCGCGTCGCCGCGCTCGATGCCGCCCCCTACGGCATACGCGTCAACGCCATTTGCCCCGGCGTGATCGAGACGACGCTCGGCGTGCCGGCTGCAGGCGACGGCGATTTCAAAAGCAGCGTCCAGCATTTCGCCGACCGGATCCCCCTGCGCCGCATTGGCCAGCCGGAGGATGTCGCTGCCGCGGTGGCCTTCCTCGCTTCGGACGAGGCAAGGCATGTGACCGGCGTCGACTGGTTGATCGACGGCGGTCAGACCTTGCAGAGCTGGGCCAACGCGCCGGCCGGCGGCGCGTTTCCAAAGTATCGCTAGGGGTCGCCGCAAATTCCCGGGCGGATGTACCGTCAGAGCCGTTTTGGCGGCATTGCCTGGATCATCCGGACCGCAAGATCGAGATCGGTAAGCCCGCCTGAAAGTGGGGTGCGCGGCGTTGCCCCGGACAGGATGCAATCGGCGAAATGCTGCCATTCCCGACGGAACGAGGTGTCCGGGAAACCCGGTATGGTGCGCTCGGACGCGGTTTCGCCTGTTGCCTCGCGCAGGCGCACGGTTGCCGAGGCATTGCGGAAATAGGGGTTCTGGAATTCGATCCGCACCTCATCGCGCTCGCCATGCACATGGATCCACTCGTCCCACCATTCATACTGGGCAAGTGCCATGTCGAAGAGGCAAGGAACGCCATCATAGTCGAGGACCGCCAGCAACTGGTTCGGACCGGCCTGTTGCGCATGGACGACACGGTCGGGCGTGCCGAACGCGCCGCGCATGACGGCAAGGTCATGGCTGGCGAGGCTGAGCAGTACAAGATAGAGATCGCGATAGCCGGCATGGTCCACACCGAGCGCCGCCTCGACGCGCCGGGCGACCGTTTCGCGTCCCGCCGCCAACACGTCGGCCGGCACGTCGGTGATCCGGGTCTGCGTGTAGAGTTTGCCATAGCGGTCGAAGCGGCCCCCGAAATCGTGGATATGGATCGACTTCGGCCGGCCGATGGCGGCTATGCGCTCCAACCCGGTCTCATAACCGGGATCGTAGAATTTCATGTAGCCGACAAGGGCGACGAGGCCGCTCCGCTCGGCCTGTTCGACCAGCGGACGTGCCTCTTGCGGCGTGAAGGCGAGCGGTTTCTCGACGATCAGGTGCTTGCCGGCGCGGATCGCGTCGGCGACCATCTCGCCATGATCGTAAGTGCAGATCACCACCGCATCGACATTCGGGTCGGCGAGCAGGGCGCGATGATCGGTATACCTTCCCGCGACACCATAGTGCTCCCCGACCTTGTCGACCGTCCCCCGCGAGATGTCGCAGAGAGCGGCGATGCGAAACGCCGGCAATTCCATGAGATACGGCAAATGCATCAGCTGGGCGATTTCGCCGCAACCGATGACGCCAACGCCAATGAGGCGATCCTGCATATCAACCCTTCACGGCGCCGGCTGTCAGGCCGGCGATGAACTGCCGTTGCATGGCAACGAAGACGACGATCACCGGCAGTGTCGTGATCGTCAACGCGGCGAAATAGAGCGTCCAGAGCGAATCATACTGCTGGAAGAAGCTGACCAGGCCGAGCGGGATGGTCTGTACGGAAGGGTCGCGCAGCAGCAGGAAGGCGAGGAAGAAATCGTTCCAGATCTCGATGAAGCCGAAGATCGTGATCAGCGCGACGCCCGGCCGGACCAGCGGCAGCATGATGTGGATCAGGATCTCGAGGCGGCTCGCGCCGTCGACGCGCGCTGCGTCCTCGAGATCGGCGGGCAGCGTGACGAAGAAGCTGCGCAGGATGAAGACCGACAGCGGCAGCGACGTCGCCGCATAGACGAAGGCAATCCCGAGCCGGTTGTTGATCAGGCCGAGATCGCGCGCCACCATGAACAGCGGAATGGCCATCACCTGCGGGGGCACCAGCATGGCCGCCACTGCCACCGCCACCACGAGGCCGCGTCCAGGAAACCGCAGGCGCGCCAATGCATAGGCGCAGGGCGTTGCCACGACGACCAGGATGATCAGGGCCGAACCGGTGACGAGAATGCTGCTGACGATACGCGATCCCATGCCGGCGATGCGCCAGGCATCGACATAGTTCTGCAGCACCAGGCTCGATGGCGGGCCCCAGATGTTGCTCAGCATCTCCTCTTTGGTCTTGAGCGAGCCGAACAGCACCCAAAGCAAGGGATAGAGCGTCTCGATGAGCACCAAAGCGAGCGCCGCGTAGATACCCGCGACTTCGAGCAGGTCGCGCGTGCCAAGGCGACGGCGGCTGTAGGCCGCGCCATCATCGAGGGTGGGCAAAGGGTCGGCCGCGCCGTTCATCATACGTCCAGCCTTTGTCGCCGCATCAGGGCGAGCAGGCCGACGCTGGCCAGCCCGACGATCAGGAACAGCACATAGCCGATGGCCGCGGCATAGCTCATGGCGCCGTCCTGGAAAGCCTTGCTCATCATGTAGGTGAGTACGACTTCGGTGGCATGGTTCGGACCGCCCTTGGTCAAGACATAGACGATGTCGAAGTTGCGCACGAAGGCGCCGGAAAGGCCGAGGATGGTGTTGATGAACACGATCGGCATCATCATCGGCACGGTGACGTGCCGAAAGCGCTGCAGCGGGCCGGCGCCGTCCATCTTGGCCGATTCATAGAGTTCCGACGGGATCGTCTGCAACCCCGCGAGGTAGATGACGGCATGGAAGCCGAGCCATTTCCAGACGTCGACGACGATGATCGAATAGAGCGCGATGTCGGCGTCGCCAAGCCATGATTGTTTCAGCGCGCCGAGGCCGAACAGGTCGAGCGCGCCGTTGAGCAGGCCGAAGACCGGATTGTAGATCCAGGACCAGAGCAGTCCGACGGCGACGAAGGACATCGTCACCGGAACGAATGCGGCTGCACGAAAGAAAGCGCGGCCGACCAGCGCCCGGTTTAGCAGCAGCGCCAGCCCGAGGCCGAGCACGTTCTTCAAGATGACGACGGCAACGACGAAGATCAAATTGTTGCGCAGCGCGCCGAGGAAGATGCGGTCGTGCAGGAGGCGTTGATAGTTGGAAAAGCCTGCCCAGGTCGGGTCCGAAAACCCGTCCCAATTGTGCAGGCTGAGCCAGAAACCGTTGATGAACGGCCAAAGGTAGAAGAGGCAAAACAGGATCGCGGCGGGCAGGATCATCAAGAAGGCGACGGCACCGTCCCCGGCACCGAAGCGCCAAGCGCCGGAACGACCCGGAGCAGGAGCGACTTCTTGTGGCCGCGTGATCATGCGGCCTTCGCGCTTTGCGGCGTCAGCACCAGCCCGAGCGTGTCCCTGGTATAGGCGATGCTTTCCAGCGCGCTTTGCTCCGCCGTCTTCTTCGACGCATCCAGCTCGATGATGGCGAGACCGTCGTAATTGGCCTCCAGCAACACGTCGACGATGCCGGCGAGATCGACGACGCCGGCGCCGAGTTCGCAAAAGGCGCCATAGCGGTCATAGCCCTTCAGGCCCGGGTCCACCCTGGTATCCTTGAAATGCATGTAGCGCACGGCCGAAATGTAGGTCCTGACCGCGTCCACAGGATCGGAATTGGTGTGGGCAAGATGGGCCGGATCGATGCACAGGCCGGCAAGATCGGTATCGAGCTCATCCATCATACGATCGAGCTGGTCGCGGCGCTCGATAAAGGTATCGAGATGCGGGTGATAGACCGTCTCAATGCCGAGGTCCTTTGTCCGCCTGCCGACATCCTCCAGGGCCCGGCAAAAGGCGCGGTAGTCGTCGGCCGTGTGGGCGCCGGCGATGGCTTCCGAGGGACCGCCACCGAGAACCAGCACCGGTGACCCAAAACCCCTGAGCATCCTGGTCAGCGCCACCAGCACGTCGCGTTCGTAAGGCCAGGCGACAGGGTTGGTGAAGATCGCATTGACGTAGAAGGAGGAGAGCTTGATGCCATGCTCGCTCTGGCCTTCCGAGAGCAGTGCATAGCGCCGCAGGATGTCGGTGTCGGTGGTCACCCCCATTGGCGCCTGATTGCCGAGCTGCATGTATTTGCGGGCGTACTGGTCCGAAAGGCTGGTGAAGGCGAGGATCTCGAACCAGCCGAAACCCTGTTCGGCCAGGAATTTGATGGCCGGCCCGAGCGGAAGGCCGGTCAGGTCCCAGCTGTTCAGGTGATAGCCGATCGAGAAGCGCTGCCGCTCGGCGCGAGTCTGCGTCATGTGTTCTCTCCGATTGATGAGGCTGCCCCGAAGCGGGCGGCCCCTGTTTTCATGCTTGGCGCATCACTCGGCTGAATGCGCGTCCGCCCAAGATCGGCGCTTACTTCGGCGGCCAATTGCCCTGGGCCTTGAGGTCGTCGAAGGTGGTTTGGATCGAGGTGGCGGCATCCTCGGGCGTCGTCGTGCCGCCGACGATGCCGGCGATGGCCGAAGCCGTGGCCGTCGCGACTTCCGACGGCCAGATCCAGTCGAGGAACTTGATCGTGCTCGGGAAGGCTTGCTTGCGCAGTTCGACGGCATAGGCATCGTCGACCTGCGGCACCCCCTTGATCGAGGCCGCGATCGGCTGCTCCGGTGCAAGATAGAGCGTCGCCACCTCCGGCTTAGTCAGATATTCGATGAACTTGACGGCGGCATCGAGCTTCTCGGGCGGGATCGACGAGGAAACGCACATGCCGTTGTCGGCACCGCCGCCATGGCCCGGCGCCCCCGGCGTTCCGTCCATTTTAGGAAAGGCAAAGACGCCCCATTTGAAGTTCTTGACGCTGGTCTGGAGCGAGGGGACTTCCCAGGTTCCGCCATAATACATGGCGCTCTTGCCGGCGGCGAAGGCCGCACGCATGCCGTCCTGGTCGACCGAGAGCGAATCCTTGGAAAGGATGCCGTCATCGACCCACTGCTTGATCAGCTTGAACCCTTCGACATCGGGCGCATCGGTGAACTTCGCCGTGCCCTCGAGGTTCTTCTGGGTCTTGGCGACGGCATCGCCCGAGGCCTGCGAGAAGGTTTCGAAATACCACATCGGCCACATCACGGTGTTCGAGCCCTGATGCAGAAGCGGGATCACGCCGTCGGCCTTGAATTTCGGCACCGCCGCCTTCAGGTCGTCATAGGTCGGCGGCACCGGGATGGCGAGTTTCTGGAAGAGGTCGACATTGTAGAAGATCGTCGACGTCGAGAGCGTCGAGATCGGCACGCCGTAGACCTGGCCGCTGATGGTGAAGGCGCCAAGTGCCGCGGCGTCGATCCGGTCCTGGAACGGCTTGATCTTGTCGGTGATGGGCATGACCAGCTTGCGCCGGACATAGGCGCCATTGGTGTAGAAGGCCGGGCAGGCGATCAGGTCCATTTCCTGGTTTGCAAGCTTGGCGGTCATCAGGCGCTGGATCGAATCGGTCTGTGGCCCCTGCGCGTCCCATTCGACAGCGGTCACCTCGGGGTTGGCCTTGAGGAACCCGTCGATGACCTGCTGCTGGATCTTCTTCTGCTCGTCCGGCGGTTGGCGCGGCGCGAGTTCGTCAAGCGCCGAGCCGCCGAAAACCTTGAGTGTGATCCCATCGGCATGGCCTATGCCGGGCATTGTGATCAGGCTGAGGCTTAGCAGCGCGGTGGCGAGGATGGAACTGGCGGGGCTTTGTTTCGAACGATGGGTCACTCTCTGCTGAACGGGCATCTGGCTCTCCTTTTCGCCAATGCCGAGGGGCAACCTCGGGACCAAGATCGTTGATGGTCATATGATCTTGGTCCCCTGTTATGATTTTTGTCAATCGGCAAGTATGCCTATAATTTGGTCGGCCACGCGGTAGCGCTACCGAGCGAAAATGGCTGGCTTCGCGTTCGAATATGAAAAGGGCGCGGACCAAAAACGCCGGCAGCCCGTGACAGGTCCCAGGGCCGTCAGGCCGGGCGAACTCTTCGCGTCAGAGGCCGAACCGATCCTTCAGTCGCCCCGAAAGGATCGCCGCCTTCACGCCGAGCGGCCAGAAGCGGTGAAACCGGATTGGCTTGAGCGGCGATATCGGCATGGGAAACGGCGACGTCTCATCACCGCGCAGGCGCTGCGCCAGGGCAGCGCCCATCGCCGAGGCCATGGCGACGCCACGGCCGTTATAGCCAAGGCAGATCAGCACGCCATCTTCCGGCTCGTGAACGTGCAGGAGATGGTCCTTGGTGATTGCGACCCGGCCATTCCAGCCATGTGTCCACCGTACCCCCGCAAGCGCCGGCCAAAGCCGCAGTGCATAGTCGGTGAGATAGCGAATGGCGGAGGCATTTTCGATCGGGCTCATCGGTCCCCGGCCGCCCATGAGAAGGCGCCCGTCGGCATCGATGCGGTAGTACACGGTGATGTTGCCGGCTTCGTAGACGACGGGCCTTTCGGGCAGGATTGCGGCCGCGATCGCCGGCGTAAGCGGTTCGGTCGCCGCAATCGCGCTGAACACAGGAACAAGGGACTGCTCAAGCCCTGGCCATAGGGCGCCTGTATAGCCGTTGGTCGCGATAAGCACCTTCTCGGCGCTGACGGTGCCGCCGGTGGTTTTGAGCACCCACCGTCCAGCCTCCCTCTTCAGCGCGAAGACTTCGCTGCCGCCAAAAATCCGCGCGCCGGCGCTCTGCGCGGCGGCAGCCAGGCCAAGGCTGTATTTCAAGGGATGGAGGTCGCCGCCGCGGGCATCGAACATGCCGGATGTATATCTGTCGGTTCCGGTTCGTGCCGCCATCGCCTTTGCGTCCAGCATGTCGACCGGCATGCCTCGCCGCGCGCATTGGGCGGCCGTGGCCCGAACAGCGGCTTCCGGCTTCGGCCGGATGGCCGCGCGTATGGTACCGTTCTGCCGCGCCTCGCAGGCGATCGACAGGCGCTTGATGAGGCCGAAGGTGAAATCCGGCGCGCCATAGGAGAAATCGATCATCCGCAGCCCCAGCTCTGGGCCGAACATTGCCTCGATCGTGTCGGGGTCGTATTTGAGACCGGGATTGACCTGGCCGCCATTTCTGCCCGAAGCGCCCCAACCCGGCTGCTGAGCCTCGAGCACGGCAACGTCGTCGCCGGCTTCCGCCAGATGCAAGGCGGTCGAAAGGCCTGTGAAGCCGCCGCCGACAATGGCGATCCTTGCCCGCTGCGCGCCGGCGAGCGTGGGATAACTGCCGGTGCCGCCTGCCGTTTCGCGGTAGAGGCTCCTGGGCAGGCTGCTCTCGGACATATTGCGGGCTCTTATGGGCTTGGTGGTGGCGTGACTGCGCCCGCGAGAAATGGCAGACCCGCGAATATCGAGCCGGGCGCGCGGCAATTCAGCATGGCTTTCGGGAAATCACAACAGTTGCGAGAGCGCGGCCATGAAGTGATCGTTCTCCAACGGTGAGCCCATGCTGACACGCACATACGTGTCGTAGCCTTCCTGTCTCCAGGGTTTGACGATGACGCCTTCGCGCAGCAAGCCCTCGACGAATGCGCTGGCATTTTGCCGGCAGTTGAAGAACAGGAAGTTGCCTCTGGAAGGCGCGACCTCGACGCCCTTGCTGATGAGGAAACTCTCGACGCGTGCTCTCTCCGCCTTGGCCAGCGCGACCACCTTGGCGAGGTGTTCCTCATCGGCGAGCGCCGCGAGTGCTGCGGCCTGGGCCATGGCGTTGACGTTGAATGGTGTGCGGACACAATCAAACAGCGCACGCAGTTCCGGGTCGCCGACGATGCCGAAGCCGATGCGCAGGCCCGCTAGGCCAAATGCCTTCGAAAATGTCCGCAATACGATCCAGGACCGGTCACGTTTGGCGAGACAGGGCAGGGAGGAAACATAGTCGTCGCCCACGGCATATTCGGCATAGGCCTCGTCGACGACGATCAGCGTCTCGTCGCCGACTGCATCCAGCACCCTCGACAGATCGCTGCCCGACAGCCAACTGCCGACCGGGTTCATCGGGTTCGAAAACACCAGCATGCGGGGACGCTCGCGCACCGCCTCGGTCAGCGCATCGACGTTGATCGTGAGGTCGTCGTTGACGGCAACGCGCCTGACGGTCGCGCCCATCAACGTGGCGTAGTCTTCGTGCAGCGGGAACGACGGATAGAGTGTGACGACGGCGTCGCCCGGCCGCAAGACGGCGCGGCTTATGACGGAGAGAAGGTCTTCGGAGCCGTTGCCAAGGATGACCTGATCCTCGGCGACGGCATATTTGTCGCCGATCGCCTGGCGGAGCTTGCGCCCTGCGGGGTCCGGATAAAGCCGGAACATCTCGGAGCCGGCCTCCATTGTCGTCGCCAGGGTCGGGCTCGGCCCAAGCGGGTTTTCGTTCGAACCTAGCTTGGCGATCCTGGCGGGCGCGTATCGCGCCATGACCTCGTCGATTGTCAGCCCTGAATTGTAAGGCGACAGATGCGTGACTTCGGTTCTGACCATATGCGAGGCTTTCGACACGGGGCGCGGGCTCCTCTTCGGCAGCCGACAGACTCCCGTCATCGGCCGGGTTCTCAAACACCGGATTTCGCTGCATCCTCCCGGGGGCAAGCCGGTCGCCTGCAGGGTGCACTGGTGGACGACGTCACAAATAGCCTAGCTGAAATGGTTTGTATATGCTTGTATATGGAACCTAAGGTTGGTTAGTCTTGGACTTGGCGCCGAAGCTGCCCAGGAGGATCACATGCGCAATGCTTCTCTCTTCGACCTCTCCGGCAGGAAAGCGCTTGTCACCGGTGCCAGCCGCGGCATCGGGCGCAGCATCGCCGAGGCGCTGAGCGCGGCCGGCGCCGACGTTGCGGTCACGGCGCGCAGCCTGGCCTCCCTCGATGAGACGATAGCGGCCATCCGCGCGGCCGGCGGAGTTGCGCATGCCGTCGCCCTCGACGTCACCGATGTCGGCCGTTGCCGGGCGGCCACCGCCGAGGCTGCTAGCCTGCTGGGCGGTCTCGACATCCTCGTCAACAATGCCGGGATGGAAGAAGTGCGGCCTTCGCTCGATGTCGACGAGGCGCTCTGGGACCGGATCGTCGACACCAATCTCAAAGGAGCCTTCTTCTGCGCCCAGGCAGCGGCGCGGCAGATGCGCGACGCCGGACGGCCCGGCGCCATCATCAATCTATGCTCGCTGACATCCGAAGTCGGCATTCCGACCGCGGTCCCGTACGGCTCGTCCAAGTCGGGCCTGCTCGGCATGACGCGGGCGCTGGCAGCGGAGTGGGCGGATCTGGGCATCAGGGTCAATGCCATTGCCCCGGGCTACTTCAGGACGGCGATGACGGACGTGTTCTACAGCAGCGAGGCGTGGCAGCAGTCGATGTTGGCCAAGATCCCGCAGCACCGTTTCGGCGATCTGCGCGACCTGCACGGCGTAGCCGTGTTCCTTGCCTCGGATGCTGCAGCCTACATCACCGGCCAATCCATTCCGGTGGATGGCGGCTTCCTGGCATCGATCTGAGGCAGCCCGCTATAGGTTCGAAATCCAAGTTTTCCGCAATGTGACCGGCCGGCACGTTGCGTTCCAACAGAAGGAAATTTCCATGTCCGACGTCAGCTTCCACGATCTGTCATCGCTCGATGCCACCCAGCGGGCCGGCCTTCTGAAACGCGCCGAGGGCGATCTGTCGGTCTTCGTCGAAAAGGTCCGCCCGATCATCCAGGCCGTCAAGGACGAGGGCGACGCCGCTTTGATCCGCTTCGCCAGGGAACTCGACAAGGCCGATGTCGCCGAGGGCGGACTGAAGGTGTCTCAGGCCGAGTTCGACGCGGCATTCGACAAGGTCGAGAAGGATGTCGTGGAAAGCATCGGCTTCGGCATCGACAACATCAGGCGCTTCCATGAAGAGCAGAAGCCGGAAACGATGTGGCTCAAGGAAGTCCGGCCGGGCGCCTATGCCGGCGACCGGTACACGCCGATCGCCTCCGTGGCGCTTTACGTACCGCGCGGCAAGGGTGCATTTCCCTCGGTGACGATGATGACATCGGTACCGGCTGTCATCGCCGGCGTGCCGCAGATCGCGATCGTGACGCCGCCGACATCGGATGGTTCGGTGGACGCTGCGACCTTGGTCGCCGCTCGCCTCGCCGGGGTGAGCACCGTCTACAAATGCGGCGGCGCGCAAGCGGTCGCCGCCGTCGCCTACGGCACCGAGACCGTGCAGCCGGCGCTCAAGATCGTCGGTCCCGGCAGCCCGTGGGTGGTGGCGGCCAAGAGCGTGCTGTCCTCGATCATCAACACCGGCCTGCCTGCCGGCCCGTCTGAAGCGATCATCTTTGCCGACGACAGCGTCGACGGCGGCCTCGCCGCGCTCGATCTGTTGATCGAAGCCGAGCACGGGCCGGATTCCTCGGCCTATCTGGTTACCCACAGCCGCAAGGTGGCCGAGGCTGCGCTTGCGGCACTTCCTGAACATTGGTCGCGGATGACCGAACAGCGCGTCGAATTCTCGCGCGCGGTGCTGACCGGAAAGCGTGGCGGCATCGTGCTGACCGCGTCGCTGGAAGACAGCTACCGTTTCATCAACGACTATGCGCCCGAACATCTGGAAATCTTGTCGAAGGAGCCGTTCGCGCATCTCGGGCACATCACCGAGGCGGCCGAAATCCTCATGGGACCGCATACGCCGGTGACGCTTGCCAATTTCGTCCTCGGGCCGAACGCGGTGCTGCCGACCAGCCGCTGGGCGCGAACCTATGGGCCGCTCTCGGTGACGGATTTCGTCAAGCGCTCGTCGGTTGGCTATGTCACCTCGGCCGCCTATCCGGAACTGGCGCGGCACGCCCGCAGACTCGCCCGCTACGAGGGTTTCAGCTCGCATGAAAACGCGGTCTCGGAGATCCGCGACCGCTACCTCGCCGGCTGAACGGAGGCGATCGCGATGAAGGCGGCACGACTTTATGGCCCCGGTGATCTGCGCGTCGAAGATATAGCCACGCCAGGGATTCCGGATGTGGGCTGGGTGAAGCTCAGGGTCGATGCCGCCGGCATCTGCGGTTCGGACCTGCACAATTTCCGCACCGGGCAGTGGATAAGCCGCTCGCCATCGACGGCCGGCCATGAGCTGACCGGCACGGTGATCGCCATCGGCGAGGGCGTCGATACCGTCTCCGTCGGCGACAGGGTGGTCGCCGATTCCCGGTTCTGGTGCGGGGACTGCGCGCAATGCCGCGCCGGCAGGCGGCATCTCTGCGGGTCGCTGGGTTTCGTCGGAGAAATCTGCGACGGCGGCTTTGCCGAACAGGCCATGTTGCCCGCACGTCTGCTGCATGTCATCGATGCCGACCTTGACGAGCGGGTTGCCGCGATGGCCGAGCCGCTTGCGGTGGCGCTGCACGCGGTGCGGCGCCTGCCAAAGACGACGGGCTCGGTGCTTGTTGTCGGCTGCGGGCCGATTGGCGGTCTTGCCGCGC
Organism: Mesorhizobium sp. B1-1-7; assembly: GCF_006442705.1. NCBI lineage: Bacteria > Pseudomonadati > Pseudomonadota > Alphaproteobacteria > Hyphomicrobiales > Phyllobacteriaceae > Mesorhizobium > Mesorhizobium sp. B1-1-7. The sequence continues at coordinate 250,825 of NZ_VFWQ01000008.1, read as the reverse complement.
TGCTGCTGTCGCAAACCTTCGCCGGCACGGTGCTGGTCGCCGACCGCAACCAGGCCCGCTGCGCCCGTGTGGCCCAGGTGACTGGAGCCACGATTGTCGATCTCGACCGCGATGCCATTGCCGCGGCAACCGCCAACGCCCCGCTGCTGGCCGCCATCGAGGCGACGGGCAGCATCGCCGCATTCAATCAGTTGCTCGGCGTGCTCGATTCCGGCAGCGCGGTGGCGATGGTCGGTATCTTCCATGGTCGCCTCGACATCGATCCCAACCTTCTGGTCGAACGCGAGATCGCGTTGCTGGGATGCCATGCCTTCGCCGACGAACTGCCCGACGCGGTGCGGATGCTGGGTGAACTTAGTGAACAGCTGCTCGCCCTGATCGATCGCGAGATCGGCCTGGACGAGGTTCCGGCTGCTTATGAACGGCTGTTGGCGGGGCGCAGCGATGGCTTAAAAACGATCATCCGCGTGCGGCAACCTGTTGAGTCCGCTTTGATTTCCGATAAATTGGCGGAAAGGATTTTGACATGATCGATTTGCCCGATACGGCGAGCCCGCTCTACGAGAAGGTGAAGGATTATATCCTGACCAACATCGGAACGGGCCGGTGGGGCAAAGATCGCAAGCTGCCGTCCGAGAATGAGTTGGTGGTTTCGCTTGGTGTGTCGCGAATGACGGTTCACCGCGCCCTGCGGGAACTGACCGCGGCGGGATTCCTGATCCGATTGCAAGGTGTCGGCACGTTCATCGCGCCGCCTAGGCCGCAGTCGACGCTGATCGAGATCAACAACATCGCGGCAGAGATCGTCGAGCGCGGCAACAGGCATCGCTCCGAGGTTCTCGTCCTCGAAACGATCATGCCGTCGAAGGAGCTCGCGCTGTCGTTCGAGTTTCCAAAGCGGGTCTCGATCTATCATTCGGTGGTCGTCAATTTCGAGAACGACCTGCCGGTTCAATTGGAAGAGCGCTTCGTCAATCCGAGCCTGATCCCAGACTACGACAAGCAGGATTTCACCAAGACGGCGACCTATGACTACCTCATGCAGAAGACCCCGGTGACCGAGGTCGAGCATATCATCTCCGCGATTCCGGCCGACAAGGAGACGGCGCGGCATCTGGGCATCGATGTCGGCAGCTGTTGCCTTCTCCTGCACCGCCGCACGTGGACGGGCGCGGTTGTCGCCACGATCAGCAAGCTCACCTACGCCGGCAGCCGCTATTCGCTCGGCAGCCGCTATTCCCCCTCCAGAACCAATTGACGTCAACGAGAAGCACAGCCGCGGAGCGTTCGCTGTAAATGTATATACATGTACTGAGGAAGGTGGCTTTGCCTCTGCTGGACGGCCTGGCTGGAAGGGACGGCAGATGACGCAGCCACGGAGCCGCACGGCGCGAATCCGGGCCCTCGCGCAGCATGATGTCGCGGCGGCGCAGCAAGCGCTTTCGGCATTGCTGGGCGATCTGTTCGGGATGAACCCCGGCAATGTCCGCATAAACGTGGACAAATACAGCCTCAATTCTTTGAACGGTTTCTTCGATAGCGACGGCGGGGCCTACTTCTTCAAGTTCCATCAGGAGGAGCGGGAGGAAGGCATGACCGGTGAGTACTACCGGGCCGAGATCCTGTCGCGCGCCGGCCTGCCGGTCGACCAGCCCGTCCATATGTCGGCCCAGCCGGGCGAACAGATCCTTGTCTATCGCCGCCGCATGGATCCGAGATTTTCGGACGTGCTGTTCGCGCTGGATGCCGAAGATGATCCTGAGAAAAGGCGACAGGCGGCCCTTGCCGAGCGCGACCTGTCCGCAAGGTTGCTCGAGGTCTATCTCGAGACGCTGCATCCTGTGACCGTCGCGGAGGTCGCGGCGGAGCCTATCCACCGGCTGTTTTATGAGCGGCTGATCGATCCGGATACACGCGCATCGCCAGGCGGCCGGCTGGCCGATTTCTATGTCGGCAAGTCGTTTGCCTTTCCCGGCGCGGAACTCGACTGGGACCGGTTTTCGCGGCTGAAGTTCGTCATCAACGGCCAGCTCTACACCAAGGGCATCGGTGAGCTTTTCGATGCCGCGGCCGCGCGCTTGCGGCCGGATCGGCTTGCCGATGCCGGCGGTGTGGTCGCGCATGGCGACGCCCACAACGCCAATGTCTGGTACACCGAGAAAACGGGGAGGGCGGCACTGTCCTTCTTCGATCCCGCCTTTGCCGGCTCGCATATCCCGACGCTGCTGGCGGAGGTGAAAGCGACGTTCCACAACATCTTCGCCCATCCGTTCTGGCTCTACGATCCGGACATCGCGACCGAGGCTTTTCGCGCGCAGGCGCGGCTGGACGGGAACCTCTTCCATGTCGACACGGACTGGGACCTGAGCCCCGTCCGCCGCGACTTGCTGGAGGTCAAGGCGACGATGCTGTGGCGGCCATTGCTGCTGGAGCTCGAGCGGCGCGGCATGCTCCCTGCGGATTGGCGATCGGTGCTGCGCTCAGGGCTCTTCCTGTCGCCAACCCTGGTCATGAACCTGCGGGCCGGTGCGCGCAGTCACACGCCGGTCTCCTCCCTCATTGCCTTTTCGGTTGCGGTCATGGTCGGCAGCGAGCCTGACACCGGAGCCGATCGGGTGAGCGATTTCCTCGACCGGATCGATCCAGAAAGAGCATGATTGATGGCTGCGGGGGATGCGGGCGGAAGGCTTGCCCATGGTGGAAAATTGAGTCATTCCAACTTGTATATGCATGTATGTATTTTAGCCTTGACATCCGCCGCCGCTGACGCTGAAATATCCTCGCACTTCACCATGAAGTGGCGGGCAAGACGCCGAGGCACAGTGCCGCAAGAGCAGACCCCGCAGTCTCACCAGACCGGACGCCTGGGTAAAAGAGCGGTCTGATCATCAAGGGGAACTAGAGACGATGCATAAGCTAGCAGGACAATTTCGCGCGCTCGTGATGGCCGCCGCCATCGGGCTCGCTGCCGCCCCGGCAGCCCACGCGGCCGAAGCGGCCATTCCCACGACGCCCGAGGCCGGATCGTTCAAGATCGGCATCGAGCCTTGGCTCGGCTACGGCCAGTGGCACGTCGCCGACGCTAAGGGCCTGTTCAAGGCAAACGGACTGTCGGACGTCCAGATCGTCAACTTCGCCGAGGACAAGGACATCAACGCCGCGCTCGCCAGCGGCCAGCTCGACGCCGCCAACATCGCCACCCACACGGCGATGGGCATGGTTGCCGCCGGCCTGCCGGTGAAGATCGTTTTGCTGCTCGATGTCTCCATGACGGCCGACGCCATCATCGCCGGCAAGGACGTCACCTCCATCGCGGACCTCAAAGGCAAGCAGGTCGCTTTCGAGGAAGGCACGACGAGCGACATCCTGCTCAAATACGCGCTATCCAGGAACGGCATGTCGGTCGCCGATATCCAGCCGGTTCCAATGCCCGCCGCCGATGCCGGTGGTGCCTTGATCGCGGGCCAGGTACCGGTCGCGGTCACCTACGAGCCGTATCTCACTGTGGCCATGGCGCAGAACAAGGACGTCAAGCTGCTTTTCACCGCCGGCGAGGATCCCGGCCTGATCAGCGACGTGCTGGTGGTGCGCGACGAGGTGATCAAGTCACGGCCCGGCCAGGTGCTGGCCATGATCAAAACCTGGGATGCGGCGCTGAAGGACTACAAGGCCGACACGCCTGGTGGCCGCGCCATCATCGCCAAGGCCGTCGGTTCGGACGTCAAGGATCTCAACACCGCCTTTGATGGCGTGCGTTACTATTCGCTCGCCGAAAACAAGACGGCGCTCACCGGCGACTTCACCACCAAGACATTCGCCGATGTCGAAGCGGCGGCCAAGAACGCCAAGCTGCTGCAGGCCGACGTGACGCCGGAGCAGATGATCGACCCGTCCTTCGTCAAGGCGGCGGAATGACGACGGCCGGATCGCGGTGGTGACGCAGATGTCCGCAGAGCCCTCCGCGAAAACGGCCCCGGCTCGCTCCGCACCGGGATCGGTCACGAAACAGGCAAGGCGCCGTCGATCCTCCGGGATCGGGGTGCCGATCGCCAGGTCGCGTTTCCTGATGATCGCGGTGGCCGTCTTTGTCGGGCTTGGTCTCGCCTGGTGGGCGGCGACCGGCCTGGGATGGGTAAAGCCCATCTTCCTGCCGTCGCCGGGCAGTGTCGCGACCCAGATCGTCAAGCTCGCGACCGAGGGTACGTTGTGGCTGGACCTCAGGGCCTCGATGTACCGCATTTCCATCGGTTTCCTCATCGCCTCGGCGCTGTCCATACCGATCGGCGTGCTGATCGGCAGCTTCCGCTCATGGGAAGCGGCCATCGAGCCGCTGGTGGATTTCATCCGCTACATGCCGGTCGTCGCTTTCGTACCCCTCTCCATCCTGTGGGCGGGCACCGGCGATACGCAGAAATTCCTGATCATCTTCATCGGCACTTTCTTCCAGCAGGTGCTGATGATCATGGACAATGTGAAACGGGTGCCAGCCGATTTCATAGGCCTCGGTCGCACGCTCGGCCTGCCGGACCGCAAGATCCTGACGCGCATCGTCGTTCCCAGTGCCTTGCCCGGTATCTGGGATACGCTGCGCATCAGCCTGGGCTGGGCATGGACCTGGCTAGTGCTGGCCGAACTCGTCGCAGCGACATCTGGCCTCGGCTATCGCATCACCGTGTCGCAGCGCTATTTCCAGACAAACACCATCATCGGCTACATCCTGCTGCTCGGCGTGCTCGGCCTCATAACCGATCAGGTCATGAAGGCGCTGGAAAAGGTGCTGTTCAGGCAGGATGGCCACCCGCAATGAGGAACGGCCGATGAACCCTCCCAAATTGCGCATCGCGGGTCTCCACAAGAGCTTCGGCACGGGAGAGCGGCGCACCGAAGTGCTGCGCGACATCAACCTCGATCTTGCCGACAACGAATTCGTTTCTCTCGTCGGCACATCGGGCTGCGGCAAGAGCACGCTGCTCTCGATCGTGGCCGGACTGCAGGACTTCGACGCTGGCGATCTCAGCATCGATGCCGCACCGATCCTGCAGCCGGGTCTCGATCGTGGCGTCGTCTTCCAGTCCTACACGCTGCTTCCCTGGCTGACGGCGCGGCAGAACATCGAGTTTGCCCTCAAGGCCGCGGGTTACGATCGCGCGGCCTGCCGCGAGATCGCGCTCGAGCATCTCGATCTCGTCAAGCTGTCGGACAGCGCCGAGCGCTATCCATCGGAACTCTCGGGCGGCATGAAGCAGCGCGTCGCCATTGCGCGCGCGCTTTCCTATCGGCCCAAGATGCTTTTGATGGACGAGCCTTTTGGCGCGCTGGACGCCTTGACCCGGCACCAGATGCAGGAACTGCTGACCCAGATATGGGAGGAGCACCGGCTCACCGTGCTCTTCGTCACGCATGACGTCGAGGAGGCCGTCTATCTGTCGGACCGCATCGTCGTCATGGGGATCGGCCCGGGACGCATCATGCAGACCTTCAACGTCGACATCGAGCGTCCGCGCCGGGAAGAGGTGATGGAAACTCCGGCTTTCATGGATTTGCAGCGCGGCGTGCACAAGGCGATCCGCGAGGCGTCAAGACGTCCCGAAATGGCGTAGCATCCGCGCGCTCACACTTTGCCGATCCGCTCAGCGGTCAGGACTCAAGGACCATGGGGACTGCATATGCCGAGCGTCCATGCAATGGTTCCGCAGAAGCCGCCGACATACCCACGATAGCTGCCGTAGCCATTGTAGTAGCTGTCCATCCCGCCATTGACGCCGGCCGAGTTGTCGCCAGTCAAACCGTCGCCAACCACCACATATTCGTGGTGAACGGCATGCCGATACCTGTCACCATGATGAGTTGTGGTGTGGACAAAATGGTGCCTGACCGCATGGTGCCTGACCGCGGCATCGGCGATGGAACTGAATGAAATCGCGCTTGCGGCCGCCAATATGATGACACCGGTGGACATCATCTGCCGTTTCATGAGGATGCCTCCTGTTCATGCGAGACATGCATGACCAGAAAACGGCCTCCGCACCCGATGCGTTCCTTCACAAAATCGGGACAGGGATTCGCCGGATGCATTGTGTCCCTGGGCAACCGCTGACAGCGATCATCCCGCTGCTCTCCATTCCTGTCCGGTTCTGCCGCAACCCTCACGTCGCTTTGCCGACAGCCGCGTCCATTCTCATTTCCTCCTCGGAAATGTCGTCGAACGAAGCGTAGTTCATGTTGTAAAGGCGGGCGTAGAGGCCTTTCTTCCGCATCAGCTGTTCGTGGTTGCCGCTTTCGACGATCTCGCCATTCTGCAGGACGATGATGCGGTCGGCGCCGCGTATGGTGGCCAGACGGTGGGCGATGACCAGCCCGGTGCGGCCCTCCAGCAATTTGATCAACGCCTTCTGGATCAGCATCTCGGTGTAGGAATCGATGCTGGCCGTGGCCTCGTCGAGCACCAGGATCTTGGCGTCGGCCACCAGCGCGCGTGCAAAACTGATCAGCTGGCGCTGGCCGAGCGAGAGATTGCCGCCGCGCTGCTCGAGCTCGGTGTCGTAGCCATTGGGCAGGTGCTCGATGAAGTCGTGCGCGCCCACGGCTTGTGCCGCGCGCACCACTTCCTCGTGGGTCGCGCCGGTCTTGTGATAGCGGATGTTCTCCAGCACCGTGCCGGAAAACAGGAACGGCTCCTGCAGCACCATGGCCACCTGGTCTCCGAGCGAATCCTGCGTCAGGTCGCGCACATCATGGCCGCCGACCAGGACCTCACCCGACCAGACATCGTAGAAACGGTGCACCAGCGCCATGGAACTCGACTTGCCCGACCCGGTCGGGCCGACAAGGGCGACGGTCTCACCCGGATTGACGCGGAAAGAGATGTTCTTCAGCACCGGCTGGTTTTGCCTGTAGCCGAAGGTGACGTTCCTGAACTCGACCGAGCCGTCCATGTCGCGCGACAGCGTCACGGCATTCTCCTTGTCGCCGACATCCACCGGTACGTCTAGCACTTCGGAGATGCGCTGGCCCGAAGCCATGGCGCGCTGCATGACGCTGTACTGCATGGTGAGCGAGCGGATCGGGTCGAAGAAACGCTGGATGTAGAACAGGAACGCCACCATGACGCCGACATCGAGGCTGTGCGACAGCACCATCGAACCGCCGACGACGATGACCGTCGCCATGGCGATGCCGGTCAGCGTATCGACGATCGGCACCATCACCTGCGCGTATTTGGCCGACCGCAGGTGGGCATTGAGATTGGCCAGCACCTTCTCGTCGTAGAGGTCGAAATTGACATGCTGGCGCTCGAGGCTCTGCACGGTGCGCACGCCATGGATGCCTTCTGCGAGCGCCCCGTTGGCGATCGAGTTGGTCTCGTGCGCCGCCATGAAGGCGACCTTGGCGCGCGGCAGCCAGAACAGGCGCACGATGAACAGCACCGGCATGGTCGATAGCGTCAAGAGCCCGAGCCGGAAGTCGAGCCACAAAAGCACGCAGACGATACCGAACAAGAGCACGATGTCGCCCACCGACATCACGGATGTTTCGAGGAACTCCTGCATCGAATTGACGTCGCCCTGCAGGCGCGACATCAGGCGGCCGACCTCGGTCTTGTCCATGAAGCTCAGCGAGACGCGCTGCAGGTGGCTGAACATGGCGCGGCGCAAATCGGACAGCACGTTCTCGGCCACCTTGCCGACGACGCTTTCCTGCACATGGCTGGCGGCATAGTTGATGAGGATGATCACCGCGAAGACACCGGTCGCCGAGATCATCACCGAGTGGTCTAGCCTGCCCGCGGCCATGCCATGATCGATGGCGTAGCGGATGACCAGCGGGATCGCGAGCTGCGTCAGCGTGAACACCAGCACAGCGGCGACCGAGATGAAAATCCGGCCCCGATACGGCCTGACGAAGCTCCAGATGCGCCTGATGATGCGAGGATCGTAAGCCTTGCCGAAAACCTCTTCCTCGTCGCGATGCGACCCGACGACGGCCTTGGTCGGCCGCCCGCTGGTGTCTTCCTTCTCATCGTCGATGTGTTTCGACATCACGCGGCTCTATCTCTTTAGTTTTGACGCAATTCCCAAGGGAAAGCGCTACGCGCTTTTCCCGGGAAAACCGGTTTCCACTTTTCCTGGAATTGCTCCCGCGGGTCGGTCCTCGTCCGGCCGCAATTGCAGGTCGTAGAGTGCGCGATAGCGTCCGCCGAGCGCCAGCAGCTCCTCATGCGTGCCGCGCTCGACGATGCGGCCGCCCTCCACGAACAGGATCTGGTCGGCATGCATCAGCGAACTCAGCCGGTGCGAGATGATCAGCGTCACGCGATCCCTGGCGAAGCGCTTCATCGCCGCCCGAATCCGCTGCTCGGTGCCGGCATCGATGGCAGCGGTCGAATCGTCGAAGACCAGCACCGATGGCCGCAGCATCAGGCTGCGCGCGATGGTCAGCCGCTGCCGCTGGCCGCCGGAAAGCGATGCGCCGCGCTCGCCGACGACCGTGGTGTAGCCGGCGGGAAGTCCAATGATGTAGTTGTGCAACTGGGCATATTCGGCTGCCTGCCCGATGCGGGTCTCGCGCGCCCACGGATTGCCATAGGCAATGTTGTTCTCGATCGAGGTGGTGAACAGGAACGCGTCCTGCTGCACGACGCCGACCGCCTTGCGCAATGATTGCAGCGTGACCTTGCGGATATCCTGGCCGTCGATGGTGATCGCGCCCGATGTCACATCGTAGAAGCGCGGAATCAGATGCGCGATGGTCGACTTGCCGCTGCCCGGAGGGCCGACAATGCCGATGGTTTCGCCGGACCTGGCCTCGAACGAAATGCCCGACAGTGTCGGCCGGCCGCCTGAACCCTCGTAACGGAAGCCGACATCATCGAAGCGCAGCACGCCCTCGGTAACGACAAGATCCGTGGCGTCGGGCGCGTCCTCGATGTCGAGTTCGGTGTCGAGCAGTTCGAACAGCCGCGTGCCGCAGGTCGAGGCGCGCGCGAATGAGTTGACCATCAGGCCGAGCTGGCGCACCGGCATCTGCAAAATGGTCATGAAGGTGAGGAACTGCGCCAGTGTGCCGACGCTGATCTGGCCTGCGATCACCTTCTGGCCGCCGAACCACAGCACCAACCCCATGGCGGCGAGGAAGGAAAAGTTCATGGCGCTGGTATTGCTGACGCGGATGTCGACGCGCCTATTGGCAAGGTCCAGCGCATCCTGCTTGGCACGGTCGAATTTTTTGAGCTCGTGCCGCTGCGCCGCGAAGGCGCGCACGACGCGGATGCCGCCGAGGTTCTCGTCCATAACCCGGCTCAGCACCGACAGACGCTCCTGCAGCGTCAGCCAGGTGCTGCGCAGCGCCAGTTGCGTCACCGAGGAGCGCCAGGCGACGAACGGCACGAAGCTCAGACTGAGCAGCCCAAGCACGAGATCGGTGCTGATCAGAAGATAGGCGCCGACGCCGATCAGCACGCCGAGCAGCACCACCCGCAGGATGCCGGTGGAAAAGAACATGCGCACGCCGTCGAGATCGAGCAGGCCGAGCGTGATCAGATCGCCGCTATGGACCTCGTCGTGGAAGGAGAAGCTCAGGCGCTGGATCTTCTCGTAGAACGCCAGGCGCAATTCATAGCCGGTCCGGTGGCCGACGGCCTCGCCATAGTAGTTCTGCGCCATGGTGAAGAGACCGCGCAGGATGCTGATCACGAGCAGCGTCAGCGCCGTGTTCCACAGCGCCTGCTCGGCCGCGGTGCCGGCACCCGCGGCCATCACGCCTTGCGCCTGGTCGATGGCCCGTCCCAAGAGGCGTGGAATGAAAAGCTGCAGCGTCGCGGCGATGAAGGTCGAGACCAGGGTGATGGCGACTTGCCAGGGATGGCGCAGCGTCATGCGCACGATGCGCAGCAGCGTGCTGAGGCCCTTGCCCCAGGAGGCTTCGGCCACATGGGCAAACGATTTGCCGCGCTTTGCTGCGCCGCTGGTTGCATCCGTAAGCAAGGAAAATATCCAGTCTAATCCGGACATTAGCCCGGACGAATACGACAGACTCAGTTCTGATGACGCGATGTTACGCGTGTCCGACTTGACCCTTCAAGGGGCCAATGGCGGCATCGCACTGTGCCTGAAGCGCCGCCGCGATTGGCATCCATCTGCATCAACAACTTTATTGCATTGGCACGCAGATTCTCCAGCTCGACCCAGCCATGACGGACTATCAGTTCGGTCAGGTATCACCGACATTCCACGCAAGCGGCCAGGGCGGCCAAGGGCCAGCTACCGCCGTGGAACCAGGAGGATCGTATTCTTTGACACGTTTTCCCTTCACCGAAGCCATGCCGATCCAGTTTCAGGCGCCGTTGCCGAAGGACGCGGAGGTTGTGATCATTGGCGGCGGCATCATCGGCGTGACAACGGCTTTGTTCCTGGCGCGACGGAACATTTCGGTGACATTGCTGGAAAAAGGGCGCATCGCCGGCGAGCAATCGTCGCGGAACTGGGGCTGGATCCGGCAGCAGGGTCGCGATGCCGATGAACTGCCGATCGTGATCGAAGCGCAACGCCTCTGGTGTCAACTGGCCGAAGAATGCGGCGAAGACATCGGATTGAAGCAGACCGGCGTTACCTATCTCGCGCGAACCGACAAGGAGATGGCCGGCTTCGCCAAGTTCCTGAAGATCGCCGAGATGCATGGCGTAGACACGCGTCTGCTTGACCAAAGCGAGACGGCCAGGCTGATCCCGGCCATGTCGCGTCCCTTCAAGGGCGCGATGACCACTCCATCGGACATGCGGGCCGAGCCCTGGGTGGCGGTGCCGGCACTTGCTCGCCTGGCCGCCCGGCAGGGCGTTACGATCATCGAGAATTGTGCGGCGCGGATGCTCGACATTTCGGCGGGACGCATCAGCGGCGTCTGGACCGAGCAGGGTCGTATCGTCACCTCGAACGTCGTCGTCGCGAGTGGTGCGTGGACGTCGCTCTTCCTGCGCGCACACGGCGTTTCCATCCCGCAGCTCAGTGTCAGGGCAACCGTCGCCGCGACCGAACCCATGCCTGAAATCCATTCGGGTGCCGTCGCCGATGAGCATATCGCATTCCGGCGCAGGCAGGATGGCGGCTACACGCTGGCATCGGGAGGCTCCAGTCAACTCTATGTCGGGCCTGACGCGTTTCGCCACGCGGGCAAATATGTCCCCGCCCTGTTGGCCAATCCTCTTGGCATCCGCTACCTGCCGGCGGCGCCGCGAGGCTATCCGGACAGCTGGTCGACCCCGCGCAAATGGAACGCGGACGAGGAAAGCCCGTTCGAACGGATGCGTATCCTCAATCCCGCCCCCAAAGCCTCCGCGCTCCGCGATATCGACCGCGAATTCACCGCACTTTTCCCGCAGTTCAAGACGGTGCCGCTCAAGGCGAGCTGGGCGGGCATGATCGATGCGATGCCGGATGTCGTGCCCATCGTTGATCGCGCCGCCGAAATTCCGGGTCTCGTTGTCGCCACCGGGATGAGTGGCCACGGCTTCGGCATCGGACCAGGAATGGGCCGCGTCGTGTCCGACCTCGTCCAGGGAAACGAGACAGGACATAGTCTTCACAGGTTCCGTCAATCCCGGTTCAGCGACGGCAGCCCGATCGAGCTTGGACCCAGCCTCTAGATCGTGTCGCAACTTGCTGCCGGTTTGCCGCCAGCGATCGATCTGACGCCCTTCCGGGCGGATAGGTTCTGATCGAGAGCGTGCTGTACCGGCAGGCCTTTCAGTTCTTGCATGGGGAAACGACGTGACCGCGAACACCAATACACAGGCCGCGAACCTAATCGATCCGCAACGCGCCTACGCCGTGCTGATCTGCGATCTGGTCGGCCTGCGTTTCGGGCCTGAGGGCAAGCCCGACCCGAGCGAAGTGCGCGCCCATATCGAAGCCAAGGGGGGCCGCTTCCATCTGTCCGCGCTTGGCGACAAAGCGGGTCTTGAGCATGGCCGCGCGCATTTCTTTTACCAGCCGGACCTCAGCACCCGCGAAGAGCTGATCGGGGCCGCCGGCGACGGGCGCTATGACGCCGTCATCGCCGCCGCGACTTTCCTTCCCGCGGAAACCGTTTTTCCGCTGGCCGGCGTGAGGATCGGTGCCGGCACCGGCAATATGGGCTCGCGCTCCTGGGGCGGCGGCAGCGGCGAGGGCGGCACGGCGGTGCTGATGAACACGCCCGGCATCAACAGCCGCGCCACGGCGCAGATGGTGATGAAGGCGATCCTGAAAGTGCTGCCAGACCTCCCGGTCGACACGCTTCATGAGCGGGTGGCGCGCGGCGCTTTCGACACCGGCAGGGAACTGCGCGATTTTCCGACCGAAAAAATCGAAGGCAAGAGGATCGCGATCATCGGTTACGGCAATATCGGCCGCGAGGTCGCCAAGCTCGCCCGCGCCTTCGGCATGCGCGTGGTGATCCACGCACGGCCGCGGCATCGGGGCTGGGTGGAAGCCGAGGGTTTTGTTTTCGCGCAAGACCTCGGCGATGCGGCTGATGGTGCCGATGTGCTGAGCGTCCATGTCGGCCTGGGCAAGCAGGACGCGCAAACCGGCCGCTACGCCAATGCCGGACTCATCGGTGCGGACGTCCTGTCACGCATGAACAACGGCGCGGTGCTGGTCAATTATGATCGTGGCGAGCTGGTCAACGTAGAGGCCCTTGCCGATGCCCTGAATACGGGGCAGGTGCGCCACGCGGCGATCGATGCCGACCTTTTCAGGGATGCCTCGACCGGCAGTCTCTCCGGCCCGATGCTGCCTTATCTCGATCTCGTCGGGAAGCATGGCGGCAGGCTTGAACTTCTGCCGCATGCGGCGGCCGACACGGACCATCCTTCGCGCGTCGCTGGCGCCAAGCAGGCCGTCGACCAGCTGTTCGATGTCATCTGCCGCAATTCGGTGACGAACGCGAAAGGCACCGTGCCACCCGGCTATCTTTCCCTTGGAGTGACGACGCCCCTTGGCATCGGGCCGGTGACGGCGGATCACATCTTGAAACTGACCTCCAGCGAATGCTCCGAACTGGCGGATGTCTGTGACCGGCAAAGCCGCTTGTGGCAGGCCCTCTCGGACGTCGCACCTGCCGAGCGCGGGGTCGTGGCCGAACAAGGCGAAGAGCTTGTCCGGCTGATCGATCGGTTTTGCCTCCTGGCGGAGAAACTGAATCTCCGCGGGCCTTATCAATAGCACCAACCCGCCGCTGCGGTTGAGGCCTTCTCTCGCGGCTTGCGGAGCAGGGTGATTTCAGCGCCGCTCGCGCATCGCGGCGGCGACTGCCGCGTCCCAGCCCTCGTTCGGTCGGCGAAAAGTCGGAATGCGCTCGGCGACTGGCGGCAACGGTGCAAACGGCTTGTGCGGCTCGGCTTGGTACCAGAAGGCGACCGACGAGATGTCATCGGCGCGCCGGTTGGCGTGGCCGTGCTCGATGCTGACCCGGATGCGTTTGTGGAAGATCACCGGATCCTCGATATGCCATCGGTAAAGCGTCACCGGTTCGGTCCAGTTCGGGCCGCCGGCGGCGATGATGCCGTGATAAGGCGCGGAATAGTCCTGCGTCGGGCACCAGGCAGTGTTGAAATAATCCTCCGTGCCGGTGCCGTGCAGTGTCGGCGGCCAGGCTTCGTTGGCGCCCGCCGAGCTTTCCGCGCGCGGCTCGATGAGTGCCGCCTTCGGGCCGATGCGCGGGTCGGGCTTGCGTACCGTGTCGGGCACCGAGAGGCCGGGCTCGCCATCAATGAAGATCATGTCGTCGCCCTCGCCATACCAGTCCCAGAGCTCGGAGCGGCGACGCGAATAGACGCTGTAGAGCACGCCGACATAGTGGCCGCGGCCCTCGGCCTCGAGGATCGTGTAATTGTCCTTGCCGTCCGTGGTCTCGCCGCCGAACAGGAACTGCTCGTTGGTGAGGCCGGTCTCCGCCATGCCCTGAGGCCGCGCCTGGCGGTATTGCGCATGGAAGCGGCCGAGATCGTCCTCCAGCCGCTCATGCAGCTCGAGGTCGACATAATAGTAGAACAGGAGATCGTCCTCGGCCTCGTTGGTGATCGTCATCTTCATTCCGGCCGCGAAAGGCATTGGGAAATAGCAATTGAAAGCCTTGCCGTCCTCGGGGCTTGCCTGCACCGGCAGGCTGGCGAAGTTCTTCGTGCGGGCGTGACCCATGCCAAAGAAGTCGCCGACGGGGGTCTCGACGCTGGGCTGGTCCTCGCCGTCCCAGTAGGCGCGCAGCACGATCTTGCGCAAAAAACTTTCGCTCTTGCAGGCAAGCGTCGCCCAGATATGGGTGACGATGCCGGCGCCGTCGTATTCGGCGATTGTCACGGTCTTGCCCGGCTCGATGTGCAGGCGGTCGTCATTGCCGCCGGTGCGGTCGTAACTGGAGAAGCGGCGCGTGCTCGCATCGCGCAGCTTGGCGAGGCCGCGCAGCGGTGAAAGTCCGGCTTGGGTCATCGGTTGTTCCTATGCTTGTTACTCACTTGAGGCCGCTGGTCTTGATGGATTCGGTGATCTGCCGCTGGAAGATCACGAACAGCACGAGCATCGGCAGCGCCACGATGGTCGAGGCGGCCATGACATAGTTCCAGGCGCCGGCGTACTGGCTCTTGAAGTTGGTGATCGCCACCTGGACGACCCACAGCCTGGTGTCGGAGGCGACGGTGAGCGGCCACAGGAACGCGTTCCAGTTGGCGAGGAAGAACAGGATTGCCAGCGCGGCCAGGATCGGCCGGCTGAGCGGCAGCACGATCGACCAGTAGATGCGCCAGCGGCTGGCGCCGTCCATGACGGCGGCCTCCTCCAGTTCACGCGGCAGGGAGAGATAATACTGCCGCAGCAGGAAGATGCCGAAGGCATTGAAGATCGAGGGCACGATCAGGCCGGCATAGGTGTTGATGAGGCCGAGCGCCTTCACCAGGATGAACAACGGCACGATGATCACCGGCAGCGACACCAGGAAGGTCGAGAACATGGCGAGGAAGATGAAGTCGCGGCCGGGGAAATTGAGCCGTGCCAGCGCGTAGCCGGCCATCGAGTGGAAGAACAGCGCCACGATGGTGACGGTCGCCGACATGAAGAAGGAATTGGCGAGATAGCGCAGGAAGGGGACTTCGGTCAGCACGTAGAGGAAATTGCCTGTTGTGGGCGAGACCGGCAGGAAGTTCGGCGAGAACACCTCCGGCGCCGGCTTGAAGGCGATGACGAGCATCCAGACAAGCGGGAAGATGGTCATCAGCGCCAAGATGGCCGATATCAGCATCCAGAGGAAACGCAGGATGTGCGTGGAGCCGGCGGCGCGCTTGTCCCGCATGGCGGCATCAGTCATGGTCGAACCGCCCGCCGCGGGTGAGCGCGAACAGCAGCAGCGTGACCAGCATCAGCAGCACCACCAGCAGCGAAGCCATTGCCGAGGCATAGCCGAAAGCGCCGAGCTGGAAGGCCTGCTTGTAGATGTAGACGATCAGTGCGGCGGTGGCGTTGACCGGACCGCCATTGGTCATGACGTAGATCAGGTCGAAGACCTGGCCGCCAGCCGCGGCCATGACGATGGAGACGAGCAGCACGAAGAAGCTGGTCGGTTTGAGCAAGGGCAGCGTGATGTACCAGAAGCTGACGACCGGCCCTGCGCCGTCGATCTTGGCCGCCTCGTAATATTCGCCCGGAATGTCCTGCAGGCCGCCGAGGAAGATCAGCATATAGAAGCCCATCAAGAACCAGACGCTGACGACCACCAGGGTGATCAGCGCAAGGTTCGGGTCGCCGAGGAAGGAGACGGCACCCCAGCCGAGCGAGGCGGCGAGGCGGCCGATAATGCCGACCTTCTCGACCAGCAGGATCTGCCAGACCAGCGCGACCACCACGAGGCTGACCATCTGCGGCGCGAAGAACATGGCGCGGATCACCGTCTCGAAGCGGCCGCCGCGCTGCACGAGCAGCGCCAGACCGAGACCTGAGACATAGAGCGCCGGCACCAGCATGACGGCGTAAAGCACGGTGACGCGCAGTGCTGTCCAGAACAGCGGATCGTTCCACATGCGCACGTAATTCTTGAAGGCGACGAATTTGTACGTGCCGAAACCGTCGACCTCGAAGAAGCCGATACCGAGCGCGAGCAGCATCGGCAGGCCGACGAAGACGAGCAGCCCCAGCGCATCCGGCAGCACGAAGAGATAACCGGCCAGCCAGTCGCGGCGGTTCTTGCGCGAGACTATGGGGCGGTCTTCCTCGGTCGTGGAGGTCAAGGCGGTAGAGGGATAGGTCATGTCGGGTCGGCCCGTTGGCGAACCCTCTCTTGCCTGGAACGCAAGAGAGGCTTCGATGCGAATTCTCCTGAAGGCTAAAGAATAGGCGCTCCCGAGTAGCCGGCCAGGAAGGCGTCGAGCTGCTGGCTGGCTGATGTCGCGGTCTGCTGGGGATCGGCGCCGCCGAGCTGTGCGGCCTGGATGGCGTCGGAGATGATCTTGTAGACCTCGGGCGGCACGCGGGGCTCGGCCCGGGTGCCCGGATAGATGTCCTTGGAGAAGACGCCCATCTTGCCGTTGGTGAAAGCGGCACCGCCGGCAGCGAGCGCGCTGTTGCGCGGCGGGATGTCGCTTTTGGCCACCGTGCACCAGTCCACGACGCGTTGGACCGAGCCCTTGTCCATGGAGGCGAGCGCCCAGGCGCAGAACTGCGCGGCCGCTTCCGGGTTCTTGCCCTTGGCGTTGGCGACGAAGGCCCAGCCGCCGCCAACCGTCACATATTTGCCGTTGGCGGGCGTTGGCAGCCTGAAGATCCCGTAGGGCGTGTTCTTGGCGTTGTTGTCCATGGCCGAGATGCCCCAGATGCCGACATTCTGCATGGCGCAATAGCCGGAGCCGAGATTGGCGACGACATCGAAGCCGCCGCTCAACACCTGGCGTGGTGCGGCACCGGATTTGATGGCGTCCTGCCAGAGCTTCAGCGCCTGGACCGTGGCCGGAGAATCGAACGCACTCTTGCCGTCCTTGCCCTGGAATTCGCCGCCGCCCTGCCACAGGAAGGGATACCAGGTGAAATTCTGATAGTAGCCCGGCGTCGTCTCGAACAGAACGCCGTAGCGGTTGGGCGTCGTGAGCTTCTTGGCGGTTTCAAGCAGTTCGTCCCAGCTCTTGGGCACGTCGTTCTCGTTGAGGCCCGCGTCCTCGAAGGCCTTGACCGAATAGTAGAAGGCCATCGGCTCGACCTCCATAGGCACGCCGTAGATCTTGCCGTCGACCATGCGGTTGGCGATCACGCTTTCCGGGAAATCGGCTCTTACGGCGGCGTCGATGTAAGGTGTCAGGTCGGCCAGCACGCCGCCATTGTAGTAGCGCAGGAAGTCGCCGGGGCTGATGATGAAGATGTCCGGCCCTTCTCCCGACGCAAAGGCCGTGGAGAGCTTCGAGCCGTTCATGTACTCGCTATTGGTCACATATTCGAGCTCGACCTTGACGTCATGGCCGGCGTTCCAGCCGGCAACCATATCCTCGAACCATTTCACCTGCGGCTTCACGTCGCCGCCCGGCGCGTAGAACTGCCAGAACTTCAGTGCCGCGCCCTCGGCGCGGGCGATGCGGTTGATGAAAGGCAAGCCGGCGATGCCGCCGGCGAGGGCAGCACCTTGCTGCAGGATGCGGCGGCGTGTCAGGCCGGATACGATTGGCGAAGTTGGTCGATCAGTCACGGTTTCCTCCCTGTTGATCGTCTCTGGTGAACTTTTCGGGCCGAGTGGTCTCCCGCTGGCTTTCAAACTCCTCACGCCGTGTCGAAGGGGTGGAGGAAGGACGGCACCACTACGGTGCGCGGTTCGCCGGCATAGGCGCCCGAGAGCCTTTCGAGCAGCATCCGCGTCGCCTCCCGAGCGAGGTCGGCCGGGCTGTTGCCGACACGCGTGAGGCGCGGCCGCACATATTCGAGCTGCGGCAGATCCTCGAAAACCGCGACGGCGATGTCGCGGGGCACGACGATGCCGCGGTCGTGAAACGCCGCCAGCGCGCCCGCCGCCATCAGATAGTTGGCAAAGAAGATGGCGCTCGGCAGCGGATCGCTGTGCCGTTCCAGCAGCCAGGCGACCGCCTCGACACCGGAGGGCGGCAGATAGCTGCCGGTGAAACGCAGGTCGGCCAGGGGCGGCGCGCCATTGTCGGCAAGCCCTTTCTCAAAACCTTCGGCGCGTTCCATCGCCTCCCGGAACGAGGTCGGCCCGGTGACGTAGGCGACGCGCCGATGGCCTTTGCGCGCCAGATACTCGCCCATCAGGTAACCGCCGCCATGGTCGTCCAGCCTGACATTGTCGACGGCGCGGTTAGGCAGGTCGCCGATGAAGACGGTAGGGATGTCGATGCCGATCAGCGTGTCATGCATGCCATGCAATGCGAAATCGCCGACGATCAGCGCATCGACCCGGCGGTGCCGGATTTGGCGCAGATACTCATGGCCGTGCTCCTGGCTGTGGCCGCCGGGCACGTCGGTGTTGAAGATCAGCATGTCGAGGCCGACGGCCTCGAACTCGGACTGCGCGGTCTTGACCAGCTCCGGATAGAACGGGTTGCGGATGTCGGGAATGAGCATGGCGACCGTATTGGTGCGCCCGGTGCGCAGGCTCTGGGCCTGCGGGTTGGGTGAATAGCCAAGCTCGGCGATCGCCTTCTCCACCCGCTCGCGCAGTGATTTCGACACGCGGTCGGCGTGGTTGATCACGTGCGAAACGGTCGTCCGCGATACGCCTGCCCGCTCGGCAACCTTGGAGATCGTGCTCATGGAAAGGCACTATTACGCCTTGTGAATGCATTTGCAAATCGATTTTCACAGGAAGTTTGGAAAATTTGGCCTGTGTCGCGGCCTCCACACCGCGACACACGGGTGATGTCCTGTGCGAGAAAATAATGCCCGGACAGCGAGTCCGGAAAATGGGTGACAGGCGGATAGAGCGCCGCTCAGTACCGGGGACCGGCCACCATCCGCGCGACCCGCGTCATGTCGGCGCTCATCTCGCGGTCGTCGTCGAGCGGGCTGACGAGCGCGCGCACCGCGGCAAAGGTCCGCTGCGGCCCTTCGCCCATGCTGTCGACGACGCCGCGCAATTCCACGCCCGTCGCCGCGAAGATCAGCTCCATCGCAACCAGATAGCGCATGCGCTCGACGATCTCGGCTGTCTTGGCCACCACCCGCGGCGCCATCGACGATTGGTCCTCGATACCATCCGAAACGGCAAGCGGGCTGAGCGACATCGGGTTGGCCAGATGGCGGATCTCGGCTTCCAGCGCGGCCAGCGGCTTTTGCAGTTCGGCATAGCCCTGGCGGCTGCCGCCCCTGGCCGACAGGAAGCGCGGCAGTTCGGCAGTTATCGGCGACATGAGCTTCATGCCGCGGTTGGCGATGCCGACTGCGCAATGCGCCAGCGCCTGGCCAAGCTGTTCCCAGGCCAGCGTCATCGCCGTGAGATCGAAATTGCCGTTCGAGATCACCCGCTCGCCCTCGGCCAGGATCACAGGATTGTCGCCTGAGTGGGTCAGTTCGATCTCCGTCGCCAGCCGCGCCTGCTCGAACGCGTGGAGCAGGCCACCCCAGACCTGGGGCACGCAGCGATAGCTGAGCGGATCCTGGAGGCGCCGTGCCGCCTTGTCCTTCCACAGGCCGCTTCCCGCCAGTTCCTTGCGCAGCCGGGCACCGATCTCGCGCTGGCCGAAGGCCGGCCGCGCGGCCAGCGCATGCTCGTCGATCGCGGTGAGGGAAGAACGGAACGCCTCATAGTTGAGGGCCACCGCTGCCAGCGCCCAGTCGATGAGATGCGCGACGTCCTCGAGGCACAGGCAGGCCGTTCCGGTCGACAGGCTGTTGGCGACGATGATGGCGTGGCCGTCCTTCTCGCGCAGGTCGAGCGGCTCGAGCCCGGCCAGCGCCAGCGCTTCGGCGGACGGCATGATCCTGCCGCGGAATTCCGCTTCGCCGTCGCCGCCCAGCGCCCTTGCCATATGGCCGAGATGGGCAAGGTCCGCCGCCCCGATCGATCCCCAGGTGGGAATCACCGGATGGACGCCGGCGTTAAGCGCCGCCACAAGGCCCATCACCACGCGTTCGGAGGTGCCGGTGCCGCCGGCCGCCATGCCTGCGATGCGCGCGGTGATCATCGCCCGTACCGCCTCGGTCGGCAGGGCGGGTCCGATGCCCATGCTGTGGCTGAGCGGCACGCTGTGCTGGAAGGCGATCAGGTCGGCCTGCGCGAGTGGTGTGTCGACACAGGCGCCCAGGCCCGTGGTGACGCCGTACATCGGCTTGCCGAGCTGCGTCAGATGCTCGATGAGGGAACGGCTCGCCCGGATGCGGCGCATCGCCTCGTCGCCCAGCATGAGCCGGGCGTTGCGCCGTGCGATCTCGGCGACATCCGCGACGCCGAGCGGCTTGGCGTCGAGCATTATCATTCGGGCTGTCATTCTCGCCTGTATCCTGTGACCGGAGGCCCGGACCAGCGGCGCGGCGGGCGTCACTGTTTGTGACGGCTTGCAGGCTGGACTGCAAGCCGTTCCCGTTATGGCAGCGGTGGGAGGACGGCAGAAGCGAGGATGCCTGGATTTCCGGAACTACGCCGATCGCTCCGCGACCGCGTCGGGCACCACCACCAGCTTGCCAACGAAATCCTTGGCGATGAAATCGGCCTGCGCGCGATGGAAATCCGACAGCCTGTAGACGCCGCCGACCAGCGGCCGGATTTTTTTCGCCTCGATATATCCGACGATGCGGCGAAAATCGGCGCGCGTGCCCTGGCTCGAGCCGTGCAGTTGCAGCTGCTTGAGATACATGGTCCTGAGATCGAGCTGCACGACCGGACCGGCGATCGCGCCGGCGGTGGTGTAGCGCCCCTCGGGCCTCAGGATGCGCAGCAGGTCGTTGAAGATCGCGCCGCCGACGAGGTCGGCGACCACGTCGATCGGCTTGCCACCGGTTGCCGCGTACACGGCGTGCGGCAGGTCGGCGACGCCACGGGTGATGACAGCCTCGGCGCCGATATCGCGCACCGCCTGCTCCTTGCCTTTGCCGACGACGGCATAGGGGATGGCGCCGCGCGCCCGTGCCAACTGCACGATGCCGGAGCCAACGCCGCCCGAGGCGCCCGTGACCAGCACGCGCTCACCGGCTTTCAGGCCGGCGCGTTCCAGCATCTGTTCGCCGGTAAGATAGGCGCAGCAGAAGGTGGCGAGTTCGACATCGCTCATCTCCGTATCGACGACATGCGCATTCTCGGCCGGCACGGTCTGATACTCGGCGTAACCGCCATCGCGGCCGTGCCCCATATAGTCGATGTCGGCCAGTGAATCGTCGTCGCGGCTATAGATGGAGAAATCGACCATCACCCGTTCGCCGAGACGATCCGGCGGGACGCCTTCGCCGACGGCGGCGATGATGCCCACCGTGTCGGTGCCCTGGACGCGCGGAAAGGTCAGCGTGTTGCCCTGGCGCCGCCAGGTCGACACGGCGGCGGCGTCCTCTTCGGTGCCATAGGCGCCCTGGCGCACCCAGACATCGGTGTTGTTCATCCCGCAGGCGCTGACTTTCACCAGCACTTCGCCAGGGGCGGGGGCGGGCACTTTCACATCGGTGCGGTAGACGAGCTTTTCCGGTCCGCCGTGCCCGGTAAGAAGCACGGCGGCCATGGTGGCGGGAAGGGTTGTGGTCATGGCATTCATGGATCGATTTCAGAGATTGGCAAAAACGCTGTTCACCGCATCGGCGGTCCTGGAGACGACGATGTCGGCTTCTTCGCGGGTCAGGCAGAGCGGCGGCGCAAAACCGAGAATATCGCCCTGTGGCATCGCTCGGCCGATGACGCCGCTGGCGGCAAGTGCCGTTGCCACCTGCGGACCGATCTTCTGCGAGGCGTCGAAGAACACCCGGTCGTCCTTGTCGGCGACGAACTCGACCGCCGCCAGCATGCCGTCGCCGCGCACGTCGCCGACATTTTTGTGGCCGCCGACGGCCTTCGCCAGTTCGGCACGGAAATAGGCGCCGGTCTCGCGGGCATTCGTCACCAGATCCATCTCGTCGATCAGTTCGAGATTGGCGACGCCGGCGGCAACGCAGATCGGATGCGCCGAATAGGTCCAGCCATGGCCGAGCGAGCCGAGCTTGTCGGAACCCTGCACCAGCACCTGCCACATCTTGTCGGCGACGATGACGCCCGACAGCGGCGCATAGGCCGAGGTCAGGCCCTTGGCGATGGTGATCAGGTCGGGCTTGATGCCGTAATGGTCGGAACCGAACATGGTGCCCAGCCGGCCGAAGCCCGTCACCACTTCATCGGCGACCAGAAGCACGTCGTACTTCTTCAGCACGGCCTGGATCTTTTCCCAATAGCCGGCGGGCGGCGGCACGATGCCGCCGGTGCCGAGGATCGGCTCGCCGATGAAGGCGGCGACGGTCTCGGGGCCTTCTGCCAGGATCATCTCCTCGAGCTTGTCGGCGCAATGTTGCGAGAACTGCTCCTCGCTCATCGAGCGGTCGGCGCAGCGGAAGTAATAGGGCGCCTCGGTGTGCAGGATTGGCGCGCGCGGCAGGTCGAAGGCGTTGTGGAAGAGATCGAGCCCGGTCAGCGATCCGGTCATCACGCCCGAGCCGTGATAGCCACGCCAGCGCGAGATGATCTTCTTCTTCTCCGGCCGGCCAAGCACATTGTTGTAGTACCAGATCAGCTTGATGTTGGTTTCGTTGGCATCCGAACCGGAGAGGCCGAAATAGACCCTCGACATGCCCTTCGGCGCGCGGTCGATGATCATCTTGGCCAATGTGATCGAGGCCTCGGTGCCGTGCCCGACATAGGCGTGGTAATAGGCAAGGTTCTTCGCCTGGGTGGCGATGGCGTCGGCGATCTTCTGCCGGCCATAGCCGACATTGACGCAATAGAGACCGGCGAAGGCGTCGATGCTCTTCCTGCCATTGTTGTCCCAGACGGTAACGCCTTCACCGCCGGCCATGATGCGGGTCGGGCTCTCGCCCCGCGCGTGCGTGCCCATATGCGTCGAGGGATGGAAGAAGTGGTCGCGATCCCAGGCGGCGAGTTCGTTGGACTGGTCGAGCATTTTTTTGACTCCTGACGAAAAGGGCGATTCCGATGCAGCTTAGGCTACATCGAGGCAGAGATATTTGAGATCGGTGAAAGCTTCGAGGCCATGGCGCGAGCCTTCGCGGCCGATACCGGACTGCTTGACGCCGCCGAACGGGATCGGCGCGCCGGTAATCTTGACGCGGTTGACGGCGACCATGCCGTAGTCGAGGGCACGGCCGAGACGCTGCTGGCGGGCGCCGTTCTCGGTCACGACATAGGCGACGAGACCGTACTCGGTGGCATTGGCGCGGGCGATCACCTCGCCCTCGCTGTCGAAAGGTGTGATTGCGGCAACCGGGCCAAAGGTTTCCTCGCGCATGATCAGCGCCTCGTCGGGCACATCGGCCAGCAATGTCGGCTGGTAGAACAGCGGCCCGGCCTGATGCCGCTTGCCGCCGACGAGGCAGCGCGCGCCGTGGGCGATGGCATCGGCGACCTGCTCCTCGACCTTGGTGACGGCGCGCTCATGCATCAGCGGCCCGATGTCGGTTTCCTGCATAAGGCCGTTACCGGTCCGCAATGCTTCGATGCGGCTGGCGAAGGCGGCGCAGAAGCGATCATGGATCGGGCGCTGGACATAGATGCGGTTGGCGGCCAGGCAATCCTGGCCCGAAGTGGCGAATTTGGCGTCGATGGCGATGCTCACCGCCTTGTCCAGATCGGCATCGGCAAAGACGATCAGCGGTGCGTGGCCGCCAAGCTCCATCACCAGCCGCTTCATCGTCGGCGCACTCTGCGCGGCGATCAGCCTGCCGATTTCGGTCGAACCGGTGAAGCTCATGGCGCGAACGCGCGGATCCTCGCACATGCGGCCGACAATCGTCGCGGCCTTGCCGGTGATGATGTTGAAGACGCCGGCAGGCAGACCGGCGCGCTCGCCGAGTTCCGCCAGCCCCAGCGCCGACAGCGGCGTCTCCGAGGACGGATGCGCAACGATTGTGCAGCCGGCGGCCAGTGCCGCCGCCGCCTTGCGGGTCAGCATGGCCGATGGAAAATTCCACGGCGTGACGACACCGACGACGCCAAGCGGTTCGCGCCGCACCATCATTTCCGCGTTCGGCAGATGGCTGGTGACGCTTTCCGCGTTGAGGCGTTTTGCTTCCTCGGCGTACCACTCGACGAAGGAGGCGGCATAGTCGATTTCACCAATCGACTCCCGCAGCGGCTTGCCCTGTTCCAGCGTCATCAGCAGGGCAAGATCGTCTTTCGCGGCGATGATCAGCTCGAACCATTTCCGCAGGATTTTCGAGCGCTCTTGCGGCAGCAGCGCCCGCCAGGCCGGAAAAGCGCGCGCCGCGGCATCGATCGCTTTTGTCGTCTGGCGCGCGTCGAGCGCGGTCACGAAGGCGACGGTGGCGCCGGTGGCCGGATCGGTGACCTCGAAGCTTTCAGCGGCCTCGCTTGCCGTCCAGTGGCCGTCGACATAGGCGAGCTCGCGCAGCAGCCGGCGATCGGCAAGGCGGTCGAGCGCTTCATGGCGATGCGAGCGGGCAAAATGCGCGGACATGGTCGAAGCCTCCCGGTTCGGTCTGATGCGGGGAGATTATCCATCGCGGGCAGACAGAGAGGCTGTTTGGATGCACGCTGATAGAGAGAGTCTCTCTATTGCGGCGGTCGGGCAGACGATCTCTCCGCGCTACGACGATGCCGGCAAAAGGTCGGCTATCGGAAGCGCTATCTCGTCCTTCACCGTCTTGATGACGATGTAAGTGAAGTAGCGGTCGATGCCGATCTCGCGATCGAGCAGGCCATCGACCAGCCGCTGATAGGCGTCGATGTCGCGCGCCATCACCTTCAGCACGTAGTCGACACCGCCGCCCACCGACCAGCAGGCAACGATCTCGGGGATGTCACGGACGACGCGTTCGAAGCGGTCGAAATCGGCCTGGCGATGGCTGGCCAGCGTCACCTCCATCAGCACGGTCGCGACGGGCGCCACGACACGCATGGCGATCCGGGCATGGTAGCCCGAGACGATGCCCGCCTTCTCCAGCTTGCGCAGCCGCATCCAGCATGGCGTGGGCGACAGGCCGACCTGCTCGGCCAGCGCCAGCTTGGTGATACGGCCGTCGCGCTGGATGGCGTCGAGGATTTTGAGATCGATCGCGTCGAGTTTCGCAGCAGTCATCACGGCCCACTTTTTCGTCGCCAGTACCATGACGGCGCATTATTTCGATTGTCAATTGCACTGATTTCGATCTCTAATAAGTCATGACATTGTGGCAACCCGATCCCGCTCTCATCCGGCGGCCGGCCTATCAGTCGCTGGCCGACCAGTTCGCGCGCGCCATTCATGACGGGCGCCTGGCCAATGGCGCCCGGCTGCCGACTCATCGCCGGCTGGCCGACGATCTGAAACTCTCGGTGCAGACGGTCAGCCGCGCCTATGAGGAATTGATCCGGCGCGGCCTGATTTCGGGCGAGATCGGCCGCGGCAGTTTCGTCCAGACGCAACGCCGCGAGCCGGAGCCGCCCTATCTGCCCGAACGCCTCGGCGAGGTCATCGACCTCTCGATCCTGAAGCCGGTCTGCGAGCCGATGCATCTGGAGCGGCTGAAGCAGGCACTGGCCTGGCTGGCCGAGAACCTGCCGTCGAGTTCGGCACTGTCGTTCCGGCCCAACATGGTGTTTCCACGTCACCGTGCGGTGGCGGTCGAATGGCTGAAGCTGTGCGGCCTCGATGTCTCGCCGCAGAACATCAGCCTGACCAATGGCGCCACCGCCGGCATGACCGTGGCGCTGATGAGCGTTGCGCCGCCGGGGTCGACGGTTGCCACGGAGGCGATCGGCCACCACACGCTGGTGCCGCTGGCCCGGTATCTCGGCTTCAACCTCGAAGGCCTGCCCATCGACGGCAATGGCCTGATTCCCGAAGCGTTGGACGAAGCCTGTCGGCTCTCCGACATCCGCGCGGTGTTCGTGCAGCCCTCGGTGATCAACCCGACGGCGACCCTGATGGACGCGCGGCGGCGCGAAGAGATCGCGGCGGTCGCCCGCAAGCACGACATCGCCATCATCGAGAACGATGTGCTGGGTCCTCTGGTCGAGGATCGGCCGCCGCCGGTCGCCGCTTTCGCCCCGGAGCGCACGCTCTACGTCACGTCCTTCACCAAGATCGTGGTGCCCGGCCTGCGCATCGGCTATCTCGCCGCGCCCGACCGCTATGTCGCCGCCGTCGCCAACCGGCATCTGGTGTCGAACTGGATGGCGACGCCGCTGGTGGCCGAGATCGCCACCAAATGGGTGGCCGACGGCACGGCGATGGAGTTCGTCCGCTGGCAGCGTGCGGCGTTGCGGCGGCGGCTGGACATCGCGGCGGAAGTGTTGGCGGGGGTCGAATATCGTGCCCGGCATGACGGGCTGCACATATGGCTGGAGCTGCCGGCCGATCGGGCCGAGGAAAGCTTTGTCGCCCAGGCGCGGCTGCGAGGCGTGGCGATTGCGCCGGGTACATCCTTCCGCATTTCGGATGCGCCCTGGCATCCGGCCGTGCGTATCTCACTGGGTTCGACCACGGAAGGGGAACTGCGCGCCGGCCTCGGCGTTGTCACAAAGCTGCTGCTTGGCGATCCGGAACATCTGCTGCTTGCAATCTGAGCACGTCGCCCAAGAAGGGCGAGCCGTTTTGGGATGATGACGTGCACAAAAAATCAGCCGCGACTGATCGGAAAACATGCGCAATCGGAATAATTGTCATGATATTATTTTCCCGATTGACATGATTTGGCGCGTTCCGCATCGTTAAGGGCACAGGCTTCTCCAACACGGGGAAATTCATTTGTCCGCATCCATACCCATCATCAAGGTCGATGCCATTTCGAAGAGCTTCGGCACCTTCAAGGTGCTGGACGGCCTGTCGATGCAGGTCATGCCGCGCGAGAAGCTGGCGCTGATCGGGCCCTCCGGCTCCGGCAAGACGACGATCCTGCGCATCCTGATGACCCTGGAGCGCATCGACGGCGGCCACATCCAGATCGAGGGCGAACAACTCTACCACATGGAACGCAACGGTCAGCTGCTGCCCGCCGACGAACGGCATCTGACCCGGATGCGCCAGAAGATCGGCATGGTCTTCCAGCTCTTCAACCTGTTTCCGCACAAGAGCGTCATCGACAATGTGACGCTGGCGCCGATGCTGACCAAGGGCACGCCGCGCGCCGCCGCCGAGAAGCGGGCGATGGAACTGCTCGACATGGTCGGCATGGCCGACAAGGCCAAGGCCATGCCGGCGCAACTGTCCGGCGGCCAGAAGCAGCGTGTGGCGATCGCCCGCGCGCTCGCTTTGCAGCCGAAGATCATGCTGTTCGACGAAGTGACGTCGGCGCTTGATCCGGAACTGGTCGAGGAGGTGCTCAACGTCTTGTGGCGGCTCTGCGCCGAGACCGACATGACAATGCTTCTGGTTACGCACGAAATGGGTTTCGCCCACGATTTCGCCGACCGGGTGCTGTTCTTCGATCGCGGCAGAATAGTCGAGGAGGGCAAGCCCGACGATATTTTCCGCCATCCCAAACAGGAGCGCACGCAAGGCTTCCTGAAGAAGATCATCGCGGCCGGACATCGCGTCTGACCGTTATGCCCCGGGACGGTGAAGCCGTCCCGAAATCAACCAGAAACGGGCGGCGCTGCTGCCGCAACCAAACCAAGAAAACGAAACAAGGAGTTGGGAACAAATGAAGAAATTTGGCATTCTGGCCGGCGTCGCCGGTCTTGCGCTGACCGCGGTGCTGGCCGCCTCGACCGCGGGTTCGGCCGACGACAGCAAACTCGAACAGCTCAAGTCGCAGGGCTTCGCCCGCCTCGCCATCGCCAATGAGCCGCCCTATACGGCCGTCGCCGCCGACGGCAAGGTTTCGGGAGCGGCGCCCGACGTGGCGCGCGAGATCTTCAAGCGGCTCGGCGTCGCCGACGTCGTCGCCTCGATCTCGGAATATGGCGCCATGATCCCCGGCCTGCAGGCCGGCCGTTTCGATGTCGTCACCGCTGGTCTGTTCATGAAGCCGGAGCGCTGCGCCGCGGTCGCCTATTCCGAGCCGGTGCTGTGCGATGCCGAAGCGATGCTGGTGAAGAAGGGCAATCCGAAAGGCTTCAAGAGTTACGAAGACGTCGCCAAGGACACGTCCGCAACGATCGGCGCGCCCGGTGGCGGCACTGAAGAAAAGCTGGCGCTCAATGCCGGCGTGCCGCGGGATCGTGTCATCGTCGTGCCGGATGGCCAGAGCGGCCTGAAGATGGTGCAGGACGGCCGCATCGACGCCTACTCGCTGCCTGTCCTGTCGATCAACGATCTGATGAAGAAGGCCAATGACCCCAGCCTCGAAGTCATCGCGCCGGTGCAGGGCGCGCCGGTCTATTGCGACGGCGCCGCCTTCAAGAAGGGCGACGAGGCGTTGCGCGATGCCTTCGACGTCGAACTCGCCAAGATGAAGAAGTCGGGCGAATTCGCCAAGATCATCGAGCCCTATGGCTTCTCGGCCGCGGCCGCGATGTCGACGACACGCGACAAGCTCTGCGCGGCGAAGTAGCGCGCACTTTTTCCTTCTCCCCGTTTACGGGGAGAAGGTGTCACGAAGTGACGGATGAGGGGCGGCGCCGAGTTTGGAGAAGCCAGCGCTGGCCCTCATCTGCCTGCCGGCTTTCCTCACTCGAAAAGCCAAGCAATTGGCTTTTCGTCCGCTACGCGAACCGCTCCTCGACTCCCCGCGAACGGGGAGAAGGATCTTAAAACCAAACGTTGGAACCTCTAATCGAATGACCCAGTGGTCCGGCTATTTCGGCCTGATATTGCAGGGAGCGCTTGTCACCATCGAGCTGACGCTGATGGGGTCGGTGCTTGCCCTGGTCATGGCCTTTCTTGCCGGCCTGGGGCGGCTGTCGCGCTTCTTTGCGCTGCGCGCGCTGGCCACCGCCTATATCGAATTCTTTCGCGGCACCTCGATCTTCGTGCAGTTGTTCTTCGCTTATTTCGTGCTGCCGCTGGTGGGCTTCGAACTGACCCCGCTGCAGGCGGGCGTGCTCGCGCTCGGCCTGAATGTCGGCGCCTATGCCGCCGAAGTGGTGCGCGGCGCCGTACAGTCGATCGGCCGCGAACAGCATGAGGCCTGCATCGCGCTCAACCTCGGCCGCTGGCAAGGCTTGCGCCACGTCATCCTGCCCCAGGCGTTTCTGGTGATGCTGCCGACCTTCGGCAACAACGCCATCGAACTGCTGAAGGCCACATCGGTCGTCTCGCTGATCTCGCTTGCCGACCTGACCTTCCAGGCGCAGGTGGTGCGCGCCCAGACCGGCAACACAATGGTGCCCTTCACCACCATCCTGATCATCTATTTCATCCTGGCGCTGCTCATTTCGTGGGGCGTGCGCTCGCTGGAGCGCCGCATGGCGCGCGGCCTCGACGGAGTGCGCGTCTGATGGCCGGGGTTTTCTGATGGAATGGGATTGGGATTTTGTCCGGCAGATCCTGCCGACGCTGATCCAGGGGGTGAAGATCACCATCCTTGCGACGCTGCTCGGCTCGGTGCTGGCGGCGATCGTCGGGCTCGGCATCGCGCTGGCGCGCCGCTCGCCCAACAAGGCATTGTCCCGCACCGTCGGTTGGGCGGCCGAATTCATCCGCGGCACGCCGCTTCTCGTGCAACTCTACTTCATCTTCTACGTGCTGCCTGACATCGGCATCCTGCTGCCGCCGCTCGTCGCCGGAGTCATCGGGCTCGGGCTGCACTACGGCACCTATACGGCCGAGGTCTACCGCGCCGGCATCGACAATGTGCCGCGTGGCCAGTGGGAGGCCGCCAAGGCGTGCAATCTCAGCGGCAGGCAGACCTGGAGCCACATCATCATACCGCAGGCCATCCCGCCGATGATCCCGGCACTGGCCAACTATTTCATCGCCATGTTCAAGGAAACGCCGCTCCTGTCGGCGATCACCGTGCTGGAACTGATGAACCAGGCGAAAAGCGTCGCCAATACCTACTATCGCTATATCGAGCCGATCACGCTGGTTGGCGCTTTCTTCCTCGCCATCAGTCTTTGCTCGGTTATCCTGCTGCGCTGGCTGGAACGCCGCTACGGCAAGATCGAGAGATAATTTGATGAAACCCTTACCCGAAATCAAGGTCGCGCCCAACCGGCCGACGCTCGAAGACCGCCCGATGGCGCGCCGCGTCGGTCTCATCATCCTGGCCACGGATCACACCAGTGAGCCGGATTTTCGCCGCATGGTGGCGAGCGAGCGCATCGGCGTCTATGTCGCGCGCATTCCCTACGCCAATCCCACTACGCCGGAGAATCTGCGCAAGATGCAGCCGGCGCTGACGTCGGGCGCGGCATTGATCCTGCCCGACGAGCCGCTGGACGCCATCTGCTATTCCTGCACCTCGGCCTCGGTGGTGATCGGTGATGCCGAGATCGAGGTGGCGATTCAAGCCGCCAAGCCCGGCGTTCCCATCGTCACGCCGCCGATGGCTGGCGTGCGCGGGCTGCACGCGTTCGGCGCGCGCCGGATCAGTATTCTTACGCCCTACACGGCCGAAACCTCCAGGCCGATGGCGGCCTATTTCGCCTCCCGTGGCTTCGAGATCGCCAGCTTCACCTGTCTCGGCTTCGAGGACGACCGCGAGATGGCCCGTATTCCCCCGACAGAGCTTGTCGATCTCGCGCGCGAAGCGACGCACGCGCAGTCGGACGCACTGTTCGTCTCCTGCACGGCGCTGCGAGCTGCGCTCGCGGTCACCGGCATGGAACAGGCGATCGGCCGCCCAGTGGTGACCAGCAATCAGGCGAGCGCCTGGAACTGCCTGCGCCTTTGCGGTGATGAGACAGTCCATCCCGAATTCGGCCGTCTGATGACGCTGCCCTTGCCCCGCGATTGACGATCATGGCGACAGTCACTCTCAGCGATATCCGCGCCGCGCGCGAACGAATTGCCGGCAAGGTCGAGCGCACGGCGACTGTGCGTTCGCTGGGTCTCTCCGAACAACTGGGTGTGCCGGTTCACCTCAAGCTCGAGCACCGCCAGACCACAGGCAGCTTCAAGCTGCGCGGCGCTTCGAATGCCGTCGCTTCGCTGAGTGCCGCGGAGAAAGCGCGTGGCGTCGTCGCGGCCTCGACCGGCAATCATGGCCGCGCGCTGGCGCACGCCGCGAAGCTCGAAGGCATGCGCGCGGTGATCTGCATGTCACGGCTGGTGCCCGGCAACAAGCTCAACGAAATCCGCCGGCTTGGCGCGGAGGTCCGCATCATCGGCAACAGCCAGGACGATGCCCAACAGGAGGTCGAGCGGCTGGTGGCGCAAGAGGGCCTGGTCATGCTGCCGCCCTTCGACCATCCCGCGATCATAGCCGGGCAAGGCACGCTGGGGCTGGAGATGATCGACCAGGTTCCGGATGCCGCGCTCGTGCTCGTACAGCTCTCCGGTGGTGGCCTGGCCTCGGGCATCGCCGCGGCCGTCAAGGGAGTCAGCCCTGGTACGAAAGTGATCGGTGTTTCGATGGCACGCGGCGCGGCGATGAAAGCGAGCCTCGATGCCGGCCGGCCGGTGCCGGTGGAGGAATTGCTGACGCTGGCGGATTCGCTCGGCGGCGGCATCGGCCTCGACAACCGGCTGACCTTCGCCATGTGCCGCGACCTGCTCGACGATGTGATCTTGCTTGGCGAAGACGAAATCGCCGAGGGCATCCGCCATGCCTATGCGCAGGAGCGTGAGATCGTCGAAGGCGCCGGCGCGGTCGGTATCGCCGCTCTGCTCGCTGGCAAGGTCAAGGCGGACGGGCCGGTGCTTGTTCTGCTTTCGGGCCGCAACATCGACATGGACACGCACCGCAAGATCATCTGCGGTGACGCAACGATGGAGCGCGCCGCATGAGCCGCATGACGATCCTCACCGAGAAGGAACTGCGCCAGATCGTGACGCTGGATCTCGACGCCGTCGCCTGCGTCGAGAATGCTTTTCGCGCGCTCGCCACCTTGCCGGTGGCGATGCCTCCGATCCTGCGCCTCGACATCCCCGAGCATCGCGGCGAGGTCGACGTGAAGACCGCCTATGTGCCCGGCATCGACGGCTTCGCCATCAAGATCAGCCCCGGTTTCTTCGACAATCCGAAGCTCGGCCTGCCCTCGGTCAACGGCATGATGGTGCTGCTGTCGGCCAGGACCGGCCTGGTCGAAGCGCTACTGCTCGACAATGGCTATCTCACCGATGTCCGCACGGCTGCCGCCGGCGCGGTCGCGGCCAAGCATCTGTCGCGTCCCGATGCATCTGTCGCCGCGATCTTCGGCGCCGGCGTGCAAGCCGGACTGCAGCTCGAAGCGCTCAAGCTCGTGCGGCCGATCGCCGAGGCTCGCATCTGGGCGCGCGATGCCGCCAAGGCAGTGGCAACCGCGGCCGCCTTGAGTGAGAAACTCGGCATTGTCGTTCGTGCCGAACCCGACCCGGCTGAGGCCGCGGCCGGCGCCGACATCATCGTCACCACCACGCCCTCCACCGAGCCGCTGATCAAGGCCGGCTTCGTTTCCGCCGGCCAGCACATCACCGCCATGGGTTCGGACGCCGAGCACAAGAACGAGATCGCACCGGCGATCCTGCGCATGGCCGATCTCTATGTCGCCGACAGCGCGCGCCAGACACGACGGCTTGGCGAACTCCACCATGCCATCGCGGCGGGCGTGATGGCAGCTGATGCCGAGGTGACCGAGCTTGGCCAGATCATCGCCGGCGCAATGCACGGCCGTCGCTCAGCCAGCGACATCACCATTGCCGACCTGACCGGCACCGGCGTGCAGGACACGGCGATCGCCACGCTCGCCCGCGACCGGGCGCGGACGGCGAAATCCGGAACCATTTTCGAAAGCTGATGCTGGCCGCAGGAGCATGGATCCGGAAAAGCGGAAACCGGTTTTCCGAGAAGATCGTGCTCGAACAAAAAGTTACCTGGAGCCGGATTCAACCAGGTTGAAACAGGCTCCAGGCCCAACAAACGAGGACCAAGAACAATGCAACCAAACCTGAAATTCTCGCGCGGCGAATTTGCGGAACGCCTCGCCAAGACCCGGAAAGCCATGGAGGCAAAGGGCGTCGATCTCTTGATCGTCAGCGACCCGTCCAACATGGCCTGGCTGACCGGCTACGATGGCTGGTCGTTTTATGTGCATCAGGCTGTCATTGTGCCGCCGTCGGGCGAGCCGGTCTGGTATGGCCGCGGCCAGGATGCCAATGGCGCCAAGCGCAACGCCTATCTCGCCCATGACAACATCGTCGGCTATGCCGACCATTACGTGCAGTCGACCGAGCGGCACCCGATGGATTTCCTGTCCAGCGTGTTGGCCGATCGCGGCTGGGGCAAGCTCACCGTCGGCGTCGAGATGGACAATTACTGGTTCTCCGCCGCCGCCTTTGCCGCGCTGCAGAAGCATCTGCCCAATGCCCGCTTCGTCGACGCCACCGCCCTGGTCAACTGGCAGCGCGCGGTGAAGAGCCCGACCGAGATCGACTATATGCGCAAGGCCGCCCGCATCGTCGAGGCCATGCACCACCGCATCGTCGATAAGATAGAAGTCGGCATGCGCAAATGCGATCTCGTTGCCGAGATCTATGATGCCGGCACGCGCGGTGTCGACGGTATTGGCGGCGACTATCCGGCTATCGTACCTTTGCTGCCGTCGGGCGCCGACGCCTCGGCGCCGCATCTGACCTGGGACGACCAGCCGATGAAGCGCGGCGAGGGCACCTTCTTCGAGATCGCCGGCTGCTACAACCGCTATCACTGCCCGTTGTCGCGCACCGTCTTCCTCGGCAAGCCGACGCAGGAATTCCTCGATGCCGAGAAGGCGACGCTGGAAGGTATGGAAGCCGGCCTCGCAGCCGCCAGGCCCGGCAATGCCTGCGAGGACATTGCCAATGCCTTCTTCGCCGTCCTGAAGAAATACGGCATCGTCAAAGATAATCGCACCGGCTATTCGATCGGTCTTTCCTATCCGCCGGACTGGGGCGAACGCACCATGAGCCTGCGTCCCGGCGACCGCACCGAGCTCAAGCCCGGCATGACCTTCCATTTCATGACCGGCCTCTGGCTTGAAACGATGGGACTGGAGATCACCGAATCCATACTGATCACCGAAACCGGTGTAGAGTGCCTGGCCAATGTGCCGCGCAAGCTGGTGGTTAAGGATTGAAACCGATGTCCAGGCTTCGCCCTTCTCCGATCGCGCCGACTGTCGATTTCGATCGCGACGGCGTCCAGCATGGCTTTCTGCGCCTGCCCTACAGCCGCGACGATTCGGCCTGGGGTTCGGTGATGATCCCGATCTGCGTCATCCGCAACGGCAAAGGGCCGGCGGCCCTGCTGACCGGCGGCAACCATGGCGACGAATATGAGGGTCCGCTGGCGCTCTACGATCTCGCCAGGACCCTCGATCCGAAAACCGTCAGCGGTACCGTGATCATCGTGCCGGCGATGAATTATCCGGCCTTCCGCGCCGGCACGCGCACCTCGCCGATCGACAAGGGCAACATGAACCGCAGCTTTCCCGGTCGCCCGGACGGCACGGTGACCGAGAAGATCGCCGACTATTTTCAACGGGAGCTGCTTCCTCGCGCGGACATCGTCTTCGACTTTCATTCCGGCGGCAAGACGCTCGACTTCGTGCCGTTTTGCGCCGCGCACACTCTGCCCGACAAGGCGTTGGAGCAGAAAGCCTTCGACGCGGTGGCGGCGTTTTCCGCCCCCTTCTCGATGCGCATGATCGAGATCGATGCCGTCGGCATGTACGACACAGCGGCCGAGGAGATGGGCAAGGTCTTCGTCAGCACCGAGCTTGGCGGCGGCGGCACCTCTCGTGCACAAACCGTGCGCATCGCGCGACGCGGCGTCCTCAATGTGTTGCGTCACGCCGGCATTGTCGATGGTGCGGTCGAGAAGAGCCAGACACAGTGGTTGGACATGCCCTCGGGCGATTGCTTCTCCTTCGCCGAGGACGACGGCATGGTCGAAACCATGGTCGATCTCGGCGAGCCCGTGGAGAAGGGGGCCGTGCTGGCCCGCATCCATTCAGTTGGCCGCACCGGTATCGCCCCGCAGGAAATCAGGGCGGAGATGTCCGGCATGCTGGCCGCACGACATTTTCCCGGGCTGGTCAAGGCCGGCGACTGCGCCGCCGTTGTGGCCGTGCGCGTCGATTGAGCAAAGCGATTGTGCTCAGACAGCATGTAGACAGCGACGGTCCGCACATTGCGGGAAGCCCCGGCTGAAGAGCCGTCGTACTTCGACCAATTTCGGTCGGCGGCTGTTCGGTCGCCGATCCGTGCCGGGGAAAATTTCCCCAAAAAGTAAGAAGTCTAAATTAACGAGAGGCTGGCAAAATAGGAGTCGTGGGCGAGGTATACTTGCTGCGCTGCCGTTGCTGGCTCAGCCACAAGCGAGGCAGTGCGGCGACGATCGTCCAGGGCGCAGGGCGGCTGGTCTGAATCATGAAGTCTTCGACTGGAGAACATTATCCGGCGCTGGACCATATTCGCGGTCTGGCGGCTTTTCTGGTCTTCACCTGGCATTTTCTTCACCAGTCTCCTGATGGGCCGGTCCCCTATGGCTTTGTGCCGGCTCTGCCAATCTTCAGCCTTCTGGATGAAGGGATCACCGGCGTTTCGCTGTTCATGGCGCTCTCCGGCTACCTGTTCGCCAAGCTTCTTGATGGAAAACAGGTCAGCTACCTGCCCTTCTTTGCCAACCGGGCGCTAAGGCTGCTTCCGCTTCTGCTGGCCGTAATAGCCATCGAGGCTTGCCGCAGGGATCTCGCGGGTCAGCCTCTGGGCGAGTACTTCACCGATGTCGGCAAAGGGCTGATTTTCCCCACCCTTCCGAATGGCGGCTGGTCGATTACCGTGGAAGCTCACTTCTACATTTTGTTGCCGTTCTTGCTGATGGCGTCGAGGCGGTTCCCGTTCGCGCCCTTGCTGTTCATCGCGGCAGCGATTTTGCTGAGGTGGGCGCTCTATGTGCACATCGGCGAGGTGCAGTCGGCGGCAGCCTGGACCATCATAGGCCACGCGGACCAGTTTCTGGCCGGCATTCTTGCTTTTCACCTCCGTGCCTATGCGAAGGATCGGCACTGGCTGGCGCTGGCCGTTTTCATCGCATTCTCGGTTTTCTTCTGGTGGTTCGATGCCGCCGGCGGATTTTACCAGTTGGAGCATTATCCGTCGCCGCATCCGATATGGATCATCCTGCCGACCCTGGAGGCCGCGGCCTATGCTTTCGGCATCGCCTATTACGACACCAGCTTTTCGAGGAAGCGCACAAGCCTGGCGTTCAAGATCCTTGAGAAGGCCGGGGCCTACAGCTATTCGATCTATCTCCTGCATCTGTTTTTCGTCATGCAACTGGCGGCGTTCATAAACACGAACGTCATGAACATAAGCAATTTCTATGTTGCTTGCCTCTGGTCCGGCCTGTGCTTTATGGCGACGATTCCGATCGGCTATCTCAGCTACACCTGCATCGAAGCGCCGTTCCTGCGCATGCGTATGCGGTATGCGGAGCCGGCAAGCGCTGTGCCGACCCCGGCCAGGGGGCGACCCGCAGCGGCATAGGTGCGCGTCACGATGCCGCTTCCGAAGCGACGGTGAGGCCAGGCTGGCTATCCTGTACACAAGGATACTTATATCCGCAAAAGCGGTTTTCCATTAGGCTGGATATCGGATGAAGCGGGAGCATCGTTTGCGCGGATTTGTGGAAGGCCTGATCGAGAGACCGCAGACGGTGGCGGAGCAGGTAGCCAATGTCCTGCGCGAAGCTATAGCCAGCGGATCCTTGAAAGCAGGCACCGCGCTGCGCCAGGACAATCTGGCCGAACGGTTCGGCTTCAGCCGCATGCCGATCCGTGATGCGCTTCGCCAGTTGGAGGCCGAGGGCATCGTGTCCATTCACCCGACCAAGGGCGCGCATGTCGCCCGAATGGACAGTGCCGAAATCACAGAGATCTACGCGGTGCGCGAATTGCTCGAATGCGAGGCGCTCCAGCTCTCCGTTCCCGTTCTGTCGGGCGACAAGCTCGATGAGGCCGGACAAGCACTCGACCAGATCGATGCCGAGCGCAATGTCGGCAGATGGGGGGCGCTCAACCGGACCTTTCACCTGGCTCTCTATGATGCGTGCGGCAACCGACGTTTGCTCGGCCTGATCGAGGCGCACCACAATGCGGCCGATCGCTATGTCCGCATCCTGTTGTCGAACCTCGACTATCGCACCCGCTCGCAGGCCGAGCACCGCGACCTGCTGGCCGCCTGCCGGCAGCGCGACGGCAACAAGGCCGTGAGCATTCTGAGCCAGCATCTTCGCGAAGGCAGCGAGACACTCGTCAACGCCATAAAGGACGAAGGTCTGTCGCGAAAATCCTAGACAGGCAATATCAATGCCGCCGGTCACGCCGGCGTGGTTGCGTCCATGCGGGTTCACTGCCACATATTGCAACATCATCGCTCGACACGAGGATCGCCATGTCTCCCGTCAGCCGCCTGCCGGTGCGCGCACTTGCCCCAAGACGCCACGACGAGATCCTTAGGCGGTTGAGCGCCCAGGGTTCCGTCAGCGTCGCCGAGCTTGCCGGGTTCTTCGATGTCTCGCGCGAAACTATCCGCCGCGATTTGAAGCTGCTTTCGGACCAGGGGAGGCTCGGCATCGTGCATGGCGGCGCCTCCCGCTTCGAGCCGAGCGAGCCGGCGATGAGCCTGCGCAGCCAGGAAAATGCCCACGGCAAGGCGGCGATCGGCAAGGCTGCCGCCGGCCTGGTTAAGGACGGAATGGTGGTCTTTCTCGATTCCGGCACCACCACTTTGGCCGTCGCGCATGCCATGGCCGACCTGCGCGATCTTACCATCTGCACGGCCAGCCTGCCGATCGCGCTGCATCTGTGCCATGTCCCCGGCATGCGTGTGCATATGCTGGGCGGCGAAATCGATCCCGGCGAGGAGGCGGCTTCCGGCATCGACACGCTCGATGCGATGGCTCGCTTCCGTGTCGACATCGCCTTCCTCGGGGGCGGTGCCCTGTCCCCGGATGGCGAGGTGACCGACTTCACCCGCGCCGGCGCGGAGCAGCGTGGCCGCATGATCGCTTTTGCCGGCAAGGCCTATTTCGCCCTCGACAGCGGCAAGTTCGGCAAGCTGACGCCGCTCAGGATTCCGAATTTCGAGCGCGCCGCCGGCGTGATCGTCGACGCCAATCCGGACACCGCGCTTGCCGAGGCGCTTTCGCAAAAGGGACCCGAACTCATAGTGGCAAGTCTGATGTGATATTTTGTGACTTTTTGAGTTGATATTTGGCTTTTCCCTGCTAATGTCCAGCCATCCCTTCAAATGGCGGAACGCCCATGGCACATGAACTTCCCACTCAGGCACGATTTGTCATCATAGGCGGCGGCATCATCGGCTGCTCGGTCGCCTACCATCTGACCAAGCTCGGCTGGACCGATGTCGTCCTGCTCGAACAGGGACAGCTCAGCGGCGGCACCACTTGGCATGCAGCCGGCCTTGTCGGGCAGCTCCGCAGCCATTCCAACATGACCAGCCTGATCCGGTATTCCACGCAGCTCTACAGCGAATTGGAAGCCGAGACTGGTCTTGCCACAGGCTGGAAGAATTGCGGCTCGCTGTCGGTGGCGCGCACCGCCGACCGCATGACAGTGTTGAAACGCACGGCCGCATCGGCCCGCGCCCAAGGCGTCGAGATCGATGTCATCTCGGCAAAGGAAGCAGGCGAGCTGTGGCCGGTGATGGCGACGAACGATCTGGTCGGCGCCGTCTGGCTGCCCGGCGATGGCAAGGCCAATCCCACGGACCTCACGCAATCATTGGCCAAGGGCGCGCGCAACCGCGGCGCCCAAATATTCGAGCGGGTGAAGGTCACCGGCATCACGGTGAAAAACGGTGTCGCCTGCGGCGTCGAGACGGATCGCGGCGACATCGCCGCCGAGATCGTCGTCAACTGCGCCGGCCAATGGGCGCGCAAGGTCGGGCTGATGTGCGGCGTCTCGGTGCCGCTGCACTCGGCCGAGCACATGTACATCGTCACCGGCAGGATCGAGGGCGTGCATCCGGACCTGCCTGTGATGCGCGACCCTGACGGCTTCATCTACTTCAAGGAAGAGGTCGGCGGACTGGTCATGGGCGGCTTCGAGCCGCACGCCAAGCCTTGGGGCATGAACGGCATCCCGGAGAATTTCGAGTTCGCGCTGCTGCCCGACGATTGGGACCAGTTCGAGATCCTGATGGAAAACGCGCTTGTCCGCGTGCCGCAACTGGCTGAGGCCGAGGTCAAGAAATTCTACAACGGTCCCGAGAGCTTCACGCCGGACAACAATTTTCTCCTCGGCGAGGCGCCGGAGCTGAAGAATTTCTATGTCGGCGCCGGCTTCAATTCGATGGGCGTCGCCAGCGCCGGCGGCGCGGGGAGGGCGCTGGCCGAGTGGATCGTCCACAGTGCGCCGACCATGGATCTGTGGCCGGTCGACATCAGGCGCTTCGCGTCCTTCAACAACAATCCGCGCTGGCTGCATGACCGGGTCAAGGAAACGCTTGGCCTGCACTACGCCATGCCATGGCCAAACCGGGAACTGGACACCGCGCGACCGTTCCGCCGCTCGCCGCTCTACGATCGGCTGGCCGCCAAGGGTGCCTGCTTCGGTTCCAAGATGGGCTGGGAGCGCGCCAACTGGTTCGCAGCACCGGGAGGGAAGGCCGAGAACGACTATGCCTTCGGCCGCCAGAACTGGCATGAAGCGGTCGGCCAAGAGATGAAGGCGACGCGCGAGGCCGTCGCCCTGTTCGACCAGACCTCCTTCGCCAAGCTCCTCGTCCAAGGTCGCGATGCCAGCGTCGTGCTCAACCGAATTTGCGCCGGCAATGTCGATGTGGCGGTCGGCACCTCGGTCTATACCGGCATGCTCAACGCCCGTGGCGGCTACGAAAGCGACCTCACGGTGATGCGGCTCGGTGCCGAAAAATTCCTCATCGTCACGGGGTCCGCGCAGGCGGTCCACGATGCCGACTGGATCGTCAAGAACATCCCGGCCGATGCCCATGCGATCCTGACCGACGTCACCTCGTCCTATGCGGTGCTGGCGCTGATGGGGCCGCGCTCGCGCGATCTGCTCGGCAAACTGTCTTCGGCGGATCTTTCCAACGCGGGCTTCCCCTTCGGCACGATCCGCGAGATCGATATCGGCTACGCCACCGCCTATGCAAACCGCATGACCTATGTCGGCGAGCTCGGCTGGGAGCTGATCGTGCCGACCGAGTTCGCGGTCGGCGTCTATGAAGCGCTGCATGAGGCAGGCCGCGAGTTCGGCTTGGCTGACGCCGGCTACTACGCGCT
The DNA here is from genome assembly GCF_006442705.1 of Mesorhizobium sp. B1-1-7. NCBI lineage: Bacteria > Pseudomonadati > Pseudomonadota > Alphaproteobacteria > Hyphomicrobiales > Phyllobacteriaceae > Mesorhizobium > Mesorhizobium sp. B1-1-7. Next base: position 210,356 of record NZ_VFWQ01000008.1, on the reverse strand, counting down.
CGACGCCTTGCGCATCGAAAAAGGTTTTCGCGCCTGGGGCAGGGAATTGACGCCTGATATCGACCCCTGGCAGGCGGGGCTTGGCTTTGCCGTCGCCATGGACAAGCCGGGCGGTTTCATCGGACGCGATGCGCTGATCAAGTCAAAGCCGTTGGCCGCGCCGGCCAGGCGTGTCGTGCTGTTCACGCTCGACGACGCCGAGCCGATGCTATGGGGCGGCGAGTTGATCCTGCGCGACGGCAAACCGGTTGGCGAAGTGCGCTCTGCCGCCTACGGTCACACGCTCGGCCGCTCGGTGGCGCTCGGACTGATCGAACACGAAGCCGGCGTCGATGCGGCGTTCCTCAGCGGCGAGCGGTTCGAGATCGACCTCGCCGGCGAGCGGCATGCCGCCACGGCGCATTTGCGCAGCCCCTACGATCCGAAGTCGGAGCGGGTGAAGGCGGATGCAGTGGAGATCAGGGCCGCCGCTTAATCCGCCGACATCGATCTTGCCATGTCGAGAAAGGCGCGCACCAGCTTGCCGCCGCTGCGCTCGCGCAGGCAGATCAGCGCTTCGTCCATCAAGGTCTCGGGCGCGTCGATGGTGATCGGCATCAGCCGTGAATCCTGACCGAATTCGGCGGCCGAGACGAAACCGATGCCGGCGCCCGAGGCGACGATCTCGCGGACCGCCTCGCGGCCCTCGGCTTCGATCGCCGGCCGCAGTTCAACCTTCGAAGCGGCAGCCAGGTCTTCGAGCTTCTGGCGCGTCTTCGAGCCACGCTCACGCATGACCAGCGATTCCTGCGCCAGCTGCGCGAGCGTCAGCGACTTTTTGCCCGCCAGCGGATGGTCGATGGAGGTGAAGGCGATGATCGGCGTCGAGTTGAGTTTCAAGACCTCGAAATCGCGTCCGGTCGGCACCTCGCCCAGCACGCCGATATCGGCATCGTAGCTGTAGAGGCTGCTGATTACCGTCTCGGTGTTGCCGGCGCGCACCGAAACCTGGACGCCTGGGTAACGGGCCCGGAAGCTGCCGAGGATATGCAGCAGGTGATGCGCGGCGTCGGCGACGATGCGCAGCGTGCCGGAACGCAACGCCCGCGACTCGGTCAGCAGCTCGAGCGCCTGCTGCTCCGTGTCGAACATGCGGTGGGTAATTTCGAGCAGCTTCTGGCCCGAATGGGTCAGCGTGACCTGCTTCTTGTTCCGGTTGAACAGCAGCACGTCGTACTCTTCCTCGAGCTTGCGCACCTGGTCGGATATCGCCGGCTGGGTCAGGAACAGCGCTTCGGCCGCCCGCGAAAAACCACCCGAAATCGCCACCTGATGAAAGGCCCGCAGCTGGACGTAGCGCATTTACCGTGCCTCCGGGATACCAAGGGTCGTCGGCAGCTTACCGCAAGTTCTGCTAACTGAAAGATTGAAATGAACGATTTTATTTATGATGAAGACGCGAAGTTACCCGGCTTCACAAGCATGTCATGACCGGCATGCAGCTTATGTCGCGGTGCTCGCACCTTGCATCGTAAAAATCGATACTTCGATACAAAATAACGATTTTACAAATATGTCATTCGGGCCGAGAGTAGGGCCGCAAAAAGCAGCGACCTGTCGGAGGACACTCATGCTCGCCGAGACGAAATTTGCCCCAAAGCCCCTGGAGGCACCGGCGCTGGGCGAGCCCTATCTGCTGACCCCGGGGCCGCTGACCACGGCCTATTCGGTCAAGCAGGCCATGCTGCGTGACTGGGGATCGTGGGACGGCGATTTTCGCGCCATGACCGCCGATTTGCGCCGCCGCCTGCTGGCGCTGACGGGCGATGCGAAAGATGAATTCGATTGCGTGCCGATGCAAGGCAGCGGCTCCTTCTGCGTCGAGGCGATGCTCGGCTCGTTCGTGCCGAAGGATGGCAAGGTCCTGGTGCTGGCCAACGGCGCCTACGGCCTGCGTGCCGCGCAGACCATGCAGTATCTCGGCCGCGCCTACACGCTGATCGACAAGGGCGACTACCTGCCGCCGCGCGGCGACGAGGTGGCAGCAGCGCTTGAGGCCGATCCTGCCATCACCCATGTCATCGCCATCCATTGCGAGACCAGTTCCGGCATTTTGAACCCGGTCGCCGAGATTGCCGAGGCCGTCCATGCCAAGGGCCGCAAGCTGCTCGTCGATTCCATGAGTGCCTTCGGCGCCGTCGCGCTCGACGTCAACGAGATCCGCTACGAGGCGATGGTCTCGTCCGCCAACAAATGCATCGAGGGCGTGCCGGGCTTTGGTTTCATCATCGCCCGCAAGAGCGAACTGGAGGCGGCCAAGGGCCGCAGCCACTCGCTGTCGCTCGACGTCCACGCCCAGTGGGCGCATATGAACAAGACCGGCCAGTGGCGCTACACGCCGCCGACGCACGTCGTTGCCGCTTTCCTTGAAGCGTTGCGCCAGCACGAGGCCGAGGGCGGTGTCGCCGGCCGTGGCGCCCGCTACACCAGGAACCGCGACGTCATGGTGGCCGGCATGCGCGACCTCGGCTTCGAGACCTTGCTCGGAGACCGCTGGCTGTCGCCGATCATCGTCACCTTCTTCAACCCGGCCCATGCCAGCTTCGCCTTCGACCGTTTCTACGATCTGATGAAGGAAAAGGGCTTCATCATCTATCCGGGCAAGCTGACCGCCGTCGATAGCTTCCGTGTCGGCTGCATCGGCCAGATGGACGAGCATGTCATGCGCCGCGTTGTCGAGGCGGCGGCCTTCTCGCTTCGTGAAATGGGCGTCGACACCGCCACCCCACCCGCCGCGGCACTCGCCGAACGCGCCAAACTCGCCGCCTGAAGCGGCCGATATCGAGGATTTTCGATGAACCAGATGTCTCCCATCAATGTCGCGGTCAACGGCCGCACCTATGCTTGGCCGCGCGTGCCGGCCATCGCCATCTGCCTTGATGGCTGCGAGCCCGCCTATCTCGACGAAGCGATAAAGGCCGGGCTGATGCCGGCTCTGGTCAGGATCAAGGAGAAGGGCACGGTGCGCTTTGCCCACTCGGTCATTCCGAGCTTCACCAACCCCAACAATCTGTCGATCGCCACCGGCCGTCCGCCGTCGGTGCATGGCATTTGCGGCAACTATCTCTACGAGCGTGAGACCGGCAAGGAAGTGATGATGAACGACCCGCGCTTCCTGCGCGCGCCGACCGTTTTTCAAGCCTTCTACGACGCCGGCGCCAAGGTTGCGGTGGTGACCGCCAAGGACAAGCTGCGTGCGTTGCTCGGCAAGGGCCTGGCCTTCGACGAAGGTCGCGCGCTGTGCTTCTCGGCGGAAAAGTCGGACACCACGACCGTGGTCGAGCACGGCATCGACAATGCCTCGAAGCACTTTGGGCTGCCGGTGCCGGAGGTCTATTCGGCCGAACTGTCGGAATTCGTCTTCGCCGCCGGCGTTCAGCTGCTCAGGGAGTTCCGCCCCGACATCATGTACCTGACGACCACCGATTATGTGCAGCACAAATACGCGCCGGGCGTGCCCCAGGCCAATGCCTTCTACGAGATGTTCGACAAGTACCTGACGGAGCTCGATGCACTGGGTGCGGCGATCGTGGTGACCGCCGACCATGGCATGAAGGCCAAGCACAAGGCGGACGGCTCGCCCGATGTCGTCTATGTCCAGGATTTGCTGGACGAATGGTTGGGCAAGGATGCCGCGCGCGTCATTCTGCCGATCACCGACCCCTATGTCGTGCATCACGGCGCCCTCGGCTCGTTTGCCACCGCCTATCTGCCTGATGGCGCCGACCAGGCCGGCATCATGGCCCGGCTCGCCAAGGTCGACGGCATCATGCTGGTCGTCGACAGCCCGACGGCCTGCGAGCGCTTCGAACTGCCGGCCGACCGCATCGGCGACATCGTGCTGGTCTCGACCGAGAACAAGACGATCGGCACCTCGGAACACCGCCACGACCTGGCGGCGCTGAACGAACCGCTGCGCTCGCATGGCGGACTGACCGAGCAGGAAGTGCCGTTCATCGTCAACCGCGTGCTGCCTGACTTGCCTGATGAGCCGACCTTGCGCAATTTCGACGCCTTCTATTACGCGACGATGGCGGCGGCACTGGCTTGATGTCGAACGTGGATGTCGACCCCCACTCCGCCGAGCTTCGCTCGGCACCTCTCCCCCGATCGACGGGGGAGAGGAAAGGCGCCAGGGTTAGCCGCGGCTCAGCCTGGAAACGTGGGGGCGCCGACTTCGCCTGATTTCCTCTCCCCCGTCGATCGGGGGAGAGGTGGCCCGGAGGGCCGGAGTGGGGGTCGATCCTCGGCCGCAACGCCTAACATCTGCTGGAGCAGAGTGCATGACCAAACTCGACCCCGCCATCAAAGTTCGCCACGAGCCGATGCGCATTGCTGGCAGGAAAGTCGATGCCGAGGGCGTCGTCGAGGTGCGCTACCCCTGGAACGATACCGTCATCGGCACCGTGCCGGCCGGGAGCGCTGAGCACGCGCGAAAAGCCTTCGAGATCGCCGCCGGCTACCGGTCGAAGCTGACCCGCTACGAGCGCCAGCAGATCCTGTTTCGCACCGCCGAAATCCTTGCATCACGCCGCGAAGAGATTTCCGATCTCATCACCCTGGAACTCGGCATCTCCAAAGCGGATTCGCTCTATGAGGTCGGCCGCGCCTATGACGTGTTCACGCTGTCGGCGCAGATGTGCATTCAGGATGACGGCCAGATTTTCTCCTGCGACCTCACCCCGCACGGCAAGGCGCGCAAGATCTTCACCACCCGCGAACCGCTGAAGGCGATCTCGGCGATCACGCCGTTCAATCATCCGCTCAACATGGTCTCGCACAAGGTGGCGCCGGCAATCGCCACCAACAATTGCGTGGTGGTCAAGCCGACCGAACTGACGCCGATGACGGCGCTGCTCCTGGCCGACATTCTCTATGAAGCCGGCCTGCCGCCGGAGATGCTGTCGGTGGTGACCGGCTGGCCGGCCGAGATCGGCAACGAGATGATCACCAACGAGAACATCGACCTGATCACTTTCACCGGCGGCGTGCCGGTCGGCAAGATGATCGCCCGCACCGCTGGCTACAAGCGCCAGGTGCTGGAACTCGGCGGCAACGACCCGCTGATCATCCTCAACGATCTATCGGACGACGATCTGGCAAAGGCGGCGGACCTCGCCGTCGCCGGCGCGACAAAAAACTCCGGCCAGCGCTGCACGGCGGTCAAGCGCATCCTGGTCCAGGAAAGCGTCGCCGACCGCTTCGTGCCACTGGTGCTGGAGCGGGCGAAGAAGATCCGCTTCGGCGATCCGATGGACCGCTCGACCGACCTTGGTACGGTCGTGCACGAGAAGGCAGCAGCGCTGTTCGAGGCGCGTGTCTACATGGCGGCCGAGCAAGGTGCTGAAGTCCTCTACAATCCGGGCCGTCAGGGCGCGCTGCTGCCGCCGATCGTCGTCGATCGCGTGCCACACACATCCGAATTGGTCATGGAAGAGACGTTTGGGCCCATCATCCCGATCGTGCGCGCGCCCGATGACGACGAGGCGCTGATCGCATTGTCCAACTCGACCGCCTTCGGGCTGTCGTCGGGCGTCTGCACCAACTCGTTTCCCCGCATGCAGAAATACATCGCCGGGCTGCAGGTCGGCACCGTCAACATCTGGGAAGTGCCGGGTTATCGCATCGAGATGTCTCCCTTCGGGGGCATCAAGGATTCGGGCAATGGCTACAAGGAAGGCGTTATCGAAGCGATGAAGAGCTACACCAACGTCAAGACATTCTCGCTGCCCTGGTCCTGACCGGACCGTAACAACTGGCAGACCAACCGAGGGGGCGTTTCGACGCTCCCTCCTTCGCGTTTCGGAGACCGTGATGGCCGCGACCAAAGAACTTGTGCATACCGAGGGCGATTCCAACACGACAGCGGCGCGCCGCCGATGGGACGCCGGCCAGGAGGATCCCCGCATCCGCGGCTTGCTCGATCGCGACGCGGCCGCCTTCATGCATCAGAGCCTCTCCAGCCCCTGTCTGTCGACCATCGCCAAGGCTGAAGGCATCTGGATCGAGGACACCACCGGCCGCCGCTTCATGGATTTCCATGGCAACAGCGTGCATCACCTCGGCTACGGCCATCCCAGGCTGGTGGCCGCGATCAAGCAGCAGCTCGACGATCTCTGCTTCGCGCCGCGCCGCTTCACCTGCGAGCCCGCCATCGAGCTGGCGGAGAAGCTGGCGGAACTCGCGCCTGGCGATCTCGGCAAGGTGCTGTTCACCACGGGTGGCTCGGATGCCATCGAGGTGGCACTGAAGATCGCGCGCGCGGCGACCGGCCGCTTCAAGACGGTGTCGTTCTGGGATGCTTTCCACGGCGCCGGCTTCGGCGCGGCAAGCGTCGGCGGCGAGGCGACCTTCCGCTCACATATCGCCGGCCCGATGATGACCGGCACCGAGCATGTCGCCCCCTGGGATGGCTATCGCTGCCCCTATGGCCACGATTCCCTTGAGACTTCGGGCATCGCCTGCGCCAACATGATCGCCTATGTGCTCGACCGCGAGCAGGACGTAGCCGCGGTCGTCGCGGAGCCGATGCGGGCGACGCCCAACCCGCCGCCGCCCGGTTTCTGGAAGCGGGTGCGCGAGGCCTGCGATCGCCATGGCACGCTGCTGATCTTCGACGAGATCCCGACCGGCCTCGGCAAGACCGGAAAGTTCTTTGCTCACGAGCATGATGGCGTGACGCCCGACATTGTCGTTCTCGGCAAGTCGCTCGGCGGCGGCATCCTGCCGATCGCCGCCGTCATTGCGCGCCGCGACCTCGACGTCACCGGCGGCTTTGCCATCGGTCACTACACCCACGAAAAGAACCCGGTGACGACGCGCGCGGCATTGACCACCATCGACATCATACTGGAGGAAGGGCTGGTCGAGCGCTCGGCCGAGCTTGGCCGGCATATGTTCGGGCGCATGCAGGATCTGATGGCGCGCTCGCCGCATGTCGGCGACGTCAGGGGTAGGGGTCTGATGGTGGGCGTCGAACTCGTCGAGGACCGCGCCACGCGCCAGCCCGCGCGCGAGCTTGCCGAACGGGTGTTCTACACTTGCCTGGAACAGGGCCTGAGCTTCAAGGTCACCCACGGCAACGTGCTGACCTTGTCGCCGCCATTGGTCATTTTGAAAACGGATCTCGACCGCGCTCTCGACATCGTCGAGGCAGCCGTGCTGGCCTGACCGTGAAGGCGGTGCGCACCGATCGGGAACTCGAATGTCCGGGAATCGACGCCGGCTTGCGGGCGAGGGGCGTCGAGCTGGTGACGTTACCCGACGGTATTCCCGAGGCGGACCTGATCGATGCTGTCGCCGACGCCGATCTCCTGCTGATGTGCTACACGCCGATCACCGCGCGGGTGATAGAGGCGGCGCCCAAATTGAAGGGCATCGTCAAATATGGCGTCGGCATTGATGCCATCGACATTCCTGCCGCGATGCAGCGCGGCATTCCCGTCGTCAATGTGCCTGAGTATGCCGAGGAAACCGTCGCCGAGGGTGCTTTCGCGCTGATGATCGCGCTGGCCAAGCGGCTGCCGGCGATCACGGCGGCGGTGTCACGCGATGGCTGGATCTGGCCCGAGCAGCGCTGGCTGGGGCGCGACATTTCCGGCGCCACGCTCGGCCTCGTCGGCTGCGGCAAGATCGGCCGCAGCATGGCGCGCATGGCAGGCCAAGGGTTTCGCGCCCGTGTGCTTGGCTTCGATCCCGGCGTCGATGCGGCGGCCATGCATGGCGCCGGCATCGAGAAGGCTCACGATCTCCACGCCATGCTGCGCGCCTCCGATTTCGTTTCCATCCATTGCGTGCTGAACGACAATACGCGCGGACTGATCGGTAAGGCCGAACTCGCCTGCCTGAGGCCCTCCGCCGTCATCGTCAACGTCTCGCGCGGCGCCCTGATCGACGAGACCGCCCTTGTCGAGGCGATCGTTGCCGGACGCATCGGCGGCGCCGGGCTCGACGTCTATTCGGTCGAGCCGCTGGCCCGGTCAGGTCATCCGATGAGCGCGCTGTTCGACCGCGACGACGTCATCCTGTTTCCGCATCTCACCTTCTTCACGCAAGAGGCGATGCGCCGGCTCGAGGACGACACGCTCGCCCGCTGCTTCGAAATCCTCGACGGCCGGCCCGTCACGGTTCGCTCGTTCGATCCGCGACTGCGGGCTCAGACGGCAGGCGTTTCCTTCGGCTGATCACCACTGGCTCCGCCGGTCGCCGACGTTCAAAGGGTCGAAACGCCTCCAAGACAGGCACGCGACAGTTCCATGACAAACATCAGAAGAAGTTTGCCTGTCATAAAATAAATAGATTTTACTTATCGATCGCCAATCCCCAAAGTTGACGCAACGACGACATCCACAAGCGCTACAAGGCCCGAAGGTCCCGACGGCGCGATCGTCATAGTGCATCGCAGAATGTGCCATCAATCACAGGGGAACTGATCCATGAAATCGCGCAAAACAAACATCGCCATGGCCTTCGCCGCGTCGCTGCTGGCGTCGTCGGCTCTTGTCGGACCGGCGCTCGCCGACGGCGTGGTCACCATCTATTCCGCCGACGGCCTGCATGACGGCAATGGCAGCTGGTTCGAAACCGAGTTTGCTGCCTTCACCAAGGCCACCGGCATCAAGGTACAGTATATCGAGGCAGGCTCGGGCGGTGTCGTCGAACGGGTCGCCAAGGAAAAATCGAACCCGCAGGCCGACGTGCTGGTGACCTTGCCGCCCTTCGTCCAGCGCGCCGCGGCTGATGGCCTGCTGCAGGACTACAAGCCCGAAGGCGCCGACCAGATCGACGGCGGCACCGACAAGTACCGGCCGCTGGTCAACAACTACATGAACTTCATCTATAACAGCGCGGTGCTCTCGGAAGCGCCGAAGAGCTACAACGACCTGCTCGATCCGAAGTTCAAGGGCAAGATCCAGTATTCGACCCCCGGCCAGGCCGGCGACGGAACCGCCGTCATGCTGCAGGTCATCCATGCCTTTGGCGGCGAGGATGCCGGCTTCGAGTTCATGAAGAAGCTGCAGGACAACAATGTCGGCCCGTCCGCCTCGACCGGCAAGCTGACCGCGCTGGTCAACAAGGGCGAGCTGCATGTCGCCAATGGCGACCTGCAGATGAACATGTCGCAGATGGCCGACAATCCGAACATCAAGGTGTTCTGGCCGGCGGGCCCTGACGGTGTGCGCTCCACCTTCGCGCTGCCCTATGAAATCGGCCTGGTCACCGGCGCGCCGAATGGCGACAACGGCAAGAAGCTGATCGACTTCCTGCTCTCCAAGGAAGCGCAGTCGACGGTAAGTTCCGTTGCGCTCGGCATGCCCGCCCGCAAGGACGTAACGCCATCCGATGCCAACTTCGCCAAGGCGCAGGAAGCGATGAAGGGCCTGACCATCTGGGCGCCGAACTGGGACGAGGCGCTGAGCAAGCTTCCCGACTACGTCAAGAAGTGGAACGAGGCGACCGGAAGCTGACACCCGAGGGCAGAAATCCGGAGGACCAAGCCATGTCGGCCGCCGCCTTTACTGGTACCAGTGTCATGGACATCGACGCCGCGAAAATTCGCGGCGCCGGCTCCAACGTCCACTTCGACAAAGTCAGCGTCGCCTATGGCGCGCATGTCGTCCTGCATCCGCTGACCCTGGATATAGCGCCTGGCGAAATCCTGGCGATGATCGGCCCATCCGGCTCCGGCAAGACGACGGCCTTGCGCGCCGTGGCCGGCTTCGTGCGGCCCGCAAGCGGCCGCATCCGTATCGGCGCCACCGATGTGACCGACCTGCCGCCCTACGAGCGCGGTCTCGGCATGGTGGTGCAGAACTACGCGCTGTTTCCGCACATGCGGGTCGAGGACAACGTCGCCTTCGGCCTCCGGGCACAAGGCGCCGACAAGGCGCTGATCGCCGAGCGGGTCAAGGATGCGCTCGGCACCGTCGGCATGGCGACTTTTGCCAGGCGTTATCCGCGCGAGCTTTCGGGCGGCCAGCAGCAGCGTGTCGCGATTGCCCGCGCCCTTGCCGTGCGGCCGCGCGTGCTCCTGCTCGACGAGCCGCTGTCGGCGCTCGACGCGCAGATCCGCCGCAACATGGTCGAGGAGATCGCCCGCCTGCACCGCAGCCTGCCGGGTCTGACCATCCTCTACGTCACCCACGACCAGACGGAAGCGCTGACGCTTGCCGACAAGATCGCCATCATGCGCGACGGCAGGGTCTGTTCGCACGGGCCGACGACAGAACTCTATCGCCGCCCGCCGAACCGCTTTACCGCCGAATTTCTCGGCCGCGCCAATCTCCTGCCGGTGACGGTTGCCGAGGCGGCCGGCGCGAAAGGCTTCGCCACGGCAAGGCATGGCGATGCGGTGCTGACAGGCGCCGGCCGTGCCGAGAAGGCCGGCGACAAGAGCCTGCTCTGCATCAGGCCGCAGCACCTCAGCCTGACGGCCGACAGCGAGCACACCAACCGGATCGTCGGCACCCTCAGGGAAGTACACTGGCAGGGCGAACTCACCCATCTCGTGCTCGATGTCGAAGGCACGCCGGTGCGCGTCTCGGCGACGCGGTTGCCGATCGCCTTGCCCGAACCCGGTGCCGAGGTGCCATTGTTCTTTGCGCCCGCCGACACCTCGCTTCTTCCGGAAGACGCCGGTGTCTGACGCGGTCGCAATTGGCGCGCCGGCGATCAGGAGAGAACCCGGCAAATTCTGGATCGTGCCGCCGGCTGCCCTGCTGGCGCTGCTGTTCTTCTATCCGCTGGCGCTCATCGCCCGTCAGGCCTTTTTCGACGACAGCGGTGTCGCCAATATTGCGGAAGTCGTCCGTGTCCTGCATTCCCGCTTTTTCCTCAACGCGCTGATCAACACGGTGACCATCTCGGTCACCGCGACGGCCGGGTGCCTGATCGTGGGCCTCGTGCTGGCGCTGATCCTCGCTTTCGTGCCGTTCCCCGGCAGCGGCTTCATCGCCCGCCTGATCGATACTTTCATCGCCCTGCCGACCTTCCTGGTGACGCTTGCCTTCACCTTTCTCTACGGCTCCGCCGGCATGCTCAATTCCGGGCTGATGGAAGCCTTCTCGCTGCCGCTGCCGCCCGTCGATTTCCTCTATTCGACCTGGGGGGTGGTGCTCGCCGAAGTCACCGTCTACACACCCTTCATCCTGCGGCCACTGCTCGCCGCTTTCTCGCTGGTCGACCGTGGCCAGATCGAAGCGGCAAGCGTGCTCGGGGCACGGCCGTTCCGCATCGTCCGCCAGGTCATCCTGCCGGCCGCAATTCCCGCGCTCATCGCCGGCGGCAGCCTGTGCCTGCTGTTGACCGTCAATGAATTCGGCATCGTGCTGTTCATCGGCGCCAAGGGCGTCATCACGCTGCCGCTGCTGATCTACGGCAAGGCGATCCAGGAATCGGCCTATCAGGTCGCCTGCATCATCGCCGTGGTCAACATCGCGCTGTCGCTCGGCCTGTTCGGCCTCTACCGTTTCGCCGCCGGCCGGTTGGGAGTCTAGCCATGCTGGTCTGGTCGCGTCCCGGTCGCATCGCTCTGTGGGTGCTCTTCGCGCTCGTCTTCGGCGTGTTGTTCCTGGCGCCGCTGGCGGTCATCCTCCTGTCCAGCCTTGCCGACCAATGGAACGGCGTGCTGCCAAGCGGGCTGACGACGGAGCATTACAGCGACGTGATGCGCGGCGCGGCTGGCGAAGCCGTGAAGGCGAGCCTGATCACCGGCTTCCTGGCCGGCGCCCTGGCGCTGGTCAGCGGCACTTGGGCGGCACTTGCGCTCCGCATCCAGGGTGCAACCCTGAGCAAGGTGCTCGGCCTGTTGTTCTTCGTCCCAAGTGCGGTGCCTTCGGTGTCGGTCGGCCTTGGCCTGCTGGTTGCGTTCAGCCATCCGCCGCTGCTGCTCAACGGCACGATCGCGATCGTCATGATCGCGCATTTCGTGCTGATCTCGGCCTTCACCTTCGGCAATGTCTCGGCCGGGCTGGCCCGGCTGTCGCCTGATTTCGAACAGGTGGCCTCGAGCCTTGGCGCGCGCCCGGCCTATCGGCTCTGGCATGTCACGCTGCCCTTGCTGGCACCCTATCTGGTTGCTGCTTTCGGCCTGAGCTTCGCGCTCTCGATGGGCGAGCTTGGCGCCACCGTGATGGTCTATCCGCCAGGCTGGGTGACGCTGCCGGTGTCGATCTTCAGCCTCACCGATCGCGGCGACATCTTCGCCGGTGCGGCGCTCACCATGATCCTGGTCGTGGCGACGCTGGTCCTGCTGCTCGGCCTGGAGCGCATCACCAAGCGTGCCACTGGCGCATAGGAAACGGCTTGGGTTTCAGCCCTGTGCCGGCTTGCGTTCGACGATGTAGATATGGTCGGCGACCAGCACCACTTCATCGCGCTGGTTGATGACTTCGCAGCGTTCGATCACGCGTCCGGAGCCCGGCCTCTTTGGATCGTCTTCTTTGGCCGCTATGGTGGTGCGCGTGCGGATCGTGTCGCCGATGAACACCGGCTTTATGAAGCGCAGGCGGTCATAGCCATAGGAAAAGGCGACCGGATTGATGACGGTTGCCGTCAGCCCGATGCCGACCGAGAACACCAGCGTGCCATGCGCGATGCGCTGGCCGAACGGCGTCGTCTTCATGAACTCGGCGTCCATGTGGTGCGGAAAGAAATCGCCTGTATGCCCGGCATGGACGATGAAGTCGGTCTCGGTGATGGTGCGGCCGCTGGTGATGCGCGAGGCGCCGATCTGGTAATCCTCGAAATACTGGATCCGTTCCATCAGGGTCTTTCCGCGATCGGCGTTGCCGGCGCTGCGCTCGAACGGTAGGCCGCTTCGACCAGCGCCATGGTGTTCCAGGCGTCCTCGACCGAGCTGACCAATTCGTCGTCTTCGCCTGCGGCAAAACGCTGGACATTGGCCATGCGCCCGACGAAGGCGTCGGGGAACCACTCGCCGGCGAGCGGCACCGCGACCCAGTCCGTTCCGCCCCTGGGATAAATCTCCAGAATGTCCGGTTCGCCCCGGGGATAGTCGAGATTGAGGCCGAGCTTGAGATAGGCCGCACCCTCGGTGCCGCAGATGCGGAATTCGCAGGCCTGGTGCCGGCGACCGAATTTGTGGTCGTGGTTGATCGACAGCGCACAGCGCACGGTATCGCCATAGTCGAGAATGGCGCTGGTGCGCGTCTGTGCCACTCTGTGGTTGGGGTGGCCGAGCGTCTTGGCATGCACGCTCTTGGGGTCGCCGAGCAACTGCCGGATCAGGTCGAGATAGTGGATCGAATGCATGGCGATCTCGACGCGCGGCGCCTTGAGCAGGAACTCCCAAAGCTGCCACGGTGTGGCCAGCGCCAGCCAGGCATCAAAGTCCACGACCTCGCCGAGCCAGCCCTTGGCGATGGCATCCTTGAGCGCCAGCATCATCGGCGCGAAGCGGAGCTGGAAATTCACCGCCGCCTTGAGCTTCTTGGCGCGGCAGATTTCGAGGATTTCGGTTGCCTCGCCGAGATAGTTGCCCATCGGCTTCTGGATCAATGCGACCGCGCCATCGGGCAGAGCCTTCAGGATCTCGGCGTGCCGACCCGGCGGCGTCGCCAGATCGAAAACCGCGTCCTTGACATCAGCGGCTGCTTCCACCGAGCGGAACGCGGTCACGCCCCATTTCTCGGCCAGTGCCCGCGCTTTGTCCTGGTCCGGATCGTAGAGGCCGGCGACTGGAAAGCCAGCCTTCCTGTAGGCTGGGAAATGTGCGTCGCCGACGATCGATCCTGCGCCGAAGGTGACGATCGGCCGAGGCTTCGACGGCTTTGGCCAGGACTGGACGAGTGAGGCAGGGTCGAGACCGCCTTCAGTCATGGTGGAAGACCTCGTCCATGGAAGCCCACCATTCGCCCTCCTTGCGGGTCGTGAGCGGCTCCTGGCATGGCATGCAGACGGCCCACCATTCCTGCGTCTTCGGATCGGCGGCCATCTTGGCCATGTCGGCCGCATAATCGGTGCCGTGGTATTCGAAATAGGAAAACAGCAGGTTCTCCGGCCGCTTCAGGTAGATCGAGTAATTCTTGATGTTGCAGGCCGAGATCATGGTCAGCACGTCGGGCCAGACGGCGGCATGGAGGCGGACATACTCCTCGACCTTTTCCGGCTTCAACCCCAGAACCATCCCCATCCGCTGCATATCAGTTCCCCTATTTGGTGATCGCCGTGGTGAATTCGGCGATGCTCATGGCCTTGACCGCGTCCCAGTCCCAATCGATGCCGATGCCGGGCTCGTCGGGCGCCAGCGCATGCCCATCCTCGATGCGCATGCGCTTGCCGGTCAACTCATCGAGCTGCGGAATGTACTCGACATATCGGCCGTTCTGAACAGCACAGGTCAGGCTGACATGCAATTCCATCAGGAAATGTGGACACACTGGAATGTCGAAGGCTTCCGCCGCATGGGCGATCTTGAGCCAGGGCGTGATGCCGCCGATGCGGCCGACATCGACCTGGACGATCGAGCAGGCGCCTTTCTGCATGTATTCGCGGAAATGCCGGATCGAATAGAGCGACTCGCCAACGGCGATCGGCGTCGGCGTCGAGTTCGACAGGCGCACGTGACCGTCGATGTCGTCGGCCGGCAGCGGCTCCTCGATCCAGGCGAGATCAAGCTCACGCAGCCTTGCCGCGCGCCGGATCGCCTCGTCGACCGAGAACCCCTGATTGGCGTCGGTCATGATCTCGTAGCCGTCGCCAACCGCCTTGCGCACCGCCGACAGGCGGGCAAGATCCTCCGACCCATGCGGCCTGCCGATCTTCACCTTCGAGCCGCGAAATCCCCTGGCCTTGGCGGCGAGTGCGTCGTCGACCAGCGCCTGCGTCTCGATGTGCAGCCAGCCGCCCTCGGTCGTGTAGAGCGGGCAACGGTCCTTGGCGCCGCCGGCGAGCTTCCACAGCGGCAGTCTCTGCTTCTTGGCCCTGAGATCCCAGAGTGCGGTGTCGACCGCCGCGATCGCGATGGCGGTGATCGCGCCAATTGTGGTGGCGTGCGTGGCGAATTCGAGATCGTGCCAGATCGCCTCGATCATGTCGGGGTCGCGGCCGATCAGGCGCGGCACCAGGTGGTCGGAGAGAAGCCGCATCACCGACGAGCCGCCGGTGCCGATCGTGTAGCTGTAGCCGGTGCCGACCGCGCCGTCGGAATCGGTGATGGTGACGATCGGCGTTTCCTGGCTGACGAAACTCTGGATCGCGTCGGTGCGCTTGACCTTGGGCACAAGGTCCACCATCCGCAGTTCTATCTTTTCGATTCTAGCCATCGGTCAGCTCCGCAATGTCTTTCCGGTCTCGGTGGCAAACAAATGCGCCTGCGACATGTCGAGGCTCATGGCCACTCGCTCGCCCGGCTTGAGCGGTCGCGGATTCAGCATGCGCGACACCCAGTCCGCGCCGTTGAACTCGACGAACACCAGCGTCTCATTGCCGAGCGGCTCGGTGACCGTGATTGGCAATTCGATCTGGTGCACGTCGGCCGCACTGCCGGAGCTGATACCATGTCCCGTCGGATAGATGTCATCGGGCCGCAGCCCGAACACGACCTTGTCGCCGGTCGCGACATTGGCCTTGAACTGACCAGGCAAAGGCAGCTTTTCGCCGCTGGAAAAAACCATCTGGCCGTTGTCGATCGCTGCTTCGTGCAGGTTCATCGGCGGCGAGCCGATGAAGCCGGCGACGAAGCGCGTCGCCGGCCGCCGGAAAACCTCGTCAGGCGTGCCGACCTGCTCGATATGGCCGTCGCGCATGATGACGATGCGGTCGGCAAGAGTCATCGCCTCGACCTGGTCGTGGGTGACGTAGATCACCGTCGACTGCACCTTGGCATGCAGCTTCTTGATCTCGGTGCGCATTTGCGTCCGGAGCTTGGCGTCGAGGTTGGAAAGCGGCTCGTCGAACAGGAAGACATCGGGGTCGCGCACGATGGCACGGCCCATGGCAACGCGCTGGCGCTGGCCGCCGGAGAGTTGCGACGGGCGGCGGTCGAGCAGTGTGTCGAGGCCGAGGATGCTGGAAGCCTCGGCGACGCGGCGGTCCATGTCTTCCTTGGCCGCTCCTGCGATTTTCAGCGAGAAGCCGAGGTTCTCGCGCACGGTCATATGCGGGTAGAGCGCGTAGGACTGGAACACCATCGAGATGTTGCGCGAGCGCGGCGGCAAATCGTTGACGATGCGCCCGCCGATCTCGATCGAGCCGGCGCTGATCTCTTCGAGCCCGGCGATCATGCGCAATGTCGTCGACTTGCCGCAGCCGGAGGGGCCGACTAGGGCGATGAACTCACGGTCGGCGATGTCGAGATCGATGCCATGCACGATCCCGACATTGCCGTAGCGCTTGGTCAACTTGCTGAGGGAAACTGTTGCCATGGGATCAGCCTTTCACCGCGCCGGAGGTCAGGCCGCCGACAAGGTGTTTCTGGACGATATAGGTGAGGGTGAGCGCCGGGATGATCATCACCACGGCGAGCGCGCACATGCCGCGCCAGTCGATGGTGAACTCGGCCGTGTAATCGAGCAGGCCGACCGGCAGCGTCTTGGCGCTGACCGAGCGGGTCAATTGCGAGGCCAGCGCGAATTCGTTCCAGCAGGTCAGGAAGGCGAAGATCGCGGCCGAAGCGATGCCTGGTCCGGCGAGCGGGAACTCGACCTGCCAGAACGCCTGCCAGCGCGTGCAGCCGTCGATCTGCGCGGCTTCCGCGAGATCTTTCGGCACCTGGCGGAAGAAGCCGTCGATCAGCCAGATCGTGAACGGCACGTTGAGCGCGACATAGGCAAGGATTAGCCCGAAATGCGTGTCGATGATGCCGAGCCGCACGTAGAGGAAGAACAGCGGCAGCGACAGCGCGATGCCGGGCACCGTGCGCGTCAGCATCAGGCCCAGGAAGACGCTCGATTTGCCGCGGAAGCGGTAGCGCGCGAAGGCGTAGCCGCCGGCCATGCCGATGGCCACCGCAATCACCGTCGAGGTTACAGAGATGATCAGCGAGTTGCGGAAATATTCGATGACCGGGATGCCGCCCTTGCCGATGCCTGAGAACATCGAGACATAGGCGTCGAACGAAATCTCCTGCGGGATCCACACCGGTGGCTTGGCCATGATCTCGACGGTCGGCCGCAGGGACGACAGCACGATCCACAGGCCCGGCAGGCAGATGGTCAGCATCGCCAGGAACAGGCCGATGCGATAGACGACGCCGGTGAGCCGGCGCTTCAGGCGGGCGGAAGAATTCTCGTCCATTCTCACCACTCCGCACCGATCTGCGTGCGCGCCGCGGCGAGCTTGTTGAAGAAATAGACGGTGAAGGCGATCGACAGCAGGATCGAGAAATAGGCCATGGCGTTGGCCATGCCCATGCGCCCGTCGCTGTAGGCGGTGCGCGCCACCAGCGTCCAGAGCAGCTCCGTGCGGCCCGCCGGTCCGCCATCGGTCATGATCTTGACGATGTCGTAGGCGCGCGCGACGTCGAGCGAGCGGATGGTCATGGCGATGTAGGCGAAGGGCATGACGAACGGCCACGTCACATAGCGGAATGTCTGCCACGGCGTGCAGCCGTCGACGCGCGCCGCCTCGATCGGCTCCTTGGGCATGGCGAGCAGGCCGGCCAGGATCAGGATGGCGAAGATCGCCGTCGACGACCAGATCTCGGCGACCGAAATGGCGATGAAGGCGAGATGGCCCTCGATCAGCCACGGTATGGCGTCCCGTGTGATGCCGAGCGACTGCAGAGCGTTGTTCACCAGGCCGATATTGTCGTTGAACATGAACTTGAACTGGAAGCCGACGAGGATCGGCGAAAACATCATCGGAAACATCATCAGCGTGCGCAGGATGCGTTGGCCACGTGTCGCCTTCTCGACCAGCATGGCGAGGCCGAGGCCGAGCAGCATTTCGAGATTGAGCGCGATGGTCAGCAAGAGCACCGTGCGCCCGAACGCCCACCAGAAATCGGTGTTGGACAGGATCGAAAGATAGTTCCTGAAGCCGACGAAGACGAAGAACGTCTCGGGCCGCGTCAGGCGGAAGGGCGTGAAGCTGGAGTAGAGCGAGAGCAGCAACGGCACCACGACGACCGCCGCCAGCACGATCATTGCCGGAAGCAGCAGCAGGAATGGCGCGGATGGCTTGAAGCCCTTCATCGGAATCCTGTGGTGTTTGCTTTGGACGCCCGTTGTTCAGGCGCGGGCCGGGTACGGAAAGTCTGTCGTTGATGGTTCAGCGCTCTCGCCGGCGAAGCGCGATCGCCTCCCCCATTCCTGATGGGAGAGGCAGCGTTGGGAGACGGTTCTAGAGCTTGCCGGCGTCCTGGAGGATTTGTGTCGCCTTGGCGGCGGCTTCGTCCAATGCCTGCTTGGAGGTCTTGTCGCCGAGGATCGCCGCCTGTAGCTCCGGATAGACGGCGTTCGAAATCTCGATCCACTCAGGCGTCTGCGGCACGGCAAAGGCGTGTTTGGCCTCTTCCTGGAAGGCGGAGAGAACCTCCTTCTTGTACGGATCGTTCTCGGCCTGCTTCAGGTCCCAATCCCAGACCGCGGTGCGGGTCGGCAGCGGGCCGGCGGCGGCCTCGAGCTTCTGGCTATCCTCGTTGGTCAGCCACCAGACGAGCGAAGCGGCGGCTTCCTTGTTCGGGCAGTTCTCGGTCACCGAGAAGCCATGGAAACCGGACCAGCCGGTGCGCTTGCCGGAAGACCCTTTCGGCGCGACTTTCACGCCGACATTGCCAGCGACTTTCGACGATTTCGGATCGTTGAAGAAGCCGGCCCAGCCCGGCCAGTCGAGGTTGATGGCGACGGTGCCCGAGGCAAAGCCCTGGCCGAGATCGTCCCACAGGTAGTTGGTGGTTCCGGCCGGCACGGCCTTGGCCTTGTAGAGGTTGACGAACCAGTCGAGCGCGCGGATGCCAGCCTCGGAGTCGAAGACGGGCTTGCCGTCCTTGTCGAGATATTCGCCGCCCTCGGCGACCACCATCTCGTAGAAGCGGCCGTTGATCGCCTCTTCCTTGCCGGCGAACTGCGTGCCGTAGAAATTGGGCGGGTTGGCGAAGAACTCGGCCTGGTCGCTGACTTCCTTCCAGGTGTCCGGCGGCACCAGGTCATAGCCGTATTTCGTCTTGAACTTGGCCTTGTTGTCGGCGTTCTCGTAGAGGCTCTTCTGGTAGTAGAGCGCCGAAACGTCGAACTGGGCACGCGGCAGCATTTCCAGCTTGCCGTCGATGGTTGCCGCTTTGATCGTCGACGGCACGAAGGCGTCGATCTCTTCCTTCGGCAGCAATTTGCTGAGATCGGTGTAGAGGCCGGTATATTGCGGCGCGAAGGAGGAATGGTTCCAGCCGACGCACCAGTTGGTGCTGCCCGAGGCGATGTCGGACTTGAGCTCCTTGTCGATGTCGAAGCCGTTCTTCTTGGTCAGGATGTTGACCTTGGCGCCGGTCGCCTTCTCCCATTCCGGGATCCGCTCGTAGAGCTTTTCATATTGCTGGCCGCCGATCAGCTTCACGTCGACGGTCACGCCTTCGAACTTGCCGGGCAGGTCGCCGGCAAGGGCGGTGCCTGCGCCGAACGCAAGCATCAATGCGCCGGCGCACACGCCGGAAAGCAGTCTGTTCATTGGTATCCTCCCTGGGTGCGCCTCAGCGGCGACCGCAACTCGTCTGATGACAAGAAGTGTTACATTCATATACAAACAAAACATTCACGGGCACGTCAAGACGAAATTTGTTTCCGTCGGCCGCATTCCTGCGTATATGAAGAATCGATTTTACTGGAGGGGTGAAGCATGGATGACAGCGAGGACGAGCGCTACCGCGCGCCAGCGCTCGACAAGGGGCTCGACATCCTCGAACTGCTGGCCGGCGTCGACGGCGGCCTGACGCAAGCCGAAATTGCCAAGAAACTCGAGCGCAGCCCCAACGAATTCTACCGCATGCTAGACCGGCTGGTGCGGCGCGGTTACGTCACGCGACTGGACGGCGACCGCTATTCGCTGACGCTCAAGCTGTTCGGCCTGGCGCAATTGCACGCTCCGGTCCGGCGGCTGGTTTCCTACGCCACGCCGCTGATGCGCGAGCTGGCCGAGACGTCGCAACAGGCCAACCAACTCGTTGTTTTTGATCGCGGTTCCGCCGTTGTGATCGCCCAGCAGGAGGCCCCGAACTACTGGGGCATCTCGATTCGGGTGGGGTCCCACATCAGCCTGTTCGACACCGGCTCGGGGCATGTGCTGCTGGCTTTCCGCTCGGAGGAAGAACGCCAGATGATGATCTCCGAACATGTCCGCAGCACCGACAAGATGGCGCAGCCGGCCGAATTCTTCACCCGCCTCGACCAGATTCGCGACCGCGGTTATGAGATGATGGCCTCGATGCAGACCGCCGGCGTCTTCAACCTCTCGGCGCCGGTGCGCAGTTCCGACGGCAGGGCGATCGCAGCGCTGTCGATCCCCTACATCACCGTCGTCAATGCGCCCTCGGCGCCCGACATAACCAGGACCATCGAACTGTTGCTGGCCATGGCCGAAAGGTTGTCACGCCTGGCCGGATCGGCAGTCGGCACATCGGCGTAATTCTTATTTGAATGAAGAATTCCTCCGTGAGATGATCTGAAAAAGCCTGAAGGGAGGAACCTCGCCATGATCGTCGACACCCATCTGCATCTCATCGATCGCTCGATGCTGCGCTATCCCTGGCTTGCCGGCGTACCGGCGCTCGACCGCGATTTCTCCTACGGGGAGTATGCCGAGGAAGCGCAGCGTGTCGGCGTCGGGCGCGTGCTGCATATGGAGGTCGATGTCGATCCGGCCGACATCGAGGCCGAGACCGCCCGCGTCGAAGTTCTGTCGCGGCAACCAGGCAGCATGCTCGCCGGAGCGATCGCCTCCTGCCGGCCGGAAGAAACCGGCTTTGCGGCCTATCTCGAACGCCAGCGGGCGAATCCTTTCGTCAAGGGCTTTCGCCGCGTCCTCCATGTCGTGCCGGATGAGCTGTCGGAAGGCGCGCTGTTCCGGGACAACATCAAGCGGCTTGGCGGCGCCGGCCAGACCTTCGACCTCGTGGTGCTGCCGCATCAGATCCCCAAGGCGATCGCGCTGGCCGACTTGGCACCGGATGTCCAATTCGTCCTCGACCATTGCGGCGTGCCCGACATCAAGGGCGGAGCCGAGCATCCATGGCGCGAACATATGAGCGAGATCGCGCGGCGTCCGAACGTCATGGCCAAGATTTCCGGTGTTGTCGCCTATGCCGATCCCGGCAGCTGGACGGTCGGGACGCTGCGCCCCTATGTCGAGCATACAATCGCTGCCTTTGGCTGGGATCGTGTCGTCTGGGGCAGCGACTGGCCGGTCTGCACGCTCGGCGGCGGCCTCTCGACCTGGGTGGCGGCGACCCATGCGCTGCTCTCAGGCTGCAGCATTTCGGAACGCGAGCGGCTGTTGTCCGCGAATGCCCGCAAGCTCTGGCGGCTCGCCTAGCAGCAACCCGTCAGATGGTCGTCGAGACGTGCCGCTCGCGGCCGTAGAGCGAGACCAGCAGCACGATGATGAAACCCAATGCTGCCTGCACCGCCGAGGGCCGGAAGCCGAGGCCGATCAGCAGCGTGTTGATCTCCGTCAGCACCAGCACGCCGGCGATCGTGCCGAGATAGCTGCCGCGCCCGCCGACCAATGCCGCGCCGCCGACGACGACCGCGGCGATGGTCTGGAACAGATAGGGCTGGCCGACATCGCCATAGGCCGAGCCGGTGAAGCCGAGCAGCAGCACGCCGGCCACCGCGGCGAAGAAGGCGCTCGCCGCATAGGTGATGACCCACATGCGGACCGGATCGATCAGCGCCAGCGGTGCGGCGCCCGGATTGCTGCCAAGCGCATAGAGCCGGCGCCCATAGGGGGTCCGTTCCAGCACCAGCACGACGAGTGCCGCCAGCACGACGAGGCTGGGCACCAGCCACGGCACCGGCAGCGGCCCGGCCGATCCGCCGATCGACACGAAGCTGGAAACCGCCTGCGGTGCCGAGCCCGAGGGGAAGCCGGCTGTCCACAACAGCACCAGCCCCTGCACGACCATGCCGATGCCGAGCGTGACGATGAGCGGCTGGATGTCGAGGCTGCGCGAGATCAGTCCGTTCAGCCCGCCGATGAGAAGCGCCAGCACGCCGACAAGGCCGCAGACGAGAAAGAAGTTCCAGCCGTCGCCGTAAAGCTGTGCGGCCACGACATTGGCAAAGCCGATGACGAAGGGAATGGACAGGTCGATGCCGCCCATGATGACAACCAGCGTCTGGCCGATCGAGGCGACTGCCAGCAGCGAAGCGAGCACCAGCATGGCGCGCACGGCGAACGGCGAAGAGTAACCGGGAATGAGGACTGCGCCGGCAAGATGCAGAAGGGCGGCGATGCAGAAGGCGCCGACGACGCGGGCATTGGTCGTCGCGAACAGGTTTCGCTTGGCGGCCATGTCAGCGCCCCCTCATGGCAAGACGTTCCTGCAGAGCGGTCAGCATCACCGCCAGCACCAGTATGGCGCCATAGGCGATCTGCAGCACGAAAGTCGAGACGTTGAACGTCGTCAGCACGCTCTGCAGCAGGAAGATGTCGATCGCGCCGATCGCGGCTCCTGCCACACCGCCACGGCCACCGGCCAGGCTGACGCCGCCAAGCGCGACGGCGGCGATTGCGATCAGCGTGTAGGTCGGTCCGATATTGGGGTCGGCCGAACCGATCAGCGCTGTTAGCATCAGCCCCGCGCATCCGCCGAAGATGCCGGTCATGACATAGGCGATGAAGCGCACGCGGGTGACATCCACACCGGCGGTGTAGGCGGCGCGGTCATCGCTGCCGACCGCCATCAACTGGTCATAGTAAGGCGTGCGCCGCACCAGCCACCAGGCGATGAACATCGCCGCCAGCGGCAGCATCGACAGCGGGCCGGACAGCGCCTTGAGCCAGGCCGGCGCGGGACCGATCGGCGCCGGCAGGATCGTCAGCGTGATGCCGGTGAGGATCAGATAGGTGCCGAGCGTGGCGACGATCGGCTGGATGCGCACGATCGTCGCCAGAAAACCGTTCGCCGCACCGATCAGCGCGCCGATGAGCAAAGCCGCTGGGACGAGCATCAGAGGCGAGGAGATGCCGGCTTTGAGGAAAAGCACCTGGATCACCATGGCGTTGACGAAGCCCATCAGCGGCCCGACCGAAATGTCGATGCCGCCACGGCCGGCGAGGATCACCGGTGTCGAGGCGATCGCCGCGCCGATCAACGGTGCCGCCAGTCCGACCAGCGCGCCCCACGATCCCGGCTGGAACCGCCCCGGGCTGAGGATGAGATTGACCGCAAGCAGGACCACCAGCAGCACGACCGCGAAGCCGACGTTTCGCCCAAGAGACAGGAGGCGCGTGAGAGGGCTCATGCTGCGCGTCCGAACATGGCAGAGATCACGCTGTCGGTGGTCATCGCTTCACCGGAGATTTCCGCCGCGACCTTGTTTTCCCTGAACACCAGCACGCGCTGGCACAGGAGAAGAATCTCCTCGATTTCGCTGGACAGGATGACGAGCCCCATGCCGTCCGCGGCCAGCCCGCGAAAAACATCGTAGAGTACATGCCTTGTCGCCACGTCGACTCCGCGCGTCGGATCGTTGAGAAGCAGGATCGCGGGTTCCAGCGCCAGCGCCCGTGCCAAAAGCACCTTCTGCTGGTTGCCGCCCGACAGGGTGGTGATCGGCGCATCGGGCCGGGGCGCGACGATCGACAGCTTCTCGCGGTAGACGTCGTAGCGTGCCTTGCGCGCCGCGGGACTGATCAGGCCAAGGCGCGTGTCGCGCGACAGTGTCGAGACGGCGAAATTGTCGAGCACCGACTGCGTCGGGAAAATCCCGTTCGCGCGGCGGTCGCGCGGCAGATAGGCAATGCCGCTGGCCACTGCCTTGCGGAAGCCTGTGATCTTGCGGAATGCGCCCATCTCGATCCAGCCGCCAAGTGGCGGCGCCAGGCCGGCGAGCATCTTGAGGAACAGCTCCTGGCCGTGCCCGTCGAGGCCAGCAAGGCCGACGATCTCGCCGGGAGCGATGGTTTGCGTGATCGCGCTGGCGCCCGGCGCGATGACAAGGTCGCGGACGGCTAGGCCTGGAGCGGCGCGATCAACCATGCGCCAGCTCCGCCGCCGTGCGTGGCGCCATCGCCTTCAGCAATTCCGACGGCGTCGAGGCACCGCGTTCTTCGGTGCGCACCACGCTGCCGCCGCGCAGGATTGAGATGCGATCCGAAAGCGACATCACTTCGTCCATGCGGTGCGTGATGAACAGGATGAGGCAGCCTTCGCCGGCCAGCGCGCGCATCAGCGAAAAGACGGATTCGCGATCGGCGAAGTCGAGCGCGGCGGTGACTTCGTCGAGGATCAGGATTTTTGGATTGCGCACGATCGCGCGGGCGAGAACGACCAGTTGCTGCGCGGCGAGCGGCAACAGGCCGGCGGGCCTGTCGAGGGGCACGTCGGTGACGGCGAAGCGCTTGAGCGCCGCTGCCGCCCTGTCGCGGCGTTCGTTGCGGGGCACGGCGCGCCGCAGCAGGCGGTCGAGGCCGAGCAGGATGTTGTCGGCCACGCTGCGATCGGGCGCGATCAGTACCTCCTGGAATACCGTGGCAAAACCTTGTGCCTGGAATGCCGAGGGGCTCGTGCCCGAGAACGGCTTGCCCTGCAGCAGGATTGCACCACTGTCCGGCTGGACGATACCGGACAGGAGCTTGACCATCGTGCTCTTGCCCGAACCGTTCTCGCCCAGGATGGTGTGGATGGTACCCGCCCGGAACGCGATCGAAGCATCCGCGAGCGCGACCGTCTCGCCGTAGCGTTTGGATATGTTCGTGATCTCAAGCATGCGGTGTTTCGAAGCTGGCAAGCCGGATCCCCGAAAGGAGCCGGCTCGCTGAGATTTTATCTGTCGCAGGCGTCAGTTTGCGCCGGCATCACTTTGCACAGGCATCTGGCACCTTCGAATAATCCCAGCCCTTGGTCGGTGCCGGGTTCGAGAAATAGGCGTCGAGCCATTCCTCCGGCATCGGGTCCGTCGGCGGTATCGGGAAGATCGAGACGGCATCGGTCGTCATGCAGTCCTTGTACCATTGGCCGAGATCGGCGTTGTGAACCGGCGGGATCGGGATCAGCAGCGTGTTCAGCTTCGGCTTCTGGCCGTCGAGCATGCGCTCGCCGACGCGAAACAGTGTCTCGGCGGTCCAGTGCGGCAGTACGGCATGGCCTTCGAAGCGGTATTTGTCGGGGTTGGCCTTCCAGTAGCCCAACGCGTCGCCCGTGATCGAGCCGGTGATCAGTGGCGCCGGGCGACCGGCTTCGGCGAAGGCCTCGGCAACGACGCGGCTTTCGCTGCCGGTCGTCCACACCGCGTCGATCGGCGCCGGGTTGGTGGCGATCGCCTGCAGCACCACGGTCTTGGTGACGTTGGCCGTCCAGTTGCCGTTGACGGTGCGCGAAATCTTCAGCTTCGGATTTTCGGCCAGCGCCTTGTCCGCGCCCTGGCGTTCCTGGACGACGATCGGGTGACCGGCAATGCCTTCGACGAGCAGGATGCTGGCGCCGTCCGGCTGTGCCTTGCCGATCGCCGTCATCATGTCATAGCCCCAGCGCGCATAGTTGGAATCGACATTGATCGCGTTCGGACTGGTCACTGAGCCAGCGGCGGTGACGAACGGAATGCCGGCCTTGGCGGCTGCGTCGATGGCATCGTCGAGTGCGGTGGCGGAGCCCGGAATCGAGGTGATAATCGAGCATTTCTTGTCGATGAAGGCGCGGATCTGGTTGATCTGCTGGCTGGCGTCGTTGTTGGAATCGGAAATCTCGAAGCTCGACACCGTGCCGTCGGCGATCAGCCCGTCGACGAGCCGCTTCAACTCCTTGGTGACAGTGACCCGCCAGGGATTGCCCTGGTAGGATTCCGAGTGGCACCACTTCCACGGCTTCGGCGGCGGGGTGAAATTGTCCCAGGCCGAAGGCAGCACCTTTTGCGGCGCGCCGTCATACTGCGCCTTGAGTTCGGTCGGCAGTCCGCCGATGACGCCCTGCACATCCTGCGCGTAGGAAGTGGTTGCCAGCGAGGCGAGGGCGGTAGCGGCCAGCAGGCCGCGGGTTTTGTTTTTCATTGTTCTCCTCCGTTCGATTTCGTTTCAGGCTCCTCCACCGGCAGCGCCGGACACCTGCACCAGGGAACTCTCCTGGAACAGGCGATTGAGATCGGCAACGACCTGGGCGGCCTTGTGCCCTGAACTCATGCCGGAAAGGATGCGTTCGGACGCTGACTGCTGGAACGCCATGTAGCCGTCATGGCGCGGCCGCACCCATGAGCCTTCCAGCGTCGCGCGCGTATCCCGATAGAAATTGCCGGTCACGGCGTTGACCGTCCGGTCCTCCCAGGCGGCGGCATGGCCGGGCTGTCCGCCGGCGGCGGCGTAGGGACCGCGCTGGACATCGCCGCTGGCGACCCAATAGGCGAAGTCCATCGCGGCATCCCTGGCTTTGGAAAAGGCCGACACCGCTATGCCGGTGCCGCCGAGCGCCGAACCGATCGGGCCGTTCGAGCCGATGACCGGAATGTCGGCGAAAGCCAGCCGGTGCGCGCGAAAGCCCGCGATCGCATAAGAGACGTAGCCGTAGATCAGCGGTGCGCAGACGATCCGCGAACCGGCCTCAGCCATCCGTTCCGAAACGGCGATCGGATCCATCTCGAAGCAGGCCGGCTCGACCAGAGCCGCGACCTCGCGCATCGTCTCGAAGACTTCGCTGCCGGTCTCGATATCGATGAGATCGCACGATGGATCGGTGGCGCAGGGACGTTTGAGATTGCCGGCCAGCGTGTAGAAAGCCATCAGCACATGGGGTGGCCGCAGCGGCAACAGCACACGGCCTTGCCGGGCGAGATCGAGCACATCGCTCCAGCGCGCTGGCGCTGCATCAAGTGCATCCGGCCGCCATGCCTGCACCTGGCTGGCGGCATCTATCGGGAATGCCCATTGCCGTCCTTGCCAGTTGTAGCTCGGATAGGACTGGCCAACGCTGCCCGAGGCAAGCGCGGCGCGCTCGGCCTCACGGCCGGCGACATCCAGTGGCGCGAGGCAACGCTCCGCCGTGATCTGGCCGACATGCGGGTGGTCGATGACGATCAAATCATACGTGCGCGCCAGTTCCTCGACCGGGAAGGACTCGAAATCTTGGAGCGAGCGCTTGTGCCATTCGACGGCGACACCGGTCTTCTGCTGCCAGAGAGCAGAGCAGGCGACCATCGGGTCGTAGCCGCGCGGATGGCTCCAGGTCATGCCCCTGAGGGTGGGCACCAGAGTGAGCGTGGTCACAGGCCGAACTCCCGGCGGATTGCGGCACTGTGCTCGCCGATGCGCGGTGCCGCCCGATCGACCTTGGCCCTGATGCCGTCGACCCTGAGCGGCGAACTGGTGGTGAGGATCGAGACATCGTCCTCGCGCGTCACCGTCTGCAGCATGTCGAGCGACTGGAACCCTTCGCTGGCCAGCATTTCCGGCCAGGTCAGCACCTTGGCGCACCAGATGTCGGCGGGCTCGAGGATATCAAGCCATTCGTCGATGGTCTTGGTGGCGATCCGCTGCGCGATGATCGCCTTGATGTCGTCACGCGCGGTGAACCACGATGCCGGCTTGTCGCGATAGGGCGCCAGCTCATTGAGCGACAAGAGATCAGCGAGTTTCGGGATCGGCGTCATGGCGATGGCGAGATAGCCGTCCTTGGCCGGATAGACGCCGTAAGGCGCCGACAGATAGGCATGCGCGCTGCGGAAGCTGGAGCGGCGCGGCAGGCGGCGCCCGTCATTGAGATGCGTGGTCAGCACCTCGAACTGGAAATCTACCAGCGCTTCCAAAAGGCTGGTTTCGATATGGCTGCCTTGACCGGTGATGCCGCGCCGCACAAGTGCCGCCAAAATGCCTTGCGCGCAGGCCGCACCCGCCAGCATGTCGCCGATGGCAAGCCCGAACGGCACAGGCCCCTGGTCCTCGTCGCCGTTCAGCCACATCACCCCGGAGCGCGACTGTGCCAAAAGGTCCTGGCCGGGCCGCTTGACCCATGGTCCTTCTTCGCCATAGCCGCTGATCGAGGCGTAGACGAGCCGGGGATTGATCTTGCGGACGGCTTCGTAGTCGAAGCCGAGCCGCTCGATGACGCCCGGCCGGAAATTCTGGATCAGCACGTCGGCCTGGGCCAGCAGCCCGCGCAGCGCCTTCAGGTCGGCCTCGTTCTTGAGGTCGATGGCGAGGCTTTCCTTGGCCCGGTTGATGGCATGGAAGATAGTGGAATCGCCGCCGATTTCGGTATCGCTGAGATAGAGCCGGCGCGACAGGTCGCCGCCATCCGGGCGCTCGATCTTGATGACGCGGGCGCCGAGATCGAGCAGCCTGAGCGAGCAGTAGGGCCCGGACAGGAACTGGCTCATGTCGACGACGACGAGACCGGCAAGCGGCAATTCGGCCAAAGCCGGCATTCTTATTTCTCCGTCTTGCCGACGAAATCGGCAGGGTCGCGGTACTTCACCGTCTGCAGGTGCTCGCAATACAAAACGAGTTCGCCTTCGCCCTTGAACACCTCATAGCTGGCGCGGATCAGCCCCATCTCCTTGTAGCGGGGCGTCTTGTCCAAATTGGAGCGGATCGAATAGATCGTGTCGCCGATGAAGACAGGCTTTATGAAGCGGAGCTTGTCGTAGCCATAGGAAAAGGCGTTGACGCAGTTGGTGGCGACCAGCCCGAGGCCAGCCGAAAAGACGAAGGCGCCGGCGATCAGCCGTTTGCCGAAAATGCCTTCGCTTTCGGCAAACATCTGGTCCTGTACGTAGGGGTGGATGTCGAGCACCAGCGTGTTGAAAAGGTGGCTGTCGCCTTCCGCCATCGTGCGCCGCAACGAGCGGATCTTCTGGCCGACCGGCCAATCCTCGTAGAACCAGTTCTCGGCATTCCACACCGGCAGCGCAGCGTGATCGGCCGGCATGTTTTTGGGGTGCGTCGAGGCGACGCCGACAGTGGGCGCGAAGTCGTTCATGGCTGGCTCCGGCGATCTCGCAGGAGGCTTCGCGCAACCGTTCGAACACGCATCGAGGCGCAGGAATGCACGACGTCTCCTCCCGTCAATCTTCTTTTGTAAATAGTATTTTCACATATGGGGTTGCGTTGCAAGCGTGAACAGGCGAAATTTTGGCCCGTCCCGCGGCACCCGAGCGCCCGCGGGGAAGGGAGGAAATCATGAGCAACGCCTGTCTGGTCTTCGTCGGCAGCCTGAACCGGGAAGCGCCGTATTTTCAGGGCGCGCGCGGCGTCGGCCTCAGCGTCTACAGCTTTGATGAGAAAACACTGGAAACCAAAAAGCTGGCCGAGACCGATGACGTCGACAATCCGACCTTCCTGTCGGTGACGCCGGATGGCACGCGGATCTACGCCAATTCGGAAGTCTTCACCTGGCGCGAGGGAACCGTTTCCGCCTACGGCTTCGATCGTGGCTCCGGTACGCTCACCTACCTGAACAAGCAGCCATCGCTGGGCAGCATCGCCGCCCACAACACCATCACCCGCGACGGGACGAAGCTGCTGGTCGCCAATTACGGCATGGGCGAGGGCGGTCCGGATCGCGCCGTGGCAGTCTATGGTTTCGACAAGGATGGCGCGTTGACGCCGCCGCTGGCCAGTGTCTCGCATAAGGGAACTGGCCCGAATGCGACCCGGCAGGAGCGTTCGCACGCCCACAGCGTCACCGAGACCATTGCCGGGGGCACGGCCATCGTCGCCGACCTCGGCATCGACCGGCTGGTGTCCTACCGGATCGAACGGGATGGAAGCCTGAGCAAGCTTGCCGAATCCGAGTTGCCGCCGGGCGCCGGTCCACGCCATCTCGCGCTCCATCCGAACGGTCGTTTCGTCTTCGTCATGAACGAGCTGGATTCGACCGTGGTGTCGATGAAGTTCGACGAGGCGAGCGGCAAACTCTCCATCGTCGACGCCAAACCGGCGGTGCCGGCCGAGGCGCGCGACAGCAACCATTGCGCCGATATCCAGATCGCGCCGGACGGCCGCTTTGTCTACGGCTCCAACCGTGGTCACGACAGCGTCGTCATCATGGCGGTCGACCAGCAGACCGGTGCACTGAGCCTCGTTGGCTATGTCCCCTGCGGCGGTGCGACGCCGCGCAACCTGGCGCTGACGCCGTCAGGCGGTCATCTTTTCTCGGCCAACCAGAATGGCGACCGCATCTCGATCTTCGCCCGCGATGCCGACAGCGGCATGCTGGCCGACACCGGACGTGCCATCGGCATCGGCACGCCGATGTGCGTCAAGATCGTGCGCTGAACCGCTCGCAACGACGCCTCGAAGCCTGGGATAAGACTGACCGGGGCTCAGGCCTGTTGGATGGCCGAGAGCTTCCAGTTCGAGCCGTTCTCGCGCATGAATGTCCACAATTCGGTCGTCTCCGTCGGATGGTCATCGTCACCCTCGACGGCCTTGCCGCTGGCTCGTTCGCGCATCACGTCACGAGACTCGTAGCGCAATGCGGCCGTGGCGTAGTCGCGGTCGTCCTCACGCCAGCTTTCCGCGATGTCGGCCTGCAGCAAGGTAATGTCCGATACCTCGTTCCTGAGACCTTTCTGGGCATTGTCGGCCAACTCTTCGGACAGATAGGACACCATCTCGGGAGTCGTCGCCCGGCGCAGGGCGGCGTGATCTTCGCGTCCGAATGCTTCCTGGACATCGGTCAACAGTTGCTGAAATGCATCGAGGTCGGTCTGGGCCAGCGTAATCTCCTCGGAGCCGCCGGTCGGAGAACTTCCACCCGAACCGCCGCCAAAGCCGGGGATTGTGAAAGAGCCTGCCGATTGCTGCGGTGACGTAGCGCGGTTCTCAAACCGCGAAGCCTGGGCATTGCCGGCACCGGCGAGCGCAGGACCACGCGCGGATTGCGACCGGAAGAACCTGATGGCCAGCATGATCGCGCCGCCGATAAGCACGGCCTGCAGCAGGAAGCCGAACATGCCGGCAAGGCCGCCGAAGCCTTGGCCCAGGAGCAGCCCGATCAGGCCGCCGATCAGCAGCCCGCGCATCATCGTTCCACCGAAGCCGCTCATGAAGCCGGGCCTCTGCAGGCCCGCCTGCGGCTGCCGGGCGGGGTTGTTCACACCGGTGTTGGGTGTCATCGACCGCTCGACCGGAGCGGTCGGCGCCGGTGCGGTCCTTGTCGGCGGCGCGGATTGGAAGGTACGCATGCCACGGCTGCCGAAACTGCCGCCGCGGCGGGCCTCGGCATGATCGATCGCGACCATGGAGAACGCCAGGAACAGTCCTGCAAAGAGGGCGGCAAATCGGTTTGTGCGCGAAATCATCGGGATGGACCTTATCGACGTGGTTTTTGAGATTTCAGCAAACGACGGCCCGGTACCGGGCGGCGCCATGCCTCAATCGAACAATTCTTCGAAGAATGATTTCTTCCGCTTCGGATAGCGGTGGCCCTGCGAGCGGGAATAATCGTCATCGCGGCCTTGGCTATGCTGCCGCTGGGAGAATGGCGCCGGCTGCGGCGCGGGCGACGCCTCCCTGCCCGAACGTTCGATGATCTTGTCGAGTTCGCCTCGATCAAGCCAAACGCCGCGGCACTGCGGACAGTAGTCGATCTCGATACCCTGGCGTTCGCTCATTGTGAGCGCGACGCGGCAGGAGGGACAAACCAAACCAAGAAGGGAAGATGTCATATGGGGCTCCAAACCAAAAGGAAATGAGCCCGCTTGACCGAAAGGTATGGAAACGGGCCCGTTATAGCGGTCCGACATCACAATCGCCAAGAACGATCGTCAGAGGGGCCCGGCCCGCAGGGGACAGTTAGGAATGCGGGACCGTGCCTTCAAGGGCGATATTGCCGCGAGAATGATTTGTTCGCCGTTGCGGCCCTTCAGAGCGTCACCACGATCTTGCCGAACTGTTCGTTCGACTCGAGATAGCGATGTGCCTCGACAATCTGGTCGAAGGCAAAGGTCCTATCGATAATTGGCCTCAGCGTGCCGGTCTCCAGGCCTCCAAGGATAAATGCCTTGGCGGCTTCCAGCTTGACCGGGTTGCCGGTGATCTCGTGGACCAGGTAGCCACGCAGCGTCAACGTCTTGCCCAACACCGCAGCCAAAGGGAACGGCGTCGGCTCACGGCTGAGGCCGCCATATTCGATGAGAATGCCGCCAGGTGACATGGCCGCTGTCAGTGGCTCGAAGATCGGGCCGCCGACCGCATCCAACACAACGCGGACGCCTGGCGGTCCGGCGATTTCCTTTAGTCGGGCCTCCAGGTCTGCCTCGGCCAGGATCACGACGGCAGCCGCTCCGGCGTCGAGCAGGGCTTGTTTCTTCGCCGATGTGCGCGTCACCGCGATCGCCGTCGCGCCGACACTGCTGGCGATCTGGATCGCGGCAAGTCCGACACTGCTCGACGCCGCCGTGATGACGACGACATCTCCACCGCGTAGCCTGGCGATGTCGATCAGCGCGCCGTAGGCGGTGAGATACTGCATCCAGAGCGCTGCTGCCGTTCGCCAGTCGAGCGATGGCGGGTGTTTGACGACGAGCGCGGCGGGATAGGTGACCAGTTCGCCATAGGCCGGCCAGCGAACCATCGATCGTGGTGGGATGATGCTGACGGCATCCCCGGTGGCGAAATCCGTCACGCCTTCGCCCACCGCCTCGACGACGCCGGCTGCTTCCAGGCCAAGCCCGGAGGGCAGGGCGGGCGTCTCGATATAGGTTCCCGCACGCAGCAATGCCTCGGCGCGGTTGAGGCCCAGCGCCTTGACGCGGATCTGCACCTCGCCCGGACCCGGAGCGGGGAGGTCGACATCCCCGATGCGCAATACCTCGGGACCGCCATGCTGGTGGAAGCGGACAACACGTGCCATTCAGGATACTCCAAATCATTTGAACCGAATGAGCTATGCAGAGAATGCTCTCGCGGATAAATGGCGGTAAGGATAAAGCAGTAGAAACCAGGAGTTCCGAATATGGATCGGCTCGAGAGCATGGCTGTCTTCGTTAGGGCGGTCGACCTCGGCTCGTTCGCGGCTGCTGCCGTCGCACTCGATCTGTCCGGACCGATGGTCGGCAAGCACGTCCGCTTTCTCGAGGAGCGCCTCGGCGTGCGCCTCATCAACCGCACCACGCGCCGCCAGAGCCTGACCGATTTCGGCCGCGCCTACTATGAACGCTGCCGGGTAGTGCTGGCGGAGGCTGAAGCCGCCGATGCGCTCGCCGCCGACCAGCTCTCGGAGCCACGCGGAAAACTGCGCGTCACCATGCCGGCGCATTTCGGCCGCCACTGCGTGACGCCCGTGCTGCTGCAACTGGCGCGGCAATATCCGATGCTGGAACTCGATCTGTCCTTAAGCGACCGCTTCGCCGATCTTGCCGAGGATGGCTACGACCTTGCCATCAGGACCGGCGAATTGGACGACAAGGCCGGCGTGATCGCGCGCCGCGTCGCACGCCAAGGCATGGTCGTCTGCGCGGCGCCCTCCTATCTCGGAATTCATGGCGAACCACGGCGGATCGAGGACCTCGCCGATCATCAGTCGATTGTCTATCGCCGGCTCGGCCAGGTCGTTCAGCCGTGGCTGTTTGCGCGTGAAGGGCAGCCCCTTCAGGAGATATTGCCAACCGGCCGATTGCGGCTCGACGACCTAGACGCCATCGCCGATGCCGCGGTCGTTGGCATGGGGATTGCCTGGCTGCCTTGGTGGCTGGTTCGCGAGCGCATTCGGGCAGGCGCGCTGGCGGTGCTGTTGCCGGACCAGCCGCGCCATCTCTACGACTGCCATGCCCTTTGGCTGCAGGCGCCGCATCTGCCGCTCAAAGTGCGACTGGCCGTCGACGCGCTGGCGACCGCCTTGCCGAAATTGATGGCGTGATCGCCCGTCGCGGTTAGCTCTTCCGTGAACCAATGCGCACTTCCGGCCTTTGCGGCGCCGCTTTCCCTGCCATATGAAGGTGGCTGGTGGAATTTGCGCATCGTGGGAGAGACAGTTGACCAAAGGTTCGGATCTGTTCGTGGCAGCCCTCGAAAATGAAGGGGTCGACCGGATCTTCGGCATTCCCGGCGAGGAAAATCTCGACATCGTCGAATCGATCCGCCGCTCGTCGATCCAGCTGATCCTGACCCGCCACGAGCAGGCGGCCGCCTTCATGGCCGCCACCTATGGCAGGCTCACCGGCAAGGCAGGCGTGTGCATCACCACGCTTGGTCCCGGCGCGCTCAACCTGACGACCGGCTCGGCCTATGCGCTGCTCGGCGCGATGCCGATGATCATGATCACAGGCCAGAAGGGCATTCTGTCATCGCGGCAGGCACGCTTCCAGATTGTCGACATCGTCGCGGCGATGAAACCGCTGACCAAGCTGTCGCGCCAGATCGTCTCGCCGAAGATGATCCCCTCGCTGGTGCGCGAAGCCTTCCGTGTCGCACAGGAGGAGCGTCCCGGCCCCGTGCATCTGGAACTGCCGGAAGACATTGCGGCGGCGGAGTGCGAGCCGATAGCACTCGTGCCGACGCACCCGGTCGAATTGCCTCTGGCCAGCGCCACCGCGCTCGATCGTGCCGCCCGCATGATCATGGAGGCCAAGCGTCCGCTGCTGATGTTCGGCGCGGCGGCGTCGCGGCCGCGCGTGACCCCCGATGTCGCCCAGTTCGTGCTGCGCACCCAAATTCCCTATTTCACCACGCAGATGGGCAAGGGCACCGTGCCCGGCGGCACCGAGCTCTATATGGGAACGGCAGCCCTATCGGAGCGAGACTATGTGCATGAGGCCATCGAGCAGGCCGATCTGATCATCACCATCGGCCACGACACGGTCGAGAAGCCGCCCTTCATCATGGGCGCCAAGGGACCGAAGGTCATCCATGTCGGCTATCAAACCGCCGATGTCGAACAGGTCTATTTCCCGCAAGCCGAGATCGTCGGCGACCTAGGCCCTTCGCTGGCGCTGCTGGCCGACCGCATCGAGGGCAAGATTCCCAACGCACAGGCGCTGCTGCCGTTGCGCGAAGGCATTTTGAGCCGGATCGCGGCGCGCGCCACCGAAGATCGCTTCACGCCGCAGCGCATCGTGCATGACGTGCGCGCCGTGATGCCGGCGGACGGGATCCTCGCCCTCGACAACGGCATGTACAAGATCTGGTTCGCGCGCAACTACCGCACGCGCATGGCAAACACGCTGCTGCTCGACAATGCGCTCGCCACCATGGGTGCCGGCCTGCCGTCGGCGATGATGGCGGCGCTGCTCTATCCCAGGCGCCGTGTCATGGCGATCTGCGGCGACGGCGGCTTCATGATGAACAGCCAGGAACTGGAGACCGCCGTCAGGCTCAAGCTCAACCTCGTCGTTCTGCTGCTTGAAGACCACGCCTATGGCATGATCCGCTGGAAGCAGGCGGTCGACGAATTTCCGGATTTCGGCATGACCTTCGGCAATCCCGATTTCGTCAAATACGCCGAGGCCTATGGCGCCAGGGGGACCAGGGTTGGCGAGATCGCCGACTTGCAGCCGGCGCTGGAACGGGCCTTTACCGGCGGCGGCGTGCATCTCGTCGTCGTGCCCATCGATTATTCCGAAAACACCAGGGTGCTTGTCGACGAATTGCGCGAGCGGCTGCCGGCGCCGCAGGCGAGTTGACGGCGGCAAAGCCGCCGTCAGGATTGCCTGGAGCCGTCGCCGAAGCCCCTACAGCTTGCAGTAAGGCGTGACCGGCGCGATCGTCCCGAAATCCTTGGCGATCTCGTAGCTGATGCCGTCGGCCGCCGCCTTGCCGACATAGGAATGGCAGAGCGTGTGGTTGTTGCTGGCATCGACGCGGATCTTGCCTTGCGGCGCGTCGAACTCGATCGTCGGCAACGCCTTGAGCACATCGTCGTCCTTCAGCGACCCGGCCTTCTCGGCGGCCAGCGCGTAGAGATGCAGGCCGTTGTAGCCGGCTTCGCCGATGCCGTTGACCATCTTCTCCTGGCCGAACTTTTCGCGGAAGCTCGCGATGAACTTCTTGTTGACCGGATTGTCGAGTGCCATCCAGTAAGGCTGCGGTGCATAGGTGCCGGCCGCCACGCCGGGCGGCAGCGCGTCCTTGTTGAAGACCTCGTCGAGTGGCGCGATCAGCGGCTGCTTGATGTCGAAAGAGCGATACTGCTTGAGCTGGGTGACCGCGTCGTTACCGACCACCATCGACCACACGACATCGGGTTTCAGCGACTTGATCTTCTGGAATGCAGGGCCGAAATCCGTTGTGCCGAACGGATAATAGTCGGCGCCGATGATCTTGCCGCCGGCCTTCTCATAGGCTGCCGTGATCGCCTCGGTCATCTTCTGTGGCCAGGCATAGTCGGAGGCCATGACGTAGATGGTCTTGCCGAGGTTCTCGGCCACCCACGGCATCATCGGGTCGACCTGCTGCATCGGGATCGGGCCGGTGGCGACGAAGTAGCGGTTGCATTCGCCGCCTTCGAAATTGGTCGGATAGAAGAACAGCTTCTTGGCCTTCGAGGTCACCGAAAGCGTAGCACTTCGCTCCGGCGAAATGATCGTGCCCATGACCACGTCGACCTTGTCTTCGTTGATGAGTTTGCGCGCCTTGTCGATCGAGCCCTTGGTCGTGGTCTGGTTGTCCTCGATGAACAGCTCGACCTGGCGGCCGCCAATGCCGTTGGCAGCGTTGAGCTCGGCCGCGGCGAGCTTGTAGCAATTGAGCAGCGTCTCGCCGAGGATCGCCTGCAGTCCGGTGATCGGGATCGACAGGCCGACCTTGACGGTGTCGGCGGCGCGCAGGATCGACGGCGCGCCGACCATGGCCAACGCGGCGGCAGCCCCGCCGGATTTCAGGATCGTTCTTCTGCTTATCATTGTTATGTTCCCTTCCAGTCCAGGCGCGCCCCATGCACGCCTTGCAAAGCCAACAAATCCCGGGCGCGCATCAGGCGCGCCTTTACAGGGCCAACAAATCCTTCAGCAGGGTCTCGTCGGCGAACGCTTGCGGCGTGCCCTCGTGCACGATCCTGCCCTTTTCCATCACCAGGCAGCGGTCCGCCGCCTTCAGAACGAGATCGAGATTCTGCTCGACCAGCACGATCGCGATGCCGCGTTCGCGCGCGATGCGCGGCACCAGCTCGGCGATGGCTTGTACGATGTTCGGCTGGATGCCTTCCGAAGGCTCGTCGAGCAGCAGAACCGAGGGCAGGCCGCACAAAGCGCGGCCGATCGCCAGCATCTGCTGCTGTCCGCCCGAGAGTGTGCCGGCGACTTGTGTTTCACGCTCACGCAGGATCGGGAAATAGCCGAAGATGTCGCCGGGAACGCCGCCGTCGCCGCGATCCCTGGCGGCGCGTGTGCCGACCTCCAGGTTTTGCCGCACGGTCAGCTGGTTGAAGATGCCGCGCCCCTGCGGCACATGGGCGATGCCTGCCCGCGCCCGGCGGAAGGCCGGCGCGCTGGTGAGATCCTGGTCGCCGAGCACCACGGCGCCGCCGCTCGCCTTCAGGCCGCCGGCGATGACGCGCAGCAGCGTCGTCTTGCCGGCACCGTTGCGGCCGAGCAGGCCGACAACTTCGCCAGGCGAGACGCTGATAGCGATGCCGTTCAGCACCGGAAGCAGGCCATAGCCGGCCGACACGGCAAGTGTCCGCAGCATGGTCAGCGCCTCCCCAGATAGACGTCGCGGACCATTTCGTCGGTCTCGATGTCGTGGAAAGGACCGCTGCGCAGCCGACGCCCTTGATGCAGCACCAGCGTCTCGCAGTTCAGCGCCCGAACGAAGCGGATGTCGTGTTCCACCGCGACGATCGAGAACTCGCCCTTGAGCCGCGCCAGCATCTCGGCTGTCGCCAAGGTTTCCTGCGGCGTCATGCCGGCGGTCGGTTCGTCGAGCAGCAGCAACCTTGGCTCGATCGCCAGCGCCATGCCGATCTCAAGCCATTGCTTCTGGCCATGCGCCAGTTCGCCGGCCAGCGTCGCGGCACGGTTGCCAAGCGCGACCAGCTCCAGCAACTCGCCCACAGGCCGAACCGGTGACGGCGCACCCCACCGTGCAACTTTCAGATTGTCCTCCACCGACAGGCTCGGAAAGACCGACGGGATCTGAAACTTGCGGGCGATGCCGAGCCGGGCGATGCGGTGCAGCGGCAGGCCGGCAATGTCGTGACCGAGGAATCGCACGCTCCCGCTGGTCGGGCGAAGCGTGCCGGTCAGCACATTGAGGAAGGTGCTCTTCCCGGCGCCGTTCGGCCCGATGATGCAGCAGAGCTCCTTGTCGCGCACGGTTAGGTTCAACCCTTCGAGCGCCTGCAGGCCGCCAAAGCGGATGCCGACATTTTCGGCCTGGAGCAGGACATCGCTCATTGTACGCGCCTCCGGCCCTCGAACAGGCTCTTCAGGCGCGCGTAAACCGACAGGATACCGTCCGGCAGGACGAAGACGATGATGACGAAGACGCAGCCGAGCAGCAGCGGCCACAGGCTCGGGTTGAAGCTGGAGATCGTCTGCTGCGCGCGCTGGATGAAGATGGCGCCCAGCACGGGACCCAGCAACGTGCCGCGCCCGCCGACGGCCACCCAGACGATGACTTCGGTCGACAGCAGCAAGCCGGAAAGATCGGGCGCCACCAGCCCGGCCATGCAGACATAGAGCGCACCGGCAAGCCCGGCGATTGCGGCGGACAGGACGAAGGTGACGAGCAGCCGCAGCGGTGCGTTGTGGCCGAGCGCTGCCGCCCGGACTTCATTGTCCTGGATAGCAGTCAGTACCGTGCCCCAGCGGCCGCGGCTGATCGACCACAACGCCAGCACCATCACCGCGACGATGGCCGAGACGAAGACATAGGAGGGCAAATCCTGGCTTAGATCGACATGCAGCCCGCCAACATCGAATTCGATCGGCGGGATGCCGATCAGGCCACTGTCGCCGCCGGTGACGGAACTCCATGACACGGCGGCTTGCTGGCAGATGACGCCCATCGCCAGCGTGACGATGGTGAAGTAGCTGCCGCGGATGCCGCCGAAGAACAGGAAGTAACCGATGATGGCGGCGACGAAGGCTGCCCCTGCCACCGCGCCTATGATGCCGAGCAGGCTGCCAAAGGCGATGGCGTCGTTGAGCGTGATAAGCGCCATGATGTAGCCGCCAATGCCGAAGAAGGCGGCGTGGCCAAAGCACAAGATGCCGGTACGGCCCCAGAAGAAGTCGAGGCTCGCCGCGAACAGACCGAAGATCAGCGCGTCGCGGATCACCGTCAGCTGATAGCCGTCGGCGAAGAGCGGATAGACAACCGCGAGCACCACACAGACGGCGAAGATCAGCAGCCAGTTGCGATCGCGGGCGATCATCGCGAGGCTCCGTTGAACAGGCCGTTGGGCCGCAGCCGCACGGCGACGATGGCCGCCAGCAGCACGATCGCCTGCGCCAGGGATGGCGAGATCTGGTAGTTGAGGATGCTGGTCAGCCCGCCGACGAAGACGCTGCCGGCGACGAGGCCGCCTATCGAGCCGACGCCGCCGACGATGACCACAAAGAACGCGTTGGCCAGATAGTTCACGCCCATCTGCGGCAGCACGATCGCCAGCGGTGCGACCAATCCGCCGGCGAGCCCGGCGATGGCCGCGCCGAAGGTAAAGGCGATGGCGTAGGTGCGCCGCGTGTTGATGCCGACGCCCTCGGCCATCTCCCGGTTCTGGATGACAGTGCGGATGTCGAGCCCGAAGGACGTCCGGCTGATCAGCAGGATGACACCGAGCAAGGTCAGCATGGCGATGGCCATGAGGATCAGCCGGTAGGCCGGATAGACGGTGAAGAACAGGTCGAGCGTGCCCTCGATCGGTGGCGTCACCGGCTTGGCGCCGAGACCGAAGGTCAGTTCCAGGCCTTGCTGCAGGATCAGGCTGACGCCCCAGGTGGCAAGCACGGTCGAGACCGGCCGCGAATAGAGATGGCGGATGATGGCGAATTCCAGGATGCAGCCGACCACCGCGCCGGCAACGGGCGCGGCAGCGAGCCCCAACCAGAAGGAACCACCGATGCTCTGGACGAAATAGACCGCGAAGGCTCCGACGGTGACGAACTCGCCATGCGCCAGATTGGTCACGTTCATCAGGCCGAAGCTGATCGCCAGTCCGAGCCCGACCAGCATCAGGATGCTGATCAGCGTCAACGCGTTGAGGAGGGTGGTGATCAGGAAATCCATCGCGTCAGGCAGCACTAGCGAGGCGTTGACGCAGGCCGGCAAGCAGGCTCTCGGCGGCGTCGATCACTGCAGCCTGGTGCGGCTGCAATTCCTGCCCGGCCCATTCGTCGATATGGTCCGACAGCGGATCGACCACTTCGGTCCGGTGATTGGCCAGCGTCTCGATGACGGCGTGACCACAGAACGGCACATAGCCCTCGGAGTAGCCGCCTTCATGGGTCATCATCAGGCGTCCGTCCGACGTCTCGGCGGCCAGGGCGACCATGCGCGCGGCAAGGCGCCGGAAGCATTCGCTGTTGAGCATCATGCGGCCGAGCGGATCGAATCCCGACGCATCGAAACCGGAAGCGACGATCACGAGGTCAGGCTTGAAGGCGCGTAGCGCCGGGGCGACGACGCGGTCGAAGCTCGCCTCATAGGCGCCCGTGCCGCTGCCGGCGGGCAGGGGGATGTTGATGTTATAGCCTTCGCCGGCGCCCTTGCCATTGTCGGCCAGCGCGCCGCGCCCGGTCGGGTAGAGATTGTCCTGGTGCAGGGAAATGGTGAGCACCGACGGATCGGAATAGAACACCGTCTCGGTGCCGTTGCCGTGATGAACGTCCCAGTCGACTATCGCCGCGCGACCGAGCAAGCCCTCATGCTGCAGCCGGCGCACCGACACGCCGATGTTGGAAAACAGGCAGTTGCCCATCGCTTGGTCGGGCTCGGCATGGTGCCCCGGCGGCCGCGCCAGCGCATAGGCATTGTCGACGCGGCCGGTCAGCACCGCGCGCATCGCCGCATAGGTGGTGCCGGCGGACAGGAGCGCGATGTCGAAACTGTTGAGGCCGATCGGCGCTTGCGGGCCGGCGAAACCGGAACCGCGCTCGCTGAGCATCCTGATGTCGTCGACATGGCGCTGCGTGTGCACGCGCAGCAGATCCTCGACTGTCACCGGCTCGGCGAGGATCGGCACCAGATGGCGTGCCAAGCCGCTGACCTGGATCAGGTTGTTCAGTCGGCGCTTCGATCCAGGCGATTCCAGGTGCCGGCCGGGCTCCACGAAACGGCCGGGTGGCATCATGTCGGCGCTGGAGCCGGTGTCATGCCACATCAGCTGTTCGTGAAAAACGTAACCTGTCGCCATAGGCAATCGTCCTCTAGGAGCAGGACGACGCTAGCAGGCTAACGATCCCACGGCCCGACCCCAAAGAGGGGGCTGCAGCAGATGTTCATGCCCCTCCTTTCGAAGGGGGACGGAGGTCCGCGGCCGCCTGCGCCGCGCGCACCGCCTGCACGCGGTTCGACACCGAGAGCTTGCCGAAAATGTTCTTCAGATGCCATTTCACCGTCGTCTCGCTCACCGATAGCGCACCCGCGATATCGCGGTTGGACATGCCTTCAGACAGGCAGCGCAGCAGTTCGGTCTCGCGCTGGGTGAGCTGTTCTTTGTCGGCCGTCGGTGCTGCCGGCTTGCGTGTCGCCACGGGCATCGTCTGTGCCGCGTCGATGATGCGCGCTGCATAGGCCGACAGGGCAGGGTCGGTCTTTGCTTGCGCCGCGCGCAGCCGCATCAACCCTTCCACAACAGGCCTGCCCTCGTCGACGAAGGAGCGGATGAAGCCGGAGGGCTGGGCAAGGCGCAGCGCTTCGAGGAGATGACGGTCGGTCTCGCGCTGGTCATGGACGGTGGTCTTGGCGCGCAGGATCAGCGCCAGGATGTGGCGGCGCATGCGTCCGCTGTTTTTCGTTCGCTCCAGCAACGCGTCGAAAATCGCCGCCGCCGCTGCGTGGGATTTCTCCGCGGTAAGCAGCCGGCCCTCGGCGAAGAATTCGAATTCGTTGGCGACAGTTGGCTCGGTTTCAGCGCTTTCGCGGCGATGTTCACTCAGCAGTGCGCGGGCCTCGACGATACGGTTCTGGTCGAGCAACAGCCGGATACGGTCATGCACCAATACCGAAGCGAGGCGGCGATAGACGGAGCCGCGCACACGCTGGTAGACGCGCTCCAGCATGTCGAGCGCTGCGTCTGCGCGACCGGTCAACTGCAGCACGCGGGCATAGGTCGGCACGCTGGCAAGGGGATAGACGATGACCGCGGCGCCTTCGATCAGCGGTCCGAGATTCTCGACCAGCGTCAGTGCCTCGCCGGACGCGTTGGTCTCGTAGGCGAGTTCGGCGAGCAGCGTTCCGGCAAGGGCCTCGGCATAGGAGTTGGCGCCGATCCGCGTCCTGGCCTCGATGATCGTGTTGCGCAGCAGCCGTTCGGCGGCGGGCAGGCGGCCGGCCGAGCGCTCGATCACTGCCATGTAGCAATTGGCGATGGTGACGCCGAGCAGGCTGCCGCTTCGCTCATGCGCCTTGCGCGCGGCGTCCGCCGCCGCACGCGCGCCCTCGAGATCGCCCAGTGCGTAGAGATTATAGCCGATGACATTGGCCGTCGCGCCTTCCATGAACCAGGCATCGGGCGCGATGACGCGCAGGGCGGCCAAGGCTGTGTCGCGTGCGTCCTCGAACCGTTCCAGCGTGCTGTGCACGGCGGCATCCAGGACGGCGATTTCGGCCTCGATCGTGGTGCCGGTCAGTGTGCCCGGATCCTTGCCGTCCGTCGGCCCGGTCTCGATCAGCTTGCGCGCATTGGCGAGTGTCTGCTGGGCAATCTCGGGCTGGCTTGAGTGCACCGCCAGCCACAACACGACGAGTTGCAGCCGGATGCGCTGGTCGACCAGTTTTCTCGGCAGCAACGCCAGCAATTGGCGCACATAAAGCAGCTGGCACTGCGCGATGAGCTCGAGCGCATTGTTCTCGATGAACACCGCCGCGCGGGCCTGGTCGCCAGCGGCAAGCGCATGCCCGATCGCCTCGGTCAGCATCTTGCGTTCGCCGAACCATTCGGCGGCGGCCAGGTGCAGCGGGGCGATCATCTCAGGCGCGCGCCGTTCCATTTCACGAATGAGAAAGTCGCGGAACAGGTGATGGTAGCGGAACCAGCGCCGTTCGTCGTCGAGCGGCACGAGAAAGAGATTGCGGGTCTCGATCTCGGCGATATCGGCCTCGGCGTCCGCCACGCGCAAGACTGCCCGGCAGGCCTCGGCGCTGAAGCGCTGGAAGATCGAACTGTGGAGCAGAAACTTCGCCAGGGCCGGCGGCAGCCCGAGGAAGACTTCGCCCATCAGGAAGTCGGCGACGTTGCGGTTGGCGCCGGTGAAATTGCCGATGACGGTTTCGGGCGCATGCGCGGCACTGAGCGACAGCGAGGCGAGTTGCAGGCCGGCGGCCCAACCTTCGGTCCGCGAGCACAAGGCCTCGACGGTACCGCTGC
Source organism: Mesorhizobium sp. B1-1-7 (assembly GCF_006442705.1). NCBI lineage: Bacteria > Pseudomonadati > Pseudomonadota > Alphaproteobacteria > Hyphomicrobiales > Phyllobacteriaceae > Mesorhizobium > Mesorhizobium sp. B1-1-7. The sequence continues at coordinate 166,747 of NZ_VFWQ01000008.1, read as the reverse complement.
TGACGCTCAGGCCCAGCTTGTCGTTGAAGAAGGCTTCGGCTTCGGACGAGACGAAGCGCAAATCGTCCGGGCCGATTTCGAAAACGTCGCCAAGCACCCTGAGTTTGCCGAGCTGCAGGTCGGGCAGGTTGCGCGAACCGATGACGAACGCGACGTTGGCGGGCGCCTGCCGTGTCAGGCGTTCCATGAAACGCTTCACCGCCTCCGTTTCGATGACATGGTAGTCGTCGAAGAACAGCGTGATCTCGGCGTCGCGCGCCGCAAAACCCGCGACAAGTGCAGAGAGCACCACCTCGAGCTGCGGGATCGGGCTCGACTGGAAGGCGAGGTCGAGCTCGGCCGGGCTCTGGACGAGGTGGCGCAGCGCCCCCACCAGATGCGACAGGAAGGCGCCTTCGTCATTGTCAGTCGCCTCGCAGGACAGCCATGCGGTCAACCGACCGTGGCGTGCGAGTTCCGCGGCCCATTGCGCCATCGTTGTCGACTTGCCGAAACCGGCGGGCGCGGCGAACAGCACGATGCGCATGCCGACATGCCGCTCCAGCCTTGACAGGATGCTCTCGCGCCGCACCCACCGGCGATGATGCGGAGATGCCTGGCTGGCGGATTGCGGAGGCGGTCTCATCTTGCGCCAGGCACCCATTCCGTTTCGATCAACGGGATTTGCGGGGCCGCTTCGCGCGGCAGGGTTCCCTTGATCCGCGGATCGTCGGTGATTTCGAAACCGGCCGCATAGGGCTCGAACCCGCAAGCGCGATAGAAACCGATGACGCTGTGATGGTCGAAACTGCTGGTGTGCAGCCAGATGCGGCCGGGGGCGAGGCGCCATGCCTGATCGAGTGCGCCGGCCATCAGCCGCTTGCCGAAGCCTCGGCCGGTCAAGGAGGGGAACAGGCCGAAATAGGTGATCTCGATCTCGTCATCGTCGCCCACGCGGAATTCGACCATGCCGACATGGCCGCCGCGTTCATCATGGCCGTAATAGAGATGATGGCGTGGGTCAGCGAATTGCGCGGCGATTTCGGGATCCGACATTTCAGCTGCCCGATCCCAGAGCCAGGGAGCCCCGATCTCCAGGAAGATCGCGCGGTAGGAGGCGCAGTCGGGCTCGGTCATCCGGGTCATGGCCAGCGGTTGGGCAAGGTCCGGCACCGGGGCGCGCGCCTCCATCCACGTCACCGCATTGATAATCCTGCCGGCCGGCACGCGCCGGTAACCGGCCGACAGGTCGGTGACTTCATCGGGCAATGTGCCTTCGCTGACCAGCATCTGTCCTCGATCTTTCGCCGCGCGGCTTTGCCGGCATGCGCTAAGCTGATGCCAATTCTGCGCTCGCCTGCCAAGTGTTTCGGAATGTGGGTCATAAGTTTGCCCCATCTGTCTCTTGCATTTGCGAGTGGCGGCATATGAGATATGATACACCATTCGGATGAAAGCGGAATATGATGCCTGAGCGAATTGCGGACGAGGCCATTCTGGGCGCGGTCGACGATGGCTTCGCGCGGCAGGTCGCGTTTCTGCAGGATCTCGTGCGCTTTCCTTCGCAGCGAGGCGAGGAGCACGCCGCGCAATCGTTCATGGCGGCTGCTTATGAAGCGGATGGCTACGAGGTCGACATGTGGCGCGTCGATGTCGATGCTATTCGCGACCTGCCGGGTTTTTCGCCTGTGGCGGTGTCCTACGACGACGCCTTCAATGTCGTTGCCACCCACAGGCCGAAAAACGCGACCGGCCGCTCGTTGATCCTCAACGGCCATATCGACGTGGTGCCGACAGGACCGCTCGACCGCTGGGTGCGCGATCCCTACGATCCGGCGATCGAGGATGGCTGGATGCATGGCCGTGGCGCCGGCGACATGAAAGCCGGCCTGTCGGCCTGCCTCTACGCATTGGCCGCATTGCGCAGCCTCGGCTACCAGCCGGCCGCGAAATTATACCTGCAGTCGGTGGTCGAGGAGGAATGCACCGGCAATGGCGCGCTCGCCTGCCTGCAGCGCGGCTACCGCGCCGATGCCGCTTTCATACCCGAGCCGCTGGAACCTCGATTGATGCGGGCGCAGGTCGGGCCGATCTGGTTCAGGGTCGAGGTCGACGGCGATCCGCAGCATGCGTCGGGGGCCTTTTCCGCTGGCGCCAACGCAATCGAAAAGGCCTTCGTCATCATTCAGGCGCTGAAGCAGCTCGAAATCGTCTGGAATGCGCGCAAGGTCGATGATCCGCATTTCTGCGATCACCCGCATCCGATCCGCTTCAATCTCGGCAAGATCGAAGGCGGCGAGTGGACGTCGAGCGTCCCGGCGCGCTGCGTCTTCGAGATGCGGGTCGCGACCTATCCCGGCCAGAAGCTTGAGGACGCCAGGGCCGAACTCGAGGCCTGCATCGCCGATGCGGCCCGCGCCGATCCGTTCCTCGCCAATCGCCCACCCAGGATGACCTACAACGGCTTCATGGCCGAAGGCTATGTGTTGGAAGGCGCCGACGAGATGGAAGCCGTGCTGCGCCGCAGCCATAGCGCCGTGTGGGGCGAGCCGCTGACCGAGCATGTGACCTCGGCGACCACGGACGCTCGCTTCTTCGGCCTCTATGCCGACACGCCGGCGATCGTCTATGGTCCGATCTGCCGCATGCCGCATGGCTATGACGAGGCCGTCGATCTCGACTCGGTGCGCAAAGTTACCCAGACGATTGCCTTGTTCATCGCCGACTGGTGCGGTCTTGAGCCGATCGATCCGAAGGTGAGATCATGAATGCGGCTGCACCCGATACATTTGGCGAAACGCTCGCCGAGGATGCGCCGGACGTTTCCACCGCAGACGCGCTTGCCATCTTGCGCCGGCACTATGGTCTCACCGGCAGCGCGCGTCCGTTGCCCGGCGAACGCGATCACAATTTCCACATCCAGACCGACGGCGAGGGCGAGTTCGTTCTGAAAATCTCCCATCCGGCGGAAGAGGCCGGCTTCACTGATTTCCAGAACAAGGCGCTCGACCATATCATTGCGGTCGACCCGACCTTGCCGGTTCCCTCGGTGCGCAAAAGCCTCGAGGGCGAAGCGCAATTTGCGATCAGCGTCGGCGGATCGGCGCCGCGCATCGTCCGGCTGGTCACCTATCTACCCGGCCAATTGCTTTCGCGCTCACCGACCTCAGCGGCACAGGATCGCAATCTCGGCATCTTTCTCGCCCGTCTTGGCCGCGCACTGCGCGGTTTCTTCCATCCGGCCGCCGGCAGTGACCTGCTCTGGGATATCCGTAAGGTCGCCAAGACGCGACCGATGCTGGCGTATATCGCGGATGCGGACCACCTGGCCATGGTCGAACGCGTCATCGACGCCTTCGAGGAGCATGCGGCGCCGGTCATTCCGAGCCTGCGTGCGCAGATCGTCCACAACGACATGAATTCCTACAATGTGGTGATGGACGCTTCTCGGCCGGAGGTGGTGAGCGGCATCCTCGATTTCGGCGACATGATCCATTCACCGCTGATCTGCGATCTCGCCATCGGCGCCGTCTACCGCTGGCCGTCGGAAGGTCACCCGCTGGCGCCCGCGGCGCGCTTCATCGCCGGCTATCAATCGGTGCAGCCACTGGAGGGCGAAGAGATCGGCATTCTTTTCGATCTGATCCGTGCTCGCCTTGCGCTGATTGCCAACATCGCCAGCTGGCAGGCGGAACGATTCCCGGCCAAGCGCGACTATGTGCTGCGCCTCATCACCGAGGTCTGGGCGTCGCTCGAACGGCTGGACGGGCTGTCGTCCGCGGATGCCCGCCGCTATTTCCTCGACCATTCCAATCCGGAGTAGATGCTCGTGTCCCAGTCCTTGCCCGCCAATGCCTCTGCCGATGCCGGCGCTTCGGCGCAAGAGCGCGCGTTGCTCGAACGCCGCGCCAGATTGCTTGGCCCGACCTACCGCGCCTTCTACCGCAACCCGATCCATCTGGTGCGCGGCAGCGGCGTCTGGCTCTATGATGCGCAGGGCCGCAAATTCCTCGATGCCTACAACAATGTCGCTTCGATCGGACACTGCCATCCGCGCGTCGTCGAGGCGCTATCGGGGCAGGCCGCCACGCTCAACACCCACACGCGCTATCTCAGCGAGATCATCCTCGACTACGCTGAAAAACTGCTCGGCATGCTTCCGGCCCATCTTGGTCACGCCATGTTCACCTGCACCGGCAGCGAGGCCAACGATCTCGCCATCCGCATTGCCCAGCATTCCAGCGGCGGCACCGGCGTCATCATCACCGACTTCGCCTATCACGGCGCCACGATCGCCACCGCGCAGCTCTCGCCGGCGGCTGTCGGGGCGAAGGGCGTGCCCGCGCAGCATCGGACCGTGGCAGCGCCGGACACGTTTCGCGACCATGGCCGCGCCGCGCACGACTTCGCCAGAAATGTCGCCGCCGCCATCGAGGACATGCGTGCGCAAAACATCCGTCCGGCGGCGTTGCTTCTCGACTCGGCCTTCTCCAGCGACGGCATCTTCTTTCCCGACGCGGCGGCGATGCGCGAGGCGGCCGATCACGTCAGGAGGGCCGGCGGCATCGTCATTGCCGATGAGGTCCAGTCGGGCTTCGGCCGGCTCGGCCAGGGCATGTGGGGCTTCGCCAATTACGGCATCGAGCCCGATATCGTCACCATGGGCAAGCCGATCGGCGACGGGCATCCGATGGGCGCGGTGATCGTGCGGCCACAGCTTGTCGCCTCCTTCGGCTCGAACACCGGTTACTTCAACACGTTCGGCGGCAATCCGGTGGCGGCCGCCGTCGGTATCGCCGTGCTCGACGTGATCGAAGGCGAGGGGCTGATCGAGAACGCGCGCAATGTCGGCGCCTATACCGGGGAGCTGCTTCGCGCGCTGCAGAGCCGGCACGGCATGGTCGCAGACGTCAGGCACAACGGCCTTTATTTCGGCGTCGAACTGACGGCGGAGGGCGACGAGACGCTGGCCGCCACCAAGACAGCGGCGGTGGTCGAAGCCATGCGCGAGGACGGCGTGCTGATCTCGTCCTGCGGCCCGCGCGGCAATGTGCTGAAGATCAGGCCGCCTTTGCCATTTGCCAGGGACAATGCCGAGCAACTGGCAGAGACGCTCGATCGCGCCTTGTCGCAATGGTGAGCGGCCGCGCATGCTGAAGCTCGAACATCAAACCCTGAACGATCGCGCCTATGGCGCGCTCAAGCAGGAGTTGATTTCAGGCGGTTTCAGCCCGGGCCAGACGCTGGTCATCCGCAAGCTGGCCGAAACCTTCGGCATCTCGACGACGCCGATCCGTGAGGCGCTGCAAAGGCTGGTCGCCGAGCGGCTGCTCGAGATGCAGAACAACCGCTCGATCATCGTGCCCTTGCTGTCGGCACCCGCCTTCGAGGAGCTGACGCGCATCCGCATCGCCGTCGAAGGGCTGGCGGGTGAGATGGCCGCGTCGCGGATCAGCGAAAGCGGCTTGATCGACGTACAGGCTACGCTCGCTGGCATGCAGCGGGCCATCGATGCCGGAGATGCCAGGGTTTATCTCTCGTTGAACGAGGCCTTTCATTTCGCCGTTTACCAGCATGCCGGCGCGCCGATCCTGTTGAACATGATCCGGGACCTCTGGGGTCGGGTCGGGCCCTATCTGAAGCTGCTGATGCAGGCCGACCGTTACATTCCCCAATCGAACTACGCCCATCGCAGTATTGTTGGCGCGTTGGAGCAGCGCAATGGCCCTGCTGTCAGGGCCGCGCTTGAACAGGACATCGCGGCGGCGGCCGCGGTTCTCTCCGAAAATCTGCGCACGGCCGACTGATCCGCGCGGCCAGGCACGGTCGACGACCTATCCCATCTCGTCCATCCGGTCGCGCAGCATGCTCCAGCCCAGCAGCATGTTGGGCGCATGCCGCAGCACGGCATGGAACGGGATCGGTGCCGGCAGCGCAAACGGCAGCGGCAGGTCACGCGCATCGGCGCCGGCCGCCCAGTCGGCCAGCACCTTGCCCATCGCCGTCGTCATGGCAATGCCGCGCCCGTTGCAGGCGCGGCCGGCGATCAGGCCCGGCCCAAGGTCCAGGAGATGCGGCAGGAAATCCGGTTCGACGGCAGCCATTCCCGACCAGCCATAGGCAAGCGGCGGCAGGTCCGGCAGGTCGAGATGCCTGGCGAGCCGTCGCCAGATTGTCTGTGGCACGCGCGTGTCGGCGCCGGCGCTCAAGATGTGCATGCCGCCGCTGATCAGCCGGTTGTCGGCGTCGAAGCGGAAGGTGAAGAGATTGCGCCTGGTGTCGCCGACGCCCTGTCCTCCCGGCAGCAGAAATGTGCGGATTCCGTGCGGCAGGGGCTCGGTCGCGATCTGAAAAACCTTCAGCGGAAAATAGGTTCGCTGCAACAGCGGATTGAGCGCCGCGCCATAGGCATTGGTGGCAATCAGCACCTTGCCGGCGCGCACCGATCCCGACGGCGTTTTCAGTGCCCAGCCATCGATCACGCGATCGATCGTGGTGACCGGTGTTCGTTCGAAAATCCTCGCTCCGGACTTCTGCGCCGCATCGGCCAGGCCGCGCGCATAGGCGACAGGGTTGAGCACGCCACCCGAACGATCCATCCAGCCACCGAGATAGCCGCGCACGCCCGTCAGCGCCTCGACATCCTGACGGTCCAAGGTAACCGCGGGCCTGCCGCGCCGCGCCCATTGTTCGGCGCGGGACTTGACCCTTTCCAGCGCCGCAGTCGAATGCGCCGGCTGGATCCAGCCGCTCTGCACGGCGTCGCAGTCGATGCCATGTTGCCTGATCAGGCCGAACACCAGATCGGCACTGCCGGCGGCAAAATTGATCAGTCTCTTGCCTCGCTCGGGGCCGAGATGGGCAAGGATGTTTTCCGGATCCATCTTGGCGAAGTTCGGCACGACGAAGCCGGCATTCCTGCCGGTCGCGCCCCAGGCGATGAATTCGGCTTCGAGAATGGCGACAGAGAGTCCTTTCCCGGCGGCGTGCAGCGCGGTTGAAAGACCCGAAAAGCCGCCGCCGACAATGGCGAGGTCGACAACGAGCTCGCCTTGCAGCGCTGGCCGCTGGCGATGGTTTCGGCTGACGGCGTGCCAGAGCGAAACGCCTTGCGCCTCCTGCCGGGCCACCGCGTTCATGATCCTGAACTGCTCTTGGCCGCGGCCGCTTTCGCTCGCTTGCCGAAGCGCGGCCGCCGTGGCCTGTCGCCGAGCAGTCCGTTCGGCCGGATCAGCAAGATCACGCAGAGCATGACGCCGATGGCGGCGATCTGCAGCGAGGCCGCGCGTGCCTGCTGCTCGGGCGGGAACAGCATGCTGGTGAGTGTGCCGGATCCAGCCCATATCCCCCACACCAGGATGCTGCCGATGACCGCGCCGAGATTGCTGCCGGAGCCGCCGACGATCAGCATCACCCAGACCTGGAAGGTGAGGATCGGCAGATAGTTGTCCGGTGCGATGAAGCCGGTGAAATGCGCCTGCAGCGCGCCGGCCAGAGCCATGATGGCGCCGCCGACCGCAAAGGCCTGGACACGATAGAAGCGCGCACTCTTGCCGAGCGAAATCGCCGCTCGCTCGTCCTCGCGCAGCGCCTTCAGCACGCGTCCCCACGGGCTGCGCGACAGGTGCTCCAGGGCGAGATAGGCGATCAGTGTCACTGCCGCGACCACGGCAAGATTGGACAGGTTGAACAGCAGCGGTGTTTCGGCAAGGCTGCCGAAAGGGCGCGGGATGAAGCCGATGCCGAACGGACCACCGGTCAGCTTCTGTGCATTGAGCGCGACCAGCTGCACGACCACGGCGACGCCGAATGTGGTGATGGCGAGATAGTCCGATCGAAGGCGCAGTGTGGCCATGCCGGTCAGCGCCGCGGCAATGCCGCCGACGACCATGGCACCCGCCCAGCCAACCAGGATCGGCAGGCCGAAGCCACCAAGCCGCGCGGCATCGTCCGGCGTGGTCAGCAGCGCCGACGTATAGGCGCCGATCGCGACGAAGCCGGCGAGACCGACATTGAACAGGCCGGTCAGCCCCCATTGCAGGTTGAGCCCCAGCGTGACCAGCGAAAAGATCAGCGCGGTGGTCAGGAAGAAGGCGCCGTAGCCGACGAGGTCCATCAGCGTTCCCTCACACCGAAAAGGCCGATCGGCCGGACGAACAGCACCGCCATCAGGATGACGAAGGAGACCGCGGCGCGCCATTCCGCGCCGACCAGCTGCACCGCGCCGGCTTCGGCGAGACCGATGATCAGCCCGCCGAGCACCGCGCCCGGGATGCTGCCGATGCCGCCGAGAATTGCGGCTGCAAACATCGGCAGCAGCATGTCGAAGCCCATGAAGGGGCGGATCTGCACCAGAATGCCGATCATCACGCCGGCGACGCAGGCGAGCGCCCCGCCGATGATCCAGGTGACGCGCACGACGCTGGTGACGTCGATGCCGACTATGCGGGCAAGCGCTGCGTTCTGGCTCAGCGCCTGCATGGCGCGGCCGGTTTGCGTGCGCGTCATCAACAGATGCACGCCGAGTACGAGCACTGCCGTCAGCAAAAGTAGCGCGATCTGATCGGGCGTGATGCGAATGCCGAAGCCGACCGGCATGGCGATCTGGATCGCCCGGCTGAAATAGGTCGGCCGAGAAGTGAAGGTGAATTCGAGCAAGCTTCTAAGCGCCATCGAGGCGCCGAAGCTTGCCATCACCACGATGATCGCCTGGCCTTGCGAGCGCAGCCGTGCGAACAGCACCTTGTCGAGCAGCAGCGCCAGCAGCGCGGTGAACGCCATGCCGACAATCAGCGCGACGATCAGCGGCCAGCCGAAGGACAGCGGCGCGATCGGCGCCGCCTTGCCGAACATCACGCCGATGGCGCTGACCACGGCCAGCGTCGCATAGGTGCCCCAGGCCATGAAGTCGCCATGGGCGAAGTTCGAGAAGCGCAGGATCGAATAGGTTAGTGTCACGCCGATGGCGCCCAGGCCGATCATCGAACCGGTCAGCAATCCGTCGACGACAAATTGCAGGCTCATGCCGCGCCTCCTCCGGACTTGAGCGGGCGTTGGCCGAGATAGAGTTCGGCCACCACCGGATCGTTCCACAGCTCGGAGGCGACACCCTCGTGCCGGTCCTTGCCTTCGACCAGCACATAGGCGCGGTCGCCGATGGCAAGCGCTGCCTTGGCGTTCTGCTCGACAAGCAGGATGGTGACGCCGGATTTGCGAATGCCGGCCAGCATCTCGAACACCATCGAGACGAATTTCGGCGACAGGCCGGCCGACGGCTCGTCCAGCACCAGCACCTTGGGGTGGACGATCAGCGCCCGCGTGACGGCGAGCATCTGCCGCTGCCCGCCCGAGAGATTGCCGGCGGCGGTCCTGCGCTGGCGGACGAGGTCGGGAAAGGCTGCATACATTTCCTCGATGCGGGCAGGGATTTCGCGCCTTTCGAGGATGCCGCAGGCAACCTTGAGATTGTCCTCGACCGACATTAGCGGAAAGATGTTTTCGGTTTGCGGCACGAAGGCCAGGCCAAGCCGAACCATGGTGTGGGCGGGTGCCGCGGTGATATCCTTGCCGTCCAGGAAAACCGAGCCGCCGGTGATCGGCACGAGGCCGGCGATCGCCTTGATGAAGCTCGACTTGCCGGCGCCGTTGGGGCCGAGCACGACAACTATCTCGCCCTTGCCGACGGTGATCGAGGCGCCGCGCACGATCGGCACGCCTGGTTCATAACCGGCTTCGAGACTACGGACATCGAGAACCGCCTCGTTCATACGGTGCCTCCGAGATAGGCCTCGATGACGCGCGGGTCGCGGGCGACTTCTTCAGCCGTGCCTTCGCTGAGCAACTGGCCGCTCGCCATGACCAGGACGCGGTGGCAAAGCCGCGTCACCATGTCGATGTTGTGTTCGATCAAGAGGAAGGTGATGCCGCGCCTATTGATGTCGCGGATGCGGTCGATGATGACTTCGAGCAATGTCGCATTGACGCCGGCCGCCGGCTCGTCGAGGAGGATGATCGCCGGGTCGGCCATCATGACGCGGGCAAGTTCGAGCAGCTTGCGCTGACCGCCGGAAAGCACGCGCGCCGGCTCCCGCGCGAGGTGGGTGAGGGTGACGAGTTCCAGAAGTTCGAGCGCCTTGGTCCTGGCCGCTCGTTCCTGCGCCGCCACCCGCCATGGCGTGACGAAATTGGCGAGCAGCTTCTCGCCGGCCTGGCCCTGGGCCGCCAGCATGATGTTTTCGATCAGCGTCAGATTGGGCAGTGGGCGCGGGATCTGGAAGGTGCGGCCAAGGCCACGGCCGATACGCAGATGAGCGGCTTCGCCCGAGACGCTGGCGCCGTTGAGAAGGATCTCGCCGCTGGTCGGCAATAGGCTGCCGGCGAGCAGATCGAACATCGTCGTCTTGCCGGCGCCATTCGGTCCGATCAGGCCGAGGATTTCTCCCGATCTGACATCAAACGAGACATCGTTGACGGCAACGAGGCCGCCGAACCGCCTGACGACATTCCTTGCCATCAGAACCGGCGCACGGTGCCCGTGCCGTTCCGCTGCCTCGCTCATCGAACCCTCTGGCCGAAGACGATCTTTGCCGTCTCCTGATTATTGATTTGTGATCACACTTGCGTTGATCACGCTATTCGGCTTTAATTTCGTCCGCAAGCCGAAAACCGGCCAAGATCGGAATTCCATGCAAAAGGCTGCCATCGAAAAGAACAACGAGGCGATCGCTGCCCAGCTTGCGCCGGTCGGCCGCGAAACCGTCCAGGATCGCGTCTATTCGGAACTGCGTCGCGCCCTGATCGGTGGCCTGTTCGAGCCGAGCCAGGTGCTGACCATACGTGGGCTGGCCGATGCGCTGGTCACCTCGACCATGCCGGTGCGCGAGGCACTCGGCCGACTGATCACGGAAAAGGCGCTGGAGGCATTGCCCAACCGTTCGGTGCGCGTGCCGCCGATCACGCTGGAGCGCATCGATGATCTGTTGCGGGCCCGCATCCTGATCGAGGGCGAGGCGATCGCGCTCGCCGCCGCCCGCATGGGTCCGCGCCAGATCGCCGCCATCGAGACCATCCTGGCCGAATGGGACGAGATGCGGGCACTGAAACACAAGAAGGATGTCGATCGCGAGGTGACGCTCAACCAGAGTTTTCATTTCGAGATCTATCGCTGCTGCGGCTCGGCGGTGCTGATCCCGATGATCGAGAGCCTGTGGCTGCAATCGGGGCCATGCATCCGTGTCGCCATCTATGCCTTCTCGGAAGCCGGCGAGGTCGACACCGCCCAGTATCACCGCCGCATCGTCACGGCGCTGGCCACGCAGGACGCACAGGCCGCGCGCGAGTCGCTGGTCGCCGACATCAGCCGGCCCTTCACCTTCCTGCGCAGCAAGTTGCAAACCGCCGGGAAAGACCAGACATGACTTCCATCAGGATCACCGAGCCACGCTCGAAGCTTTCCGTGACGGCGCTGCTGGTGCCCGGAAGGGCGCCGGAGAATGCTGCCTTTCTCCAGGCGTATCTCGCCACGCCACGCGTCGTTCCCGGCATCCATGCCATGTGGACGGGACCCGAAATCTCCTGCCCCGTTCCATCGGCCGATCTCGAGGGGCAAGCCTATGCCAGGCCGTTGCCGGCGGAAAATGCGACGCTGACGCCTCAGCCAGGCGACATCGTGCTGTCCTACGTGCCGCCACGCATGTGGGGCGGCAATCCCAATGCAATCTTCGATATCGGTCTCTACTACGGGCCGGGCGCGCGCCTGCTGTTCCCGGTCGGCTGGCTCGCCGGCAGTGTGGTGGCGCAGGTGCGAGCCGAGGAGCGCGACCAGTTCGCCGCCGCCTGTGGCGTCATACGGCGCAATGGCGCCTGCGATATCACCTTCAGCCTGGTGGAGGCCTGACATGGCCGACGACAGTTTCGAGCTCTTCGATCTTCGCGTCGAAGCGGTCGTCCCCGAGGGCAAGCCGATCTATTGCGGCGCCAAGGCCGGCGACTATTTCGAGCTCAAGGGCGAGATGCTGTCGATGCCGGCCGGGCAGGGTTTTTCGATCTATTCACTCGCCGCCGTGCTGCCTCTGCTGGCGGCAAAGCAGCGCCCCACCCATGCCAACGACTGGATGACATCGGATGCCGAGATCGCCTGTCCCGATCCCAATTGCGCCAGCCGGCTGCGGATCGTCAGGCTGGCCAAGCGGCGGTTCAGTCATGCCGCAACCACGGCCGTGCCGCTGCCGAAGGAGAATGACCCGACATGACCGCCAAGACCTTCGAACTCGGGCCCGGCTACACGATCTCGCGCGTCATCCGCGGCGGCTGGCAGTTGGCCGGCGGGCACGGCGCCATCGACCGCAGCCAAGCAATTGCCGACCTGATCGCCACCTTCGATGCCGGCATCTGGACCTATGATTGCGCCGACATCTACACCGGCGTCGAGGAGTTGATCGGCGCCGCGCGCCTGCGGCTGGCCAGCGAGCGCGGCCTGGACGTTGCTGCGAGAATGAAGGTGCACACCAAGCTGGTGCCCGACCTCGAGCGGCTGGCCGGCATCAGCCGCGACTACATCAGGGGCATCGTCGACCAGTCGCTGCGGCGGCTGAAGACCGAACGGCTCGATCTCGTTCAGTTCCACTGGTGGGACTATGGCCAGCCTCGCTACGTCGAGGCGATGGGCTGGCTCGACGAGCTCCGGCGCGAAGGCAAGGTGCGCAATCTCGGCACCACCAATTTCGATACGCCGCGGCTGGCCGAAATCCTCGCCGCCGGCATCCCGCTGGTTAGCCAGCAACTCCAATATTCGGTCCTCGACCAGCGGCCCGCGAACAGCCTTGCTGGCCTCGCCGCGAAGAACGGCGTCAGCTTCCTCTGCTATGGTTCGGTGGCCGGTGGCTTCCTCAGCGATAAATGGCTTGGCGCCGCCGAGCCAGCGACCCCGCTCGAAAACCGATCCCTGGTCAAATACAAGCTGATCATCGACGACTTTGGCGGCTGGGACCTGTTTCAGCAGCTGCTTGCGGCACTGAAAGCCGTCGGCGACCGCCACGGCGTCGACATCGCCACCATCGCCAGCGCCTGGGTGCTGCAGCAGCCGCAAGTGGCGGCCGTCATCGTCGGAGCCCGCAACCAGGCGCATGCGCTGGCCAATGCCAAAATCATGGGTATCGCGCTTGACGCCGCAGATCGGGCGCGGATTGCTGCCATCATCGCGCAAAGCCCTGGCGTCGAGGGCGATGTCTACACGCTGGAGCGCGACCGCCACGGCCGCCACGGCTCGATCATGCACTACAATCTCAATGCAGGCCGGGCATGAGCGCAATCAACCAGACGTTGTTTTCCAGGGCCAGCGCCGAGGTGATCGATTTGCATCGCTTCTTCGTCGACTGGTTCGTCGCCGCCCGCGCCGACACGGTGGAGTTCGCCCGCTTCGAACGCGTCATGGGCGACGGCTTCAGCATGGTCACGCCGGATGGCAAGGTGCTCGATCGCGCCGCGGTGGTCGATCATGTCCGCTCCAGCCGCGCCATTTGCGACGACGGCTTTGCCATCTCGATCGAGGACATCCGGCCCGGCTGGCAGGACGCGGACACGATCGTCGTCTTCTACGTCGAGGCGCAGCTGCGCGCGGGCAAGCACAGCCGCCGCCAGTCGAGTGCCGTCTTCACCACCAGTTCATCGGCGCCCAACGGTGTCGAATGGCGACATCTGCATGAAACCTGGCTGCAGGTGCCGGAAAGCTGAACAGGCTCCAGAGATCAAATACAGCCAAGTAACTCAACAAGTAACTCAAGGGGAACAACAATGAGAAACACGATACTCCAACTCACCACGGCACTTGCCCTCGTCACGATGGCCGGTGCGGCGCAGGCCGCGGATTGCAAGATCACTGTCGGCCTCGTCATGGAACTGACCGGCCCGGCCGGCGAATACGGCCAGGCTGGGGCCAAGTCGGTCGAGATGGCCTTCCGCGACATCAACGCTGCCGGCGGCGTGCGCGGCTGCGATCTGGCGACCGACACGCGCGACAGCCAGAGCCAGGGCAATATCGCGGTCGATGCCGCCACACAGCTGGTTCAGGTCAAGAAGGTGCCGGTCATCATCGGTGGTATCATCTCTTCGGTGTCGATCCCGATCCTGACCTCGGTCACCGCGCCGGCCAAGATCGTCCAGGTCTCGCCGGCTTCGTCCTCGCCGACGCTGACGGCGCTTGGCCGCGACGGCAAGACCAACGGCATCTTCTTCCGCACCATCACTTCGGATGCGCTGCAAGGCGTCGCCGCCGCCAAATACGCCATCGACAAGGGCTTCAAGAAGCTGTCGATCATCCACGTCAACAACGACTTCGGCGTCAACATGGTGGCCGAATTCTCCCGTGCCTACAAAGCGCTCGGCGGCACCATCGTCTCCGACACACCCTACAACGAGAAGCAGTCGAGCTATGCCTCCGAAGTCACGGCGGCGATGGCCGGCGAGCCGGATGGCCTCTATCTCGTCAGCACGCCCGTCGATGGCGCGACGGTTGCCCGCACCTGGATTTCGCAGGGCGGCGTGCAGAAATTCCTGCTCAATGACGGCATGAACAGCCCGGACTTCATAGAATCCGTCGGCGCCGATTATCTGAAGGAGGCCTACGGCACCTCGTCGGGCACCAGCCCGACCGCCTCGACCGACTACTTCATGAAGAACTACAAGGAGTTCTCAGGCATCGAACCGTCGAACCCGGCGGCCGACCGTTCCTATGACGCGGGTGCCATCGTCGGTCTCGCCATCGCCATTGCCGGCTCCGAGGATCCGGCCAAGGTCAAGGACGCGATGTACAAGGCGGTCGACCCGGCCGGCACGCCCATCTTCGCCGGCAAGGACGAGTTCGCCAAGGCGCTCGGCCTGATCAAGGACGGCAAGCCGATCCGCTATGAAGGCGTCATCGGTCCGGTCGCCTTCGACAAATATGGCGACATCACCGGCCCGTTCCGGCTGTGGAAAATCGTCGACGGCAAGGTGACCACCGATGGCGAGATGACCACTGACGACGTCAACACCCTGCAGGCCAAGCTTCAGTAAGCTGACACAGTGCTCCGGCATCGATCGCGTCTTATTGTGATCGATGCCGGCACCGCCTGGGGCAGGCCGATATCGCTTGCACGGCACACGATCGCGAATAGGATCGGCGGACTGCAATGGAAGGATGGCGAGCGTGTTGGACAAGGATACTCATCGGGCCATCCGGTTGGTTCATGCAGACGACGCGCTTCGCCACGCAGGCAGCTAGGCCCGATGTCGCCTGAAACGGAACGACTTCTGTCCGCTCTTGGCGCTCGGCTGGGCGCGGGCGGCATCCTCGCCGGCTCCGATGTCGACCAGCGCTATCGCGACGATCCCGACGGCAAGCTCGGCGTGCTGCCCGAGCTGGTGCTGCGTCCGCGCGGCACCGAAGCCGTCGCGGCAGCACTTGCCGTGTGCAATGAGCTCTCCCAGCCGGTTGTGATCCAGGGTGGACGCAGCGGGCTGGCCGGCGGCACACGAGTCCAGCCGGGCGAGGTCGTGCTGTCACTGGAGCGCATGACCGGCCTTGCCGCTCCGGACCGGCAGGCCGCCAGCATCGTTGCCGAAGCGGGCGCGACGCTGCAGGCGGTGCAAGAGGCGGCCGACGGCGCTGGGCTGATGTTCGGCGTCGATATCGGCGCCCGCGGTTCGGCCACGATCGGCGGCAACATCGCCTCCAATGCCGGCGGCATCCGCGTGCTGCGCTATGGCATGTACCGGGCGCAGGTGCTGGGGCTGGAGGCCGTGCTTGCCGATGGCAGCGTGCTCACCTCGCTGAAAGGCCTGCCCAAGGACAATTCCGGCTACGACCTCGGCCAGCTCTTCATCGGCTCGGAAGGGACGCTCGGTGTCGTTACCCGCGCCGCGCTCCGGCTGCATCCGAAACCGGCATCTGAAGTGAACGCCTTCTGCGCGCTCGCTTCGCTCGATGCGGCCATCGCTCTGCTCGGGCTGCTGCGGCAAAAGCTCGGCCCGCTGCTGTCCGCCTATGAGGTGAATTTCGCGCCGCTCTACGACATCATGGTCGCCAGCATGGCGATGCCGGCGCCGCTGCCGGCGGGCTCTCCAGTCTATGTGCTGGCCGAGATCCAGGGCAGTGAGCCCGAGCGCGACGGCGAGCGCTTCGCCGCGGTGCTGATGCAGGCGGTCGAGGATGGCGTGATCGACGATGTGGTGGTGTCGCAGTCGCCGCGCGAATTCCGGGCGCTCTGGGACGTGCGGGAGGATGCCAACCGCGTCCTGTTCTCGATGAAGGGTCTGATCGGCGTCGACATCAGCATTCCGCTGGCGCACATGAGCGCGTTCCTGCAGGAAGCGGACACCGCCATCCATGCCGTCGACCCCGGTGCCGACATCTATGTCTTCGGCCATCTCGGCGACGGCAATCTGCATTATCAGGTCATGACCGCGGATCCGGCGGCGGCCTATGGCATTGTCTATCGTGGCGTGGCGGCGGCAGGCGGCGGCGTTTCGGCCGAGCACGGCATCGGCCTCGATAAGAAACAGTGGCTTCATCTGGTGCGCAGCGACGCCGAAATCGCCACGATGCGGCGGCTGAAGGCAGCGCTCGACCCGAAGAACATCCTAAATCGAGGACGAGTCTTCGATCTCGACCCGACAGGCTTGCCCTGAGCGCGACGCCGGCCTCGACTGGTCTCCGCCCGATCAGAACCCCAGCCGGCTGGCGGGCTTGCCTGAACGGTCCAGCACCTCAGTTGCCTTGCCTTGCCGCTTCGCGAATGGTCTGCAGCAGGATGATGAAGGCGGGCGAGGGGGGAGTATCCGTGCGCATCGTCAGGCCGACGGGCCCCCTGGTCTCCTCGGTGTTTACCGGCAAGGCGACGAAGGCGCCGCTGGCGATCTCATTGGCCACCACGCCGGCCGAAATGATCCACACCGCATTGCTCTGGCGCGTGAAGGAGCGGCCGAAGGAATCCGAGACGGTTTCGATCTCGGTGGCCGGAGCGGTCATGCCGTTGGTGATGAACAGGCGATCGACGAAGGGACGGATGACGGATTCCCGCGTCGGCATCAGCACCGGGAATTCGTCGAGCCTGGCGAAGATATCCGCCCCCGGCTCCAGCAGCGGATGTCCGGCCCGCACCACGAACAGCACCGGCTCGGAGTAGAGGTGCTCGAAGAAGAAGCCGGTCATGTTCTCGGGTGCGGCCAGCCGTCCGACGACGAGGTCGAGCGCGCCGGTGCGCAGTTGCTCCAGCAGCACAGCGTTCTCGCCGGTGACGATCTTGATCGCCGCCCCGGTATTTTCCCTAAGGAACAGGCTCATCGCCTGTGGCATGACCTTTGCCGACACCGTCGGTAGCGCGCCGATACGGATCGGATGGCGATTGATGGCACCGTCCTGGCGAACGGAATCGACACCGCGCTTCAAAGCCGTGATCGCTGTGCCAGCATGGCCAAGGAAAATCTCGCCAAGCCTTGTGACCCGGATGCCGCGCCCGTCACGCTCGACAACGGCGACACCGAGCGCCTCCTCCAATTCACGCAGGGTCTTGGTCACCGCCGGCGCGCTGACATGCAGGAAGTCGGCGGCACGGGCCACGCTTCCCTGTCGCGCGACCTCCAGGAACGCCTGCAGATGACGAAACCGGATGCGGTTTTCGGACATGGTTTGATAACCCCTGAGTTAATGAAACGGCGTAAAATATCATTTTACCGAACCAAATGCCTCGTGCAATGTAGGGATGGAGGATCGAAATCGTGCCATTCGTCACCATCGGCGGCATCACGCTGCACCATCGATATGTCGAGGCAAGCGGCAAGGCGCCTCCGATTGTGTTCATCAATTCGCTCGGCACCGACTTCCGGATCTGGGACGATGTCGTCTCGGCGCTTGATGGGGAAATGCCCTTGCTGGTCTATGACAAGCGCGGCCACGGGCTGTCCGACATCGGTGATATCGGCTCGATCGACGATCATGTTGATGACCTCTCGGCGCTCATCGATCACTTCGGGCTAGAGAAGGTCGTGCTGTGCGGCCTGTCGGTCGGCGGCATGGTCGCGCAAGGGCTCTATGCCAGGCGCCCCGAGATCGTCGAGGCCATGATCCTGTGCGACACGGCGCACAAGATCGGCATGGCGGAGAGCTGGAACACGCGCATCGCGACGGTCGAAAGCAAGGGCATCCAGGCCATTGCCGATGGCGTGCTGAAAGTCTGGTTCACCCCCACTCTCCACACGACGCGGGGGGCCGAGCTGGATGGCTATTGGAACATGATGACCCGGCAGACCCTGGCCGGTTACGTCGGGACCTGCAAGGCGGTTCGTGACGCGGATTTCACCGAAGCCGCGCGCCGCATCGAGGTCCCCACCCTTTGCATCGTCGGCGACCAGGATGGCTCGACGCCCCCCGATCTTGTCCGCTCGCTGGCCGCTCTGATCCCCGGCGCGCGCTTCGAGATCATCCGCGATGCCGGGCATATTCCTTGCGTCGAGCAGCCCGAGGCGCTCACCGCGCTGATCCGCGGTTTTGTCGCGTCGCTTGCCCCTGGAGCGGAAACTCATGGATGAAGCCCCCGGCAACACCGCCAGATATAGCACCGGTCTTGCGGTGCGCCGCTCCGTGCTCGGCGATCGGCATGTCGACCGCGCGGAGATCGCCGCCACCGATTTCGACCAGCCCTTCCAGGAGTTGATCACCGAAGCGGCCTGGGGAACGGTGTGGGCGCGGCCGGGCTTCAGCAAGCGCGAACGCTCGATCGTCACGCTGGCGCTGCTGGCCGCGCTCGGCCATGATGAGGAGGTCGCCATGCATGTGCGTGCCACCGCCAACACCGGTGCGACGCGCGAGGATATCTGCGAAGCATTCCTGCATGTCGCCATCTATGCCGGCGTGCCGGCCGCCAACCGTGCCTTCAAGATCGCCAAGGACGTGTTTTCGGAAATGGACGGAGCCGACAATGGCCGTTGAATCCGGATCGAACCGGAGGCCCGAGACCGGCGCCTTTTTCCAGCGCGACCGGACATGGCATCCGCCGCCGCTGACGCCCAACTACAAGACTTCGGTGTTGCGCTCGCCGCAGAAGGCGCTGCTTGCTTTTGACAACACGCTGTCGGAACTATCGGGCCCTGTATTCGGTCACGCCATGCTGGGCGAACTCGATGCCGACCTGATCCACAATTTCGCCAAGCCCGGCGAGAGCGCGATCGGCGAGCGCGTCATTGTCTATGGACGGGTGCTCGACGAGCGCGGCGTCGGCGTGCCCGGTGCGTTGCTGGAATTCTGGCAGGCCAATGCTGGCGGCCGCTATCGCCACAAGAAGGACGGCTATCTGGCCCCGCTCGACCCGAATTTCGGCGGTTGCGGCCGCACCATATCTGGCGATGATGGCGGCTACGCCTTTCGCACCGTCAAGCCCGGCCCCTATCCCTGGCCGAACGGGCCGAACGACTGGCGGCCCTCGCACATCCATTTCTCGATCTTCGGCCACGGCTTCGCGCAGCGGCTGATCACGCAAATGTATTTCGAGGGCGATCCGCTGATCTGGCGCTGCCCGATCGCGCGCGGCATTCCCGACAAGGCCGCCATCGAGACGCTGATCGCCGCGCTCGACATGCAGGCGACGGTCCCCTTCGACGCGCGCGCCTACAAGTTCGACATCGTGCTGCGTGGGCGGCGTTCCTCGCTGTTCGAAAACCGGCTGGAGGGCAATTGATGGCCCAGTCGCTCGACCGGCTTCGGGAAAGCCCTTCGCAGACCGCGGGACCTTACGTCCACATCGGACTGACGCCCAATTTCTGCGGCATCGGCGGCGTCTATCCGACCGACCTCGGTTCGACCATGGTCAACGACAAGACCCGGGGCGAGCGCATCGGTCTCAAGATCCGGGTGCTCGATGGTACCGGCACGCCGCTCAAGGACGCGCTGATCGAGATCTGGCAGGCGGACGCCGACGGGCTCTACAATTCGCCGGCCGAGATACGCGGCGCCGCCGATCCGAATTTCCAGGGCTGGGGCCGTTGTCCGACCGACATGGACACCGGTCTGTGCGCCTTCGAGACGATCAAGCCGGGACGCGTGCCGTTCGGCGATGGCCGCCTGATGGCGCCACACATCACGCTCTGGATCGTCGCGCGCGGCATCAATCTCGGCCTGCACACGAGGCTCTATTTTTCCGATGAGGAAAAGGCCAATGCGCAGGATCCGATCCTGGCGCGCATCGAGCACCGCATCCGCGTGCCGACGCTGATCGCCGAGCGCAAGGGTGACGCCTACATCTTCGACATCCATCTCCAAGGGGAGAAGGAAACGGTCTTCTTCGACAGCTGATGGTCAGGAGAATCGGGACATGACCGTATCGCCCTTCGACCATCCGTTGCTCTCCGCCCTTCTCGGGGACGAGGAGGCATCGAGGCATTTTTCCGTTGAAGCAGAAATCGAGGCGGCGCTGGCATTCGAGAGCGCGTTGGCCGAAGTGGAGGCGGAGAACGGGATCATCACCAGGGATGCGTCGGCCGCGATCATGGCGGCGCTGGCCTCGTTCCGGCCGGACACGTCCCTGTTGCGGGCCGGCGTCGCCAGGGACGGCGTCATGGTTCCGGAACTTGTGCGCCAGCTCAGAATGACGGTCGGCGAACCGCATGGCGACAAGGCGCATTTCGGCGCCACCAGCCAGGACGTCCTCGACACCGGCCTTGTGCTCCGGCTGAAATCCGTCGTCGAGCACCTCGGCCTGCTGCTGACCGAGACCGTCATACGGCTGACCTCACTGGAGGAGCGCTTCGGGGGCAGGCCGCTGACCGGAATGACGCGCATGCAGCCGGCGATCCCTATTCAGGTGGCGGATCGCGTGAGGGCGTGGCGGGCGCCACTGCAGCGGCATCAGGAGCGATTGTCGGAACAGTCCAGGCGCTTGCTGGTGGTGCAGTTCGGCGGCGCTGCCGGCACGCTGGAAAAGCTTGGCGACAAAGGGGCGGCGGTACGCGCGGCACTGGCCGCGAAACTCGGTCTTGCGGACGCGCCGCAATGGCACAGCCAGCGCGACGCGCTCGCCGACTTTGCCGGCTGGCTGTCGCTGGTGACCGGCAGCCTCGGCAAGTTCGGCCAGGATATTGCGCTGATGGCGCAAGGGGGGACCGATATCGCGCTTTCCGGCGGTGGCGGCTCATCGGCCATGCCGCACAAGCAGAACCCGGTGAAGGCCGAAGCGCTGGTGGCGCTCGCCCGCTTCAATGCCACGCAGCTTTCCGGCATGCATCAGGCGCTGGTGCATGAGCAGGAGCGGTCGGGCACGGCTTGGACGCTGGAATGGCTGCTGCTGCCGCAGATGGCCGTGGCAACCGCCGCATCGCTGCGCCTTGCCGCCGAACTGGCCGCACAGGTGGAAAGCCTCGGCCACTGATGCGCGCGCAGGTCGTGATCGTCGGCTCGGGACCCTCCGGCCTGCTGCTTGGCCAGCTTCTGGCCGGCATCGGCGTTGAGACGGTCATCCTTGAGCGATCCAGCCGTGAGCATGTGCTTGGCCGCGTGCGCGCCGGCGTGCTCGAACAGGGCACGGTCGAACTGCTGGAAGAGGCTGGTGCTGCTGCAAGACTGCATGCCGAAGGCCTGCCGCATTCCGGCATTTCGCTCGCTTTCGACGGACGCCTGCACCGCATCGACCTGTCGGCGCTGACTGGCGGCAAGCATGTCACGGTCTATGGCCAGACCGAAGTGACGCATGATCTGATGGACAAACGCGAGGCGGCCGGGCTCGTCACCGTCTATGAGGCCGCTGACGTCGCGTTGCACGATTTCGATGGCGCCGCACCTTTCGTCACTTATGACAGGGACGGCGTAAGCCGTCGCATCGATTGCGACTTCATTGCCGGCTGCGATGGCTATCACGGCGTCAGCCGCAAATCGGTGCCTGAAAGCGCGCTGAAAATCTTCGAGCGGCACTATCCGTTCGGCTGGCTCGGCGTGCTGGCCGAAGTGCCGCCAGCCGATCATGAGTTGGTCTACGCCAATCACGAGCGGGGTTTTGCACTGTGTTCGATGCGCTCGACGCACCGCAGCCGCTACTATGTGCAGTGCCCCGAGGGCGATCGCGTCGAGGCGTGGTCGGATGACCGCTTCTGGGACGAATTGCGCCGCCGTTTGCCGGCACGGACGGCGGCGAGCGTCGTCACCGGGCCATCCTTCGAGAAGTCGATCGCGCCGCTGCGTTCCTTCGTCGCCGAGCCGCTGCGTTTCGGCCGGCTGTTCCTGGTCGGCGACGCCGCCCACATCGTGCCGCCGACCGGCGCCAAGGGCCTCAACCTCGCCGCCAGCGACGTGCGCTATCTCTTTGCCGGCCTGCGCGATTTCTACGCCGAGAAATCAAGCGAAGGCATTGACGCCTATTCGCAAAAGGCGCTGGCGCGGGTCTGGAAGGCGGTGCGCTTTTCCTGGTGGATGACGACCATCCTGCATCGTTTTCCCGACACCGGCGACTTCGGCCAGCGCATCCAGGAGGCCGAACTCGACTATCTCGTCCACTCGCGGGCGGCGTCGACGGCGCTTGCCGAGAACTATGTCGGCCTTCCCTATTGAAGGCTCTTTCTTCGGCGCGATTCCGAGGAAGAAGCTGTGCGGTTTTAACGGGAAACCGCCCTGCTGCCCGCGCCTCCCATTCCGGTTGCTACCGTCCGAGCAGATTGCGCTCGACAGTCCGCAGATGCGCCAGCATGGCCTGGCTGGCGCTCTCGGGATCACGGCGCAGCAGCGCATCGAGAACGGTCTGGTGCTCGCTGCAATAGATGCTGCGGCGTTCCTCCGAAAAGGACCGCTTCTTCATTTCGAACCACGGCGCCTGATTGCGCAGGATGCGCATCAGATTGTGGATCTCCTTGAGGAAGTCGTTGCGCGAGCACGCGAAGATGCGGTGGTGAAACTCCGCGTCCCAGTGCTCGAAGGTCGGCATGTCCTGCGATTCCGAAGCGATCTTGTGCGCCTCGCGCACCGCGTTGAGTTCCATGGCGCTGGCATTGGTGGCGGCGAACGCCGCCGCCGCCGGTTCCAGCAATTGCCGGATCTCCATCATGTCGGCGGGGCTGGTGCCTTCCATCCGGCCGACAACCGCCGCCATCGACGCCGGGTTGGTGGTGGTCAGGAACGTACCGCGCCCGACATGCCGCACCACCGTGCCGTCATCCTCGAGGAAGGACACCGCGCGCCGCACCGTGTTGCGCGCGACGCCGAATTCGCTCGCCAGGTCGCGCTCCGGCGGCATGCGGCCATTCTCGATCCATTCGCCGGAAGAGATCCGTTTCTTCAGCGCCGTGGCGATATCGTTGGCGACGAGCTTTGGCATGTCTGGCCACCTTTATCTGATCCAATATTGAACCATCGTTAGCAGCTTCCGGTGCTGTCGTCCACCGTGCCGCGTCGCCGCTATCCCAGCGGAGCCGGCCGCAACAGCCTCATTCCTTTTTGGCGTGACCAGTCCAGATTCCACTTGCGGCCTAAACCAATCGGCGCTAGCGTGTAACAAAAGAGCGAAGAATTGGCTCAGTATTGGTTCAGGGAGGATGGGAATGCGGGTCGCGACTTTTTCGATCGCCGGCGAACGTCGCGTGGGTCTTGTCGACCTCGATGCTGAGACCATCGCGCCTTTCGATTTTTCGGTCGACCAGGCCAGATCCGGTATCCTGGCCTTGATCGAGCGCAATGGCGCCGGCATCCCTCGCACCCTGTCGCCGATCCCGTTGGCGCAGGTCGAGATCGAGGCGCCAATCCCGCAGCCGCGCCGCAACATCTTCTGCGTCGGCAAGAATTATCACGAGCATGCGCATGAGTTCGCCCGCAGCGGCTTCGATTCCAGCGCCGGTGCGGGCGCGATCCCGAAACACCCGATCATCTTTTCCAAAGTGCCTGAATCGGTCGTCGCCAACCATGCCAGCGTGCTGATCGATCCGTCGGTCTCGACGGCCATCGACTACGAGGCGGAGCTGGCCGTCATCATCGGCAAGGGCGGGCGCGGCATTTCCAGGGAAGAGGCGCTCGACCACGTCTGGGGCTATACCATCGTCAACGACGTCACCGCGCGCGACCTGCAAGGCAAGTACAGCCAGTGGCTGATCGGCAAATCGCAGGACACGTTCTGCCCGATGGGGCCATGGGCGGTGACCAGGGACGAGCTTGATCTGGCCACCGCCGGTATCCGCTGTTTCGTCAACGAGGACCTGCGCCAGGATTCCCGGATTTCGCTGCTGATCTTCGATATCCCGACCATCATCGCCACGCTGTCGCAAGGCATCACGCTGAGGCCCGGCGACATCATTGCCACCGGCACGCCGGTCGGTGTCGGCATTGGCTTCGATCCGCCGAAATACCTCAAGGCGGGCGACGTCGTGCGCATCGAGATCGACGGCATCGGCACGTTGGAAAACCGCTTCGCGGAGCATGCGCAATGACCACGGTGACAGTTGGCCAGGTCGTTGCGGAAGTCGTCGGCGAAGGTACAGCCGTGGTGATGATCCATGGTCTCGGCGGCACGTCCAACATGTTCCAGCCGCAGATGGCGGCACTTTCCGGCTATCGCGTCATCCGGCTCGACCTGCCGGGTTCCGGCCGTTCGCCGCGCCCGATCGAGCCGCTGACCGTTGAAGGGATGAGCGAGGCGGTGGTCCGCGCCATGGCGGGCATGGGGGTCACATCAGCGCATTTCGTCGGCCATTCGATGGGCACCATCGTTTGCCAGCAGATTGCAGCAGCGCAGCCTTCACTGGTCGCCTCTCTGGCGCTGTTCGGCGCCCTGGCGGAACCGACCGAGGCGACCAGGCAAGGGCTCGCCAACCGGGCCCGGTTGGCGCGCTCGGGCGGCATCGCCGACATCGCCGACCAGATCGTCGCCAATGCGATTTCGGCGCACACCAGGGAGACCTCGCCGGCCGCCGTCGCCTTCGTGCGGGAATCGATCACCCGCCAGGATCCGGAATCCTATGCCCGCACCTGCGAAGCGCTGGCAAAGGCGACCGCTGTCGATGCGAGAAGGATTTCGGCGCCAACGCTGCTCGTCACCGGCGACGCCGACACCGTCAATCCACCCGGCGTCGGGCAGGCGCTTGCCGACAAGATCAAGGGGGCCATATTCTCCTCGCTTGATCGGTGCGGGCACTGGGCCACGGTGGAAAGCCCGCGCGAAAGCAGCTCGAAGCTCGCCGATTTTTTGAGACGGGTTGATAGGTGAGGATTTCTGATCGGGCGTAGAACTACGCGCTCGGCAAGTTGGGAGGCTTGTTATGGCAGACGACAGCTGGAACGCAAACGGCTCGGGCAGCACGCTCTTCACCAATGTGCGCGTGCTCGACGCGACAGGTGAATATCCCTACACCGGCGAAGTGCTGGTGCAGGGTAACCGCATCAAGCAGATCACCAAGGGCTCATCGCGCTTCGGCGCGCCTTCGTCTTCATCCTATGGTGGTGGTGCTACGGTGATCGACGGCATGGGCGCCACCCTGATGCCGGGTATGATCGACGCCCATCTGCATCTGTCCTGGAACAACGCGCCTGGCATCGATCCCATCCAGATGATGGAGGTCGAGGAGCACATGCTGGTCACCATGGAGATGGCCAAGCTGGTGCTCGACGCCGGCTTTACCGCCGGCCGGGGTGCCGCCGCCGCCAAGCCGCGCCTCGATGTCGTCGCCAAGAAATTCATCAATCAGGGCCGCTTCCCCGGACCGCGCTATCTCGCGGCGGGGCCGGAGATCACCACGGTCGGCGGCCTCGGCGATTCCGCGCCGTCGCACATTCCGCATGAGGGGCTCAATCTCGGCCTCGTCGTCTCCGGTCCGGAGGAAATCCGCCGCACCGTGCGCCAGCTGATCAAATACGGCGTCGATTCGATAAAACTCAACCTGTCGGGCGAGAGCATCACTGGCATGGGCGCCGAGGAGACGCCGATGTCGGAGGAGGAGGTTGCCATGGCCGCTTCCGAGGCGCGCTGCCGCAACAAGGTGCTGTCGGCGCATGCGCGTTCCTCCGGCTCGGTCAAGCAATGCGTCCGCCACGGCATCCAGAACATCTACCACGCCTCCTTCGCCGACGAGGAAGCGCTCGACATGCTCGAGGCGGTCAAGGACAAGCACTTCGTCGCGCCGGGCATCGCCTGGCTGATCAACACCGCGCGCCATGCCGAGCAATGGGGCATCAAGCCGGGCTCGCCGCTGTCGCTCGAATATGAGCGCGAGCTCGAAATGTGCGTCGAGACGATGAAGAAGATGCACCGGCGCGGCATCCGCGTCTGCATCGGCGGCGACTACGGCTTTGCCTGGACGCCGCAGGGCACTAACGCAAAGGACATCCAGACCTTCGTCGAAATGCTCGGCTTCTCGCCGATGGAGGCGATCCAGGCCGGCACCAAATATGGCGGCCAGATCATGAACATGGGTGACGAGCTCGGCCTGATCAAGGAAGGCTATCTCGCCGACATCCTGCTGGTCGATGGCGACCCGATCTCGGATGTGCGCATCCTGCAGGACAAGAACCGCATCCTCGCCATCATGAAGGACGGCAAGTTCCACAAGGCGCCGCGCATGAACGAGCAGCGCCGGCGGCTGACTGCATGAGCCTGCTCGACCAGCCAACTTCGTCGTCGCTCTCAAGCGGCGGCATGATGCGCAGGCAGGCCTGGAGCCTCGTCGGCCTGCTTGCCGCGGCGATCGTCGCGTGGCTGGTCTTTGCCGTCTGGCCGGATTGGCTGAACGCGATCCTGATCTCCAAGAAGGCTTTCGTCAGCGCCATCCTCAACGGCATCACGCTGGCCGGCCTCTATTTCCTCGTCGCCAGCGGCTTCACGCTGATCTTCGGCCTGATGCGCAACGTCAATCTCGCGCATGGCTCGCTCTATCTGCTCGGCGCCTATATCGGCTACGAGGTCACCAACCGCACCGGCTATTGGCTGCTCGGCGTGGCAGCCGGTTTCGCCGTATTGGCCATTGTCGGCGTCGTCATGCAGGTCTTCGTCTTCCGTCGCCTCGAAGGCGACGATCTGCGCCAGACGCTGGTCTCGATCGGCATTTCGATCGTCGCCGCCGATTTGATGCTCGCTGTGTGGGCCGGCGGCACTTACCAGATCACCACGCCGGAATGGCTTGACGGTGCCTTGACCTTGCCGGTCATCACCGCGGTGCGCTCCAACGGCGCCTCGGTCTTCCTCACCTATCCGCTCTACCGCGTCGTCGTGCTGGCCGCGGCAATCGTTATCGGCGTCGGCCTCTGGCTGATGCTGCATAAGACACGCGTCGGCATGATGATCCGCGCCGGCGTCGACGACCGCGCCATGCTGCAGGCATCCGGGGTCAACGTGCACGCGGTGTTCGCCATCGTCTTTGCCGTCGGCGCTGGCCTCGCCGGCTTTGCCGGCGTCGTCGGCGGTTCGGCGCTTTCGGTCGCGCCCGGCGAGGACGTGCGTTATCTCCTGGCTTCGCTGGTCGTCGTCATCGTCGGCGGCATGGGCTCGATCACTGGGGCCGCCATCGGCGCGCTGCTCATCGGTCTCGCCGAGCAGATCGGCCTCGTCTACTTCCCGACCTACGGCATCGTGCTGACCTTCGTCATCATGGTGGTGACGCTGGCGGTCAGGCCACAGGGCATCATGGGGAAGGCGCGATGAGCCTGGCCATCGCCACCACCAGCGCCACGCAGCCGAACTGGCTGGAGAAGCTCGGCGCCGGCCACATCATCCTTGGCGTCGCACTGGTGCTTTATCCGCTGGTGGCATCCGATTTCTTCCTGACGCAGATCGGCGGCTATTCGCTGATCTTCGGCATGCTGGGCCTGTCGCTGATGCTGCTCGCCGGCTATGGCGGCATGGTCAGCCTGGCACAGATCACGGTCGCCGGCATCTCCGCCTACGCCATCGCCATCCTGGGCAACAACAATTCCAGCATCCTCGGCCTCGGCTGGCCGTGGTGGCTCGCGGTGCCGTTCGCGGTTCTGGCGGCGGCACTGGCATCGGCGCTGATCGGCTGGATCTCGGTGCGCACCGAGGGCATCTACACAATCATGATCACGCTGGCGATCGCCACCGCGACTTACTATTTCGCACAGCAGAACTACGCCATCTTCAACGGCCATTCCGGCTATGCCGGTATCCGCGCGCCAGTGTTCTGGGGCATCGGCTGGCGCGACGCGAAGCCGTTCTACTATCTCTGCCTTGGCCTCGCGGTGCTGTCCTATGCGGCGGTGCTCTACGGCTCGCGCTCGACCTTCGGCATGACCTTGCAGGCGATCCGCGACAACCCGCGTCGCATGCGTGCGCTTGGCTATCACGTCACCGCGCACAAGGTCGTCGCTTGGGCTTTGGCGGGCGTCATCGCCGGACTGGCGGGCGTGCTGCTGGTCTGGTTCAACGGCCGCGTCTCGCCCGGCACCATCGGCGTCGACGCGGCGATCGACGTGCTGATAATCGCCGTCATCGGCGGCCTGCGCCATCCGATCGGGCCGTTCCTTGGCGCGCTCGTCGTCGTCCTGATGCAGACCTTCGCCATCGACATCGTTGGTGCGGAGCGTTTCAACACGCTGATCGGCTTGGTGTTCCTGGTGATCGTCTTCGTCTCACCGGATGGAATTCTTGGGTTGTGGGGGAGGATCAAGCCACATCTTGCCCAGGAGTCCTTGCGTCCCGGGCCTTAGCAACCGGGATGGAATGAACCACTGCAAAATGAAATCAACGGGAGGAAAAATCATGAGGATGCATAGACGTACATTGCTCGCCTTGGCGGTGTTCACCGGGCTGACCGCGCCTTCGATGGCGCTGGCTGCCGACGACACCATCAAGATCGGCCTGCTCGCCACCTTCGAGGGACCGTTCACGGTGCTCGGCGAGGACGGCGAGCGCGGCGCCATGACGGCGGTTGCCGAGATGAACGGCACCGTCGCCGGCAAGAAGATCGAGATCGTCAAGGGCTCGTCCGACGCCTCGCCCGACAGCGCCGTGCGCGCCGCGCGCAAGCTGGTCGAGCAGGACGGCGTCAAGGTTCTGGTCGGCCCGCTCTCGGGCGACGAAGGTATTGCCGTCAAGGACTACGCCAAGACGCAGCCGAACGTGACCTTCATCAACGGTACCTCTGCCGCGCAGGACACGACATTGCGCGATCCGGCCGAAAATTTCTTCCGCTTCTCGACCGATGGCGCGCAGTGGATGGCCGGTCTCGGCACCTATGCCTTCAAGGACAAGGGCTACAAGAAGGTCGCCACCGTCGCCGAGGACTATTCCTTCCCCTACACGCAGGTGTTCGGCTTCATGGCCGAATTCTGCAAGGCCGGTGGCCACGTGCCGTCGAAATCCTGGGTGCCGATCGGCAACAAGGACTTCTCCTCGGTCATCGCCGCCATTCCGGAAGATGTCGATGCGATCTATGTCGCGCTCGGCGGCGCCGATGCGGTCAACTTCCTGACCCAGTACCAGCAGGGCGGCGGCACCGCGCCGCTGATCGGCGGCTCGATCACTGTCGACCAGACGGTGCTGACCTCGAAGGGCAAGTTGAAGGACGTGTTGAAGGGCACGCCGTCGGCCGGCCCGACCGCCGACACCAACGACGCACCGGCATGGAAGACGTTCGTCGAGGCCTACAAGAAGCAGCCGGGCGCGTTTCCCTCGCCCTCGCTCTTCGCCCATGGCTACTATGTCGATATGAAGGCGACGCTGCTTGGTCTCGACCAGGTCGGCGGCGACGTCTCCGACGGCGGCAAGAAGCTGCGCGAGGCGCTGTCGAAACTGTCCTTCGACACGCCGACCGGCAAGGTGTCGCTCGACAAGAACCGTAACGCGATCGCCGACATCTTCCTGACCGAGGTCACCGAAGGCGCCGACGGCAACCTCCTCAACAAGCTGGTCAAGGTCGTGCCGCAGGTCAACCAGACCCTCGGCATTCCCGAAGACGAGTTCATGAAGCTCGGCGCGGTCAACCGCGACAATCCGAGCTGCCCGTAACCGACGCCGAGTGCAGCCGCCAGTGACCGAAAGCTTCGCAGCAAACCGTCTTCAGAGCACCGGCGCCTATGCGCTGGAGCTCGATGGCGTGGCGCGGCATTTCGGGGCGCTGGTGGCGCTCTCGGGCATCACCATGAGGATCGCGGCCGGCGAGCGGCGCGCGGTCCTCGGCTCCAACGGCGCCGGCAAGACGACCCTGTTCAACGCCGTGACCGGCGATTTCCTGCCGACGGCGGGGCGCATCCGCTTCTTCGGCGAGGACATCACCGACCTGCCGCCGCATGAGCGCATCCGGCGCGGCTTGCGCCGCACCTATCAGATCTCGCAATTGTTCAAGGGCCTGTCGGTCCTCGATTCCATCTTCCTCGCCTGCCGCGGCGTCTCGCGCCGGCGGTTTTCGCTGCTGCGTCCGGCAACGACCGACGTCAACATGGTGCAGGCGGAATCGATCCTCAACGCCGTCCATCTCGAGGCCCTCCGCGACACGCTGGTGGCGACGCTGAGCCACGGCCAGCAGCGCCAGCTGGAGATCGCGCTGGCGCTCGCCGGCGCGCCACGCTTCATCCTGTTCGACGAACCGGCAGCCGGCCTTTCCCCGACCGAGCGCCGCGACCTCGTCGCCATCCTCAACGCACTGCCGAAGCATATCGGCTACATCATCATCGAGCATGATCTCGATGTCGCGCTGCGCGTCTCGGAATATGTCTCGATGATGCACAATGGCCGCCTGTTCAAGGAAGGCACGCCGCAGGAAATCGAAGCCGATCCCGAGGTGCAGGAGATCTATCTCGGGGGCAAGCATGGCTGAGCGCCCCGGCTCCTCCGGCAAGCCAACCAGGGCCATCCTCAGGATAGAAGACCTGCAGGTCTTCTACGGCGAGAGCCATGCGCTGCAGGGCGTCTCGCTGACGCTGGAAAGCGGCGTGCTGTCGGTCGTCGGCCGCAACGGCATGGGCAAGTCGACGCTTTGCAACACCATCGCCGGCCTGAAACGGGCCAAGTCCGGCTCGATCCGCGTCGATGGCCGCGAGATCACGTCACTCGAGCCGCACGAAATCCATCGCCTCGGTGTAGGCTATGTGCCGCAAGGCCGCCGCGTCTGGCCGAGCCTGACGGTCGACGAGCATCTGCGTCTCGCCGCTGGCAATCGGCGTGACGCCAGCTGGACCGTCGAGCGAGTCTACCAGACCTTTCCGCGCCTGGCCGAACGCCGCGGCAATGGCGGCTCGCAGCTGTCTGGCGGCGAACAGCAGATGCTGGCGATCTCGCGCGCGCTGCTCAGCGATCCGAAGCTGCTGGTCATGGACGAGCCGACCGAGGGCCTGGCGCCTGTCATCGTCGACCAGGTCGAACGCATGCTCGTCGATCTCGCCGCCGAAGGCGAGATGGCGGTACTGGTGATCGAGCAGAACATCGGCGTGGCGACCGCTGTGTCGAACCAGGTCGCCATCATGGTCAACGGCCGCATCAACAGGCTGATGGACGCCAAGGCGCTTGCCGCGGACCGCGAATTGCAGCAGCGCCTGCTCGGTGTCGGCCGCCATGCCGAGGAAGCACAGGTCACGCCGGCCGAAGCCGCGCAAGCCAAGGAGCAACTGGCGGAAGTCTATCGTGTCGACCGCACCGCCAACGGTTCGACCGAAGCGGTGTCACAGATTGGCGTCTATCGCCCTGTCACCGAACTGCCCAACCGCTGGAACGTGCCGGTCACCGAACTGCGGCAGGCGGCGGTCGACAAGGCAGCGCCGCAGGACGATCTGAAGAAGGTCTTCGCCATCCCCTTTGCCGAGCGCATCGGCAGGACCGCGCTGGTCGTTGGCACCTTTGACACCAAGGGCAAGGAATTGCGCTTCGTCGCCGACCGGCTGAAGTCGCTCGGCCTGCCGGTACGCACCGTCGATCTGTCGACCTCGGGAAAACCGACCAGCGCCGATGTGCCGGCCATGCAGGTCGCCGGCATGCATCCAAGAGGATCATCCGCCGTCTTCACCAATGATCGCGGCGGATCGGTCAGCTCCATGGCGGAAGCCTTCGCGCGCTGGATCGAACGCGAACCGGGCATCGGCGGCGTCATATCGGCCGGCGGCTCGGGCGGCACCACGCTGGCAACCTCCGGCATGCGCGTGCTTCCTGTCGGCATCCCCAAGCTGATGGTCTCGACGGTGGCGGCCGGCGATGTCGCCAAATATGTCGGTGGCGCCGACATCATGATGTTCCATTCGGTCGCCGATGTGCAGGGGCTGAACTCGATCACCGAACAGGTGCTCTCCAATGCCGCGCACGCCATGGCCGGCATGGTCGCGCAATTGCCCAACGCCGAGGCGTGGGAGACAAGACGCAAGCTGGCGCGGCCGGCCGTCGGCATCACCATGTTCGGCGTCACCACACCCCTGGTGCAAGCTGTCACGAAACGACTTGAAGCCGACTATGACTGCCTCGTCTTCCACGCCACCGGCATCGGCGGACGCGCCATGGAAAACCTCGGCGATTCCCGCCTGCTGTCGGCCTTTCTCGATCTCACCACCACGGAAGTGGCCGACATGATCGTCGGCGGCGTCTTCCCGGCGACCGAGGATCGTTTTGGTGCGGCGATCCGCACCGGACTGCCCTATGTCGGCTCGGCCGGCGCACTCGACATGGTCAATTTCGGTCCTCGCGACAGCGTGCCGGAGAAATTCAGCAGCCGCAAATTCGTCATCCATAATCCCAACGTCACGCTGATGCGCACCACGCGCGACGAGAACCGTGCCTTCGGCGAATGGATCGGCGCGCGGCTCAATGCCATGAACGGCCCGGTGCGCTTCCTGCTGCCGGAAGGCGGTGTCTCGATGCTCGACGCGCCCGGCCAGCCCTTTCACGACCCGGAAGCCGACAATGCTTTGTTCGAGGCGATCGAGAAGACCGTGCGCCAGACACCTTTGCGCCATGTCGGACGGGTGCGGGCCAACATCAACGACACGCCTTTCGTCGACGCGGCGGTCGCTGCCTTCCACGCGATCACGCCGAAGCTGCAGAGGCGGGCATGAAGAATTGGACTTCGCCACCGTGCCGGTGGATGTTTGAAATCGGCCGCCTCGCGCCGGCCGCATCGTCTTGGGGAGGATAGATCATGGACGCGCAGACCTTTGGCGCTTTCCTGTTGTGGCTGATCGTTGCGGCGGTCGTCGTGGTGATCGCCGTCTACATCTTGCGGTGGCTCTATCGCCGCTCGACCAAGGAGACGGCGTTCGTGCGCACCGGCTTCATGGGCGAGAAGGTGGTGGTGAATGGCGGCGCCTTCGTCATCCCGGTGCTGCACGACATCACTCCGGTCAACATGAACGTCCTGCGCATCGAGGTGCGGCGCGAGGATGCTCTTGCGCTGATCACCCGCAACCGCATGCGCGTCGACCTGATCGCCGAGTTCTTCGTGCGCGTCGGCGCCAGCCGCGAACTGGTCGCCGCCGCCGCGCAGACGCTTGGCCGCCGCACGCTGCAGCCAGACAGCCTGCGCGAGCTGCTGGAAGGCAAGTTCGCCGGCGCCCTGCGCACGGTCGCCGCCCAGATGACGCTGGAAGAGATGCATGAACTGCGTGGCGACTACGCCGCCAAGGTGCGCCGGCTGGCCGAGGAGTCGCTCGCCGCTAATGGGCTTGAACTGGAAAGCGTCGCCATCGTCGATCTCGACCAGACCAGCCTCGAATATTTCGATCCATCCAACGCCTTCGACGCCGAAGGCCTGACACAGCTGACGGAGTCCATCGAAACACGCCGCCGCATGCGCAACGAGATCGAGCAGCGCACGCTGGTCGATATCCGCAACCAGAATCTCGACACCCAGCGCAAGGTGCTGGAGATCGACCGCGACACCGAATATGCCCGCCTCGAACAGGAGCGCGAGGTCGAGATCCGCCGCGCCGCGCAGCGGTCTGAACTCGCCATCGAGCGTGCGTTGCGCGACCAGGAATCCGAGCAGGCGCAGCTTTCGTCGCGTGAAGCCGTCGAGAAATCGCGGCTCAACCAGGAGCGCAACATCACCGAGGAGCGCATCAAGAGCGAGGAGGACACGCAGCGCCGCGAGATTGCGCGCCGCCGTTCGCTCGACGAGACCGAGATGAAGATGCGCGAGCTGACCGAGCGCGAGCAGATCGCGCTCGAACTCTCGCTGGAAAAGGCCCGCATCGAGCGCGAGGGCGCGCAGAGCAAGCTCGAGATCGAGCGCAAGAAATTGCTCGAAGTCGCCGAACTGGAGCGCCAGATCGCGCTGGCCGAAAAAGCGCTGGAAGTGACCAAGGCCGAGGCCGAGAAGCGCCGCGCCGAGATCGTCGAGAACCAGGCGACCGAGACGGCGCGCATCGCGCAGGAACGCGTCGTCGACGAGGTCCGTA
This sequence comes from Mesorhizobium sp. B1-1-7, assembly GCF_006442705.1. Lineage (NCBI taxonomy): Bacteria > Pseudomonadati > Pseudomonadota > Alphaproteobacteria > Hyphomicrobiales > Phyllobacteriaceae > Mesorhizobium > Mesorhizobium sp. B1-1-7. The sequence goes on along the minus strand of NZ_VFWQ01000008.1, from coordinate 132,447 downwards.
TCGAACGCGAGCGTCATCTGGAAGCGCTGCAGATCGCCAAGCGCCAGGCTTTCGAGGAGGCCGAGATTTCGGCCAGCGAAGAGGTCGAGCGCGCCCGCATCACAACCGAACGCGGCATCGAGGAAGCGCGGCTGATCAAGGAGCGTGACATCAGGCAGCTCGGCGTCGACCGCGACCAGAAGATCGAGATCGCCGAGATCCAGAAGGCGATCGACATCGCCAAGAAGACGCAGGAACGCTCTTCCGCGATCGCGGCTTCCGAAGCGGTTCGCGCCAAGGCCGTCCAGGCAGAGGAACAGGCCTTTACGGCCCGCGAACGCGAGATCGCCGAGCGCCGCAAGCTGACCGACCTGATCGGCGCGCAACGCGAGGCCGAGCGCGAGGCGCTGCGCATCGTCTCCGCCGCGGATGCCGAGATGAAGGCGGCGAAGAGCCTGGCCGAGGCGCAGAAGATCGCCGCCGTCGCTTCGGCGGAGGCCGAGAAGATCCACGCCCTTGCCGCCGCCCAGCGCTACGAGGTCGATGCCGCTGGCCATCGCCAGCTCAACGAGGCCGAGAACATCCTTTCCGAGGCTGCGCGGGCAGGGCGTCTGCGCGGCAAACTGCTCGACCACATGGAAGGCATCATCCGCGAGAGCGTCAAGCCGATGGAGAAGATCGACGGCATCAAGATCCTGCATGTCGACGGCATCAACGGCGGCGCCGGCGGCAACCGCAACGTCACCGACGAGGTGATCGATTCCGCGCTGCGCTACCGCGTGCAGGCGCCGATGATCGACAATCTGATGAAGGAGATCGGCATCGAGGGCGGCTCGCTCGGCCGCATGACCGACGTGCTGCGCGACGCCAAGGATATTTCCAGCCTGACTCGCGACAAGAAGGGCAAGGGCAAGGCCGCCAAGGACGACGATGACGACCGCGATCACTGAGGTGAGGGCGGTGTTTCCTCGCGCTTCATTGGGCCGTGCGAGACGATGCCTTGCGCCTGATTGCCATGCTGCGTCGGGTCGCGATGATTGCCAAGTGGTTCCCCCACTCCGTCGCTGCTTTGCAGCGCCACCTCTCCCCCCTCCGGAGGGAGAGGAAGGGAGCCCGCCGTGGACGGTTCGCACCCTTCCTCTCCCCCGTCGATCGGGGGAGAGGTGTCGAGCAAAGCTCGACGGAGTGGGGGTCGATCTGGCGCGGCGCGAGACAATGCATACGCGGACTGCCATGCCCGTAGCCGGCCCGCAAGCATGACCAAGGTCTATGTCTCCTCTGTCATTCCCGCACCGGCAGCGGAAGTCTGGAAACTCGTCCGCAACTTCAACGCATTGCCAAGCTGGGTGCCGTTCGTTGCCGACAGCCGCATCGAACAGAACGCGCAGCCCGACCAGATCGGCTGCATCAGAAGTTTCACGTTGAAGGACGGCGGGCGCATCCGCGAAAGACTGTTGGCGCTGTCCGATTACGATCTGTCCTGCAGCTACGCGATCCTGGAAAGCCCGATGGCGGTGGAGAACTATGTCGCCACGCTGTCGCTGACGCCGATCACCGACGGCAATTTGACGCTCGCCGAATGGCAGGCGGAGTTCGACTGCGCGCCGGATCGCGAGGCAGCCTTGATGCAGCAGATCGGCAATGGCGTGTTCCAGGCCGGCTTGACCGCGCTGAAGCACCGGTTCGGGCGCTGACGCCGGCCGATGGTCCAGGTCCGCCAGAGCACGATCATCGATGCGCCGGTCGACGAGGTCTGGGCGATCCTGCGCGATTTCAACGGCCATGACCGCTGGCATCCGGCGATCGCCTTCAGCGAAATCGAGGGCGGCGAGCCGGTCGATGCGGTCGGCTCCGTGCGCCACTTCAGGCTGAACGACGGCGGCGAGTTGCGCGAGCAATTGCTGGCGCTGTCCGACAGGGACCGGCGGCTGAGCTATTGCCTGCTCGAAGCGCCGCTGCCGCTGATGGGTTACGTCGCCTCGCTGCGGTTGAAGCCGGTGACCGACGGCAACGCCACCTTCTGGGAATGGAATTCCGAATTCCACCCGCCGGCGCATCGCCGCGACGAACTGGTCAAGCTGGTCACCGAAGGCATCTATCAGGCTGGCTTTACGGCGGTGCGCAATCTTCTGCGAAGCAGAAGCACAGGCTCGCCGGTCGAGACAAGGACGCTTCGGGTCGCGTCGCCACCATCCGTGGAGATGCCGCGTGCCGCCCCAATGCTCGCGCCGGGCCAGACCGCAACGACCCGTGCGATCGTGGTCGAGCGCTATGGCGGCCCGGAAGAATTGCAACTGCGGGAAATCGGCCTGCCACAACCCGCGCCGAACGAGGTGCGGCTCCGCCACACGGTGATCGGCGTCAATTTCATCGATGTCTATTGCCGCACCGGCTTTTTCGACCTGCTGCAGCCGCCTGGCGTGCCGGGCATGGAGGCCGCAGGCATCGTCGAGGCGGTTGGGTCGGCGGTGTCGGGCTTCTCTGCCGGCGACCGCGTCGCCTATGCCTGTCCGCCGGTCGGCGCCTATGCGGAGCGGCGCAACATGGCGCCCGAACTGCTGGTTCATCTATCCGACGACGTACCGGACGAGATCGCCGCCGCCGGCCTGCTCAAGGGCGTCAGCGCCAGTTTTCTGCTGCATGATGTCCACGCCGTGCAGCCGGGCGACATCGTCCTCATCCATGCAGCGGCCGGTGGCATCGGCCAGCTGCTGGTGCAATGGGCGCGCCACCTCGGTGCGACTGTCATCGCCACCGTGTCGAGCGACGACAAGGCGCGGATCGTCGAGCGTCTCGGCGCGCACCATGTCGTCGTCTACTCCCGTGAGAATTTCACCGAGGCCGTCATGCGGCTGACCAATGGCGCGGGCGCCGATGTCGCCTATGACGCGGTCGGCAACGACACGTTCGGCGGCTCGCTCGCGGCCCTTGCCGTGCGCGGCCATCTCGTCAGCTTCGGCCAGGCTTCGGGGCCGGTCGGCAATTGGGATATCGGCCGCTTCGCCTCCAAATCGCTCACCCTCTCGCGGCCCAATTACGCGCATTACACCGACACGCCGGAAAAGCTCGCGCCGCACGTCGCCAGGTTCTTCCAGGCGCTTCGGCAGGGCGTGGTCAGGGTCGAGGCGCCGACCCGCTACACCCTTGCCGACGCCGCCGATGCGCATCGCGATCTGGAAGCCCGCCGCACCACGGGTGCGCTAGTCTTGCTGCCGTAATCCCGCAGGTCAGCCGGTCGCGCTGGCGTAGATGTCGAGAACTTCCGTTACGCCAGCGATCAGCAAGTCCCCTGCTTTTGGCGCGACGGATCCATTCGCCACGGCACCACCGAGACGGCCAAGATACTGGCTGATGAGGGGCGAGGGGATGTCGCGGTCGCCAAGCAACTGCATCAGCGCGCCCACGGCCTGTTGGGCGCCGGGCGCCGGCCAGTAGTAGCGGATACGATCGCTGTAGGAGAAATGCCGTTCGACCCGCTGCTCGGCCTCGGTGCCGTGATAGTAATTCTTCCAGTTGCCCGGCGCCGTCAGCATCACGCGCTCCATCGCCGCCGGCAGGCTTTCCCGCGAGGCGTCGGGAGCGAGAATGTCGGCGATGTGGCTCAGGCCATAGAGCGCCTCGCGCAGCGCGAAGGTCAGCCACGGCCCGACTTTGAGGATGGCGAAGCCGTCATCGACCAGCGCGCTCAGTGCCGCCACCGGCTGGTAGTCGGTCGAATGGGCCTCGAAGACGAATTGCGGCAGGTCTCGCAGCGTGCCGGCGAGTGCCCGTGCGCGCTCCGGTTGATAGGCGATCACGTCGGCATTGCCGAATTCGACACCCGGCTGCACGACGACGCCGATCGCCCGCGAAAAAGCCCGGTCGAGGCCGCGCTGGGCGAAAGCATCGCGGTGGATGCGCACCGTCTCGCGTGCCGCCTCCGGTGTCGTCACCGCCAGATGGTCCATTGCCTCAAGAGCGCCACCAGGCACCGGCACCTCCGTGCCGATGACATAGACCGGCTTGGCACCTTTTCGTTCCGTGGCGGCCTCCGCCACCGCGGCCAGGTCGGCCGCACGCGCGGCAATCGTCGCGTCTGGCGGTGCGGCGCCTTCGCCGGCGCAGCCCATGCTGGTGTCCAAATGGATCTTGGTGAAGCCGGCCTCCGCATAGGCGTCGACCATGCGCGACGCTTTCGCCATGGCGTCGGCTGCCGGCAGGTGTTTCCACGGATTGGGACCGAGATGGTCGCCGCCGAGCACCAGCCGGTCCAGCGGGAAGCCGGCCTTTCCGGCGATCGCCTCGACGAAGCGGCGGAAATCCCCGGGTGTCATGCCGGTATAGCCGCCCTCGTGGTTCACCTGGTTGCAGGTGGCCTCGATCAGCACGTCGGCGCCGCGCGCCTTGCCATGGCGCAGCGCCGCCTCGATGACCAGCGGGTGGGCCGAGCAGATCGAGGCAATGCCGCAGCGCTCACCGGCCGCGCGACGCGCCGCGATCGCCGCCAGCCTGTCCGTCGCCTGGCTCATGCCGGCGCTCCGGTCTTGGCGGTCTCGATGAAGGCTTCGACGGCGGCAAGTGAGGCGATGCCCTCCATCGGTCCCTTCTTCGTCACCGCCAGCGCGCCGCAGCCATTGGCTATGCTGAGCGCTTTTTCAGGTGTCGCTCCACGCAGCCAGAAGGAGACGAAGGCGGCGGCAAAACAGTCGCCGGCGCCGGTCGGATCGATTTCATCGACGGCGAAGCCGGGCGAAACGGTCCGCCCGGTCCGGTCGTAGTGAACGGCACCGTCAGCGCCTTTCTTGACCACCACGGTGGAAATGCCGCGTCCCAGCATCTCGCGCACCGCGCTTTCCTCGTCGGTCGCCTTGGCGAAGATGAACAGTTCCGGCCCGCTCGGCAGGAAAACGTCGGTCTTCGAGAGCACGAAGTGCAAGGCATCGCGCATGCCCGGCAGATCGAGCATCTCCTTGCGGATGTTGGGATCGAAGGAGACCGTGCCGCCGCGCGCCTTGACAGCCTCGATCCCGTTGCGCGCCACCTCGATCACCTCGGGCGAGAACAGCGAGGTGCCCATGACGTGAAAATGATCGGCGCCGGCCAGCAACGCGCGCGCCTCGGCGCCGATCTCGATCAGGCCGGCGGCACTTTGCTTGATGTTGTAGACGAAATGCCGGCTGCCATCCGCCTCGTAGGTAACGAAGGCGGTTCCGGTCGCTGCACCACGATGGACCTTGATGGCTGAGATGTCGGCGCCGTCGGCACGCAGGCGCTCGATGTTCAAATGGCCGAAATCGTCATCGCCGACCGCCGCGATCAGCCCTGCCGGCTGGCCGAGCCGCGCCGCCTGGTCGATGAAGATCGCCGGCGCGCCGGATGGAAACGGCCCGACCAGCGGCCCGGGGGCAAGGAGGCTCTGGCCGATCCGCTCGGCCATGATCTCGACCAGGATCTCGCCGGCGCAAACCAGTTTCTTCATTTCCTCACCATTCGCCGGCGGCGGGTCGCTGAATGCCATCCCTGTTGCCATGCGCGCAAAACCTAGGTTGCCGATTTAAGAGCGTCAATAAATAATTTGACGCGCGCAATGGTTCTGCGTTGTACTGCAAACGCGAAAATTTGACTGAACAAATTCGGTCAAGCAATGCTGCCTCACGGCAACGGCCGCAAGACTGATTCTGGCCAGACCGAAAAAGGGTTGGCGAGCAAGGACGAGGGGGCCTGGAATATCGATGGCGGAGAAGACCCACCGCACGATGGATGATTTCGCCAGGGCGTCCGGCGTATCACGGCCGACCCTGTCGAAGTATTTCGACGATCCGGCGAGCGTGAAGCCGGCGACGCGGGCGCGCATCGAGGCGGCACTGCGGTCGTCGGACTATCAGCCCAACGTTTTCGCCCGCAACCTCAATCGTAAACGCACCCGCAATGTCGGCATCATCGTGCCGGCGCTCACCGATCCATTCTATGCCGAAATGGTTAGCCGCATCGAACTGCGCTGCCGCGACGAAGGTTTCTGGCCGATCGTCATCTCCTCGCACGGTTCGCCGAAACTGGAGGCGGAATCGGTCAGGACGCTGATGTCGCTCAAGGTCGCCGGCGCCATCGTCGCTCCCCTCGGATCGGTCTCCGAACCCGGCGTCTTCGAGCGGATGAGCAAGGACATCCCGATCGTCTATTTCGACACCTATATCGAGGGCGACACGCCCTTCGTCGGCAACGACAACCACCAGAGCACGTCGACCATCGTCGACTATCTCTGCCGATCCGGCGAACCGCCTGTTTATGTCGACATCCCGCACGTCAATCACAATTCTCGCGAGCGCCTGCAGAGCTATATCGACACGATGCGAGCCACTCGTTTGGAGCCGATCGTGCTCAAGGCGGCGGCCGACTACAGCTGGGATTTCGAGCGCATTGGCCATGAATGGATGGACAAGACGCTCGAGAATGGCGGCCTGCCGGCCCGCACGCTGCTCTGCGCCAATGACCGTCTCGCCTTCGGCGTCATGGCGGCTGCCTTTTCGCGCGGGCTGAAGATCGGTCGCCGGCCCGATTGCGACTTCCGTGTCGCCGCCCATGACGACCATCCGCTGAGCCGCTACACCTGTCCGGCGCTGACCACGATGGCGCAGGATTTCGCCACCATGGCCGGCCGCAGCGTCGAGATCCTGCTTGCCCTGCTGGACGAGGCCGATCCGCCCGGACAAGGCCTGGCACGCAACGTCAAGCTCGGAGCGACCCTGGTGATGCGTCAATCGGCCTGATCGGGCATCTGCAACTGCAGCCATGCCGCCGCCTCGCTCACCGCTTGCCGCGCGGCTTTGATGTGGCGGCCCATCGAGACGAAGCCGTGGATCTGGCCCGGCCACTGCCGCAAGAGCAGCGGCACGCCGTGGGCCCGCAGGCGTTCGGCATAGGCCGTGGCTTCGTCGGCAAGGATGTCGTGGCCGGCGACGGCGACAAACGCCGGTGCCGCGCCGGCAAGGCTTGACGCGAGCAGTGGCGAAACCCGCCAGTCAACGATGTCATCGGGCGTTCGCACATAGTGGTCGCGGAACCAGGCCATGGTGGCGGCGGTGAGCCCGAAGCCGTCGCCGAAACGGCGGTAGCTGTCCGCCGTCTGGCGGGCATCGGTGTTGGGGTAGATCAGGATCTGGGCGGCGAGCGGTGGCGCCAGTCCGTCGCGGGCGAGCAGCGCCAGCACGGCCGCGAGGTTTCCGCCGGCGCTGTCGCCGGCCACAGTGATGCGGGCCGGGTCGATGCCAAGCTCCCCGGCATTCTGCTCCATGAAGCGAAGCGCTGCCGCGCAATCCTCGAGCGCTGCGGGAAACTTGTGTTCCGGCGCCAGCCGGTAATCGGGGCAGACCACGATGGCATTGCCCAGATTGGCGAGCCAGCGGCAGATCTCGTCGTGCGAATCCAGATTGCCGATGACCCAGCCGCCGCCATGCAGATAAAGCACGGCGCGCGCTGCGGTTAGTGGCGCGCCGATGCCGCGGTGGATGCGGATCGTGACCGGGCCGTTCGGCCCGTCGACCGTCAGCTGCACGGTTGATGCGACTGGCTCGTGCTCGCCCTGCTGCGCCGGGAACGAAGCGTTGTAGGCTACCCGCGCGGCAGTCACGCTGCCATGCTCGAATGGTTCGCTGCCGGCTGCACGGCCGATTTCGAGGGCGCGCGCGGCATCGGGGTCGAGCGTCATCGTTATCTCCGTGAAGCATTCCAGGAAAAGTGTGAAACGGTTTTCCGTCCGCAATTGCGCCAAAACAACAAGGATCATCGTTCGGTGAAACGGTGATCCGAGTCTAGGCGAGCAGGCTGCTTGCTTCGTCTTCGGTCAGCAGCGCCGGCTGGGCGACATCGCCGGCAATGGCAACCGAGCTTTTCATTTCGCCCGACTGCAGGATCGCCTCCATGATCTCCAGCACATGCAGCGCCAGATTGCCGGACGCGCGCGGCGTCGCACCAGTCGTGAGCGAGCGCACCAGATCGGCCACACCCAGCATGCGGTAATTGGCGCGGTCGGGCGCGGCGTAGGGCCAGTTGCGGGCGCCGTAGAGCTCGCCTTCGCTGGCGAAATCCTTCCACTCGGCGCCGCGTTCGGACAAGGAGACGGTGCCGCCGAACGTGTCAGGATCGGGCAGGCGCAGCGAGCCTTCCGTGCCGTGCAATTCGATCGGGTGGTTGGAGTGCTTGAAGACGTCCCACGAGGCACCGAAGGTGACGGTGGCGCCCGAGCGGAATTCGAGCAGCGACAGCACATTGGTCGGCGTGCCGACCTTGAACGTCGTGTTCTTGAACGGTCCTTCGGCTGATATCAGCCGTTCCTCCTGGCCCTTCGTCGCCATGGCCATGACGCGCGCGACCGGTCCGAGCAGGTTGACCAGCATGGTCAGGTAATAGGGGCCCATATCGAACACCGGGCCGCCGCCTGGCTGGTAGTAGAACTGCGGGTTGGGGTGCCAGTGCTCCATGCCGCGTCCCATCATGAAGGCGGTGCCGGTAACCGGGCGGCCAATGGCGCCTTCATTCATCAGTCGGCGCGCGCGGCGCCCGGCGGCTCCGAGGAACGTGTCCGGCGCCGAGCCGAGCAGCAGGCCGCGTTTGGCCGCCTCCGCCACCAGGCGGCGGCCGTCGCTGGCCGAAATCGCCAGCGGCTTTTCGGTGAAGACATGTTTCCCCGCTGAGAGCGCCGAAAACGAAATGTCGAAATGTGCGGCGGGAATGGTCAGGTTGAGGACGAGATCGATCTCGGGATCGGCCAGCAGCGCATCGACGCCGAGTGCTCGGATGCCATATTCCTTGGCCCGCAACGCCGCCATGTCGGCCGAAATATCGGCGCAGGCGCGCAGCTCGATGCCGCCGAAGAGGGCGGCATTGCGCAAATAGGTCATCGAGATGTTGCCGCATCCGATGACACCGATTCCGAGTTTTTCCCCCGATTTTGCCTGCATTTTCGGTCCTCCCTATTGGCCATGCTCTGCCGGATCCGCTGCGCCGGCAACGCGTCGTGCCGGGAAAGCGCTATACAACGTTTTAAATATTGACGCGCGTAAATTTTTTATAGAACATGCGAAAACGCTGGTGTGAAATCGGGAGGCTGCCAGCTCTGGGAGGAGAATATGACAGACCTGAAAAAACGGCCGACTGCCGATGCGGATCCCGTGGGCTTGCGCCCACAGATATTCCGTCGCGGCCAGGGACCGCGACAAGGTCAGGCATAGATCACCTTGGCTCCGGTCCTATCAAGCTGGCTGCGTATCGGGTCGGAAAGACCATCGTCGGTGATCACGACATCGACGCTCGACAGCGAAAATGCCTTGGAGGTTCCGCTGACGCCCCATTTGCTCGAATCCGCAAGCAGGACAACGCGCCGGGCCATGCGCACAAGGTTTCGCTTCGTTCGCGCCATGTCTTCGTTCACGTCGACCACATCCAGTGACGAGTCAATCGCATGCGCTCCAACAAGGACCTGATGCGCCACCAAGCCGCCGAGAGCGGTGTCGGCGTCGGTGATCAGCGTGCTCACCGTGTCCGGATAGACCCGGCCGCCGATCATGTGAACGTCGAGCCCGGGCCGATGCATCAGGTGCTGCACGATATTCATCGCCGTGGCCGCGACCACGACATTGCTGAGCGGCGGTAACAGCATGGCAACCTGCATCAATGTCGAGCCGCCGTCGAAGATGACTGACTGGTTGTCCTCGAACAGGTCCACCGCTGCCCGGGCGATGCGTTTCTTTGCATCGAGGTTCGTTTGCATCCGCCGGGCGAACGCGGCCGTGGTCGAATCCGTCGTACGGGTCACCGCCCCTCCACGGGTCTTGGTCAGCAGTCCCTTGCGGTCCAGTATCTCGAGGTCGGAGCGCACCGTGACTTCCGACACGCCAAATTCGTCCGACAGGTCCTTGATGCGAACCTGTCCGCTGCGTTGCACCTCACCCAGGATCGATTGGCGTCTCTGCTCCGACAACATTGCCTTGTCCTTGCCTCCATGCGCCAAGCGTTCGCCTTGGCCTCGATTCACTCTATCAAAAATACGCGAATTCGAAAGCTTTCGAAAGATTGCATTTATCTTTTCTTTCGCAAACACTGGGTCCAGGATTTTGAAACCAATCGATTGGAGAGTTTTAGACACATGAGCCTCGGAACCAAGGTGCGCCTGGCGCGCCTCTTCTCACATCCATCGGGCAATCTTTTTGGCGGCGCGGTCGACCACTTTGTCGGCTATGGCGACGTGCGCAAAGGAGGTCTTGCCGACCTGCCGGGCGCGCTTGCACGCGTCATGGTGGGCAAGCCCGACTACGTCAGCATCCAGCCTGGCACCGCGCGCCATCTGTGGCCGCAATATGCGGGCAAGGCTTGCCTGGTGATCCAGGCCGGCTGCTTCACCCCAGACGATCGCATCAGTGAACTGATTGCAACGCCCGAGGATGCGGTGCGCGCCGGCGCCGATGCGTTGGCCGTGGCCATTCCGGTGCGCGGCGCGACCGAGGGCAAATACATACGCTGGCTGACCGATTCGGTGAATGCTGCGGCCCGCTACGGCATGCCGGTGGTGGCGCATATCTATCCTCGCGATTTCACCGACGGGGCAAAAATCGTCTTCACCCCCGACGAAATCGCCTATGCGGCACGCATCGGCTACGAGTCCGGCGTCGACGTGATCAAGATCGGGTACACGGGCGATTTCGAGTCGTTTCAAGAGACCGTTCGGACCTGTCCGGTGCCGGTTGTGATCGCCGGTGGTCCGAAGACTGACACGCTGCTCGGCGCCCTTCAGCAGACGGCGGACGCCATCCGTGCCGGCGCGCGCGGTGCCGTGGTGGGCCGTAATCTCTGGGGGCATGGCGATCCGGAAAAGGCGGCGATCGCCTTTCGGGGCGTCATCCATGACGGCCTTTCGGCGCAAGACGCCCTGGCCAGGGCGGGTGCCTGAACCATGCCCGCCGTCCCTTCAATCCTCGGCTTCGGAGCTATTGCGATCGACGACATCGTCTATGTCGATCAGCCGTTGTCGGCGGGCAAGGGGAAGGTTCTGCAAAGTGCCCGGGCTTTCGGGGGAAATGTCGCGACGGCACTTGCCGCCGTCGCGCGGCTCGGCGGAACCGCCGGGTTCGTCGGCTGGCTGAGCAATGCCGCCGACGACGCCGTGTTGTGCGACCTCGTTGCAAGCGGCGTTGAAACCGCGTTCGCGCCGCGCCACCCGCACGCGCGCCCGGTGCGCTCGCGGATCACCGTCGGTTCGGACGGGGAGCGGTTCATCGCCTATGACGACGAAGCGATGCTGGGCACCGCGCCGGACTTTCCTGACGAGGTCCTCAGTCGCGCGAGCGTCCTGATCGTCGATAGCTACGGGATCGGGTCGCTGGATGTCGTGGCTCGGGCTCGCGATCTCGGCCTTGCGATCCTCGGCGATATCGAATGGAGCCACGGCTCACCCACCGAGAAACTGATCGGGCTCTGCGACCATCTCATTCTTCCGCTCGGCTTTGCGCGGACCGCCACGGGCCGCCGGTCGCCGGCCGAGATACTCGATGCATTGTGGTTGCCGTCGCGATCCGCCGTGGTTCTGACGGATGGCGGCAGGGGTGTCTTCTATCGCGGACGCGAAGACGCTGGGCTCTGGCACCTGCCGCCGCACCGGGTTGCCGTCGTCGACTCGACCGGCGCCGGCGACTGCTTTCATGGCGCCTATGCGCTTGCCTTGACGCGCGGGGCCGACACCGCGGGCCGGGTCGCATTCGCGGCCGCGGCGGCAGCCCTTTCGATAACGGGGCGGGGCGGGCGCGAGGCGCTTCCGACCGGCGACCAGGTCACGGAACTCCTGGCATCGACGAACGCGCCGTCGGCGGTCGAACTGAACTATGCGCGGCTCGATACCGGAACATAGCCGGAGCTATCCAAGGAAATATCTCGCAGGTGAACATAAGCCGAGGAAAATCATAAAAATCAGTGGCTTGGACTTGTGGAGGAGGAATATGGCAGAAGTCGTTCTTGAGAATATCTGCAAGACATACGGGAACAATTTTCACGCAATCGACCAATTGAATCTGTCGGTCGAGGACGGCGAGTTCTTGATTCTCGTCGGGCCGTCCGGCTGTGGCAAATCCACCGCGCTGCGGATGATCGCGGGGTTGGAGGACGTCACCAGCGGCAGCCTTCGGATCGGCGGAATAGACGTCGTCGACATGCCGCCCAAGGACCGCGACATCGCGATGGTCTTCCAGAGCTACGCCCTCTACCCGCATATGACGGTGTTCGAAAACATCGCCTTTTCGATGCGGCTGGCAGGCAAGCCGAAGGCCGAGCGCAAAAAGCGCGTGGACGAGATCGCCAAAACCCTTCAACTGACGTCTCTGCTGGATAGCAAACCCGCGAACCTTTCAGGCGGACAGCGTCAAAGGGTTGCCATGGGCCGCGCCATGGTGCGCGAGCCGGCAGCCTTTCTCATGGACGAACCCCTTTCCAATCTGGACGCGAAACTGCGTGTCCAGATGCGCGCCGAAATCACCAGTCTGCAAAAGCAGCTCGGCGTAACGACCATATATGTGACCCACGACCAGACCGAAGCCATGACGATGGGCGACAGGGTCGCGGTGTTGAAAGGCGGCGTGCTGCAGCAGGTCGACACACCCAAGAGGCTCTATGAATCGCCGGTGAACGCCTTCGTTGCCGGCTTCATCGGATCCCCTTCGATGAACCTTTTCGAGGCGACCCTGACGGGCGACGAACTGGCGTCGGGCGCCTTTGCCATCCGGCTGCAGGATGCGGCTTTCATACGCAGACCGGATTTGAGGTCGTATGCGGGGCGCAAAGTCGTGTTCGGGATACGACCGGAGGATCTCTACGACAGCAGCCTCGAATCCGGCCGCAAGTATCAAACGATACCGGCAAGGGTAACCTCGATCGAAGAACTCGGATCCGAACATATCGTCCATCTCAACATCGACGCGGTCCGGGTGGACTCCGGCGACCCTGACGCGGTGCAGGATTTCGGCCTGGCGTCGAATGCGGTGGCGAGATTCGAACCGGTCAGCACAGTCCGTTCCAGCTCGGAAATCAGGTTGGCCCTGGATGACGCCAAGCTCCATTTCTTCGATCCCGAGACGCATCTGGCGATCTGAATATTCGCGACGAGACCCGCGGGTGAGGGTGAGGCACCCCGCATAAGGAGACTTCTGAATAACCAGACGATCGGGCGCATTGTGCGGTCGATCCTAAAGAAGGAGGAGAAAATGATGTTTCGTATAAAACCCGCGATGCTGAAAATGGCCGCGGCCGCATGGTTGCTTGGCGCAACCGGCGCCATGGCGGACACGACGCTGGAATTCACCCAATGGTGGGAGCCCGAATTGCCGGCTGGCTCGCTCAGGTCAATCATGGATGAGTTCGAGGCGGCAAACCCCGGCATCAAGGTGACGCTGGTCAGCGGCCCCTACGCGACTACGCGAGACCAGATCTCGGTTGGTGCTGCAACCGGAACGCTCAGCGACGTCGTCGGTCTCGACGGTGCCTGGGTGAACAATCTGAATGCGCAGGGCGCGCTCGCCGACATGAATCCGATGATGGATGCGGGCAAGTTCGACAAAGCCCAAGTCGCGGACATCATCAAGGTGGACGGCAAGGCGGTTATGTTTCCCGTGGCTTCCTTCGTCTATCCGGTCTTCGTGAATTTGGACCTCGCCGCCAAGGCAGGCGTGACCAAGCTGCCGTCGACCCGTGCGGAGTTTCTCGAAGCCGCCAAGAAGATGACGCACGCCGACCAGAACCAGTATGGCTGGGTGCTGCCCCTGTCGCTGCAAACACCATCCGGCGTCCAGAACGACATGATGTCGTGGGTTTGGGCTTCGGGTCAGTCGATGATGGCGAACGGCAAGCCGGACCTTGAAGGCAAGCCGGTGGTGGATATGCTCACCTTTGTCAAATCGCTCAACGACGCCGGCACCATCTCGCCCGGCATCGCCACCAAGACCGAGCAGGAAAAGGTCGAGGAGTTCGTCAACGACCGCGTCGGAATGATGATCGACTCGCTCGCCCATGTGAACCTCATCCGCAAGCGCAATCCCAAGCTGAACTTCGACCTCATCCCCGTCCCTGTCGTGGAAAACTATACCGGCAAGCGCGGCCTTCCCTATGCCTCCTGGGGCGTCGGCATCTCGGCTGCGTCGAAACATCAGGAAGAGGCCTGGAAACTCGTCCAATATCTGATGAGCGAAAAGGTCAACGCCAAGCTCGTGTCGCTTGCAAACGCCTTCCCCGGCAACGTCAACGCCAAGCCCGATTTCGTGACCTCGGACAAGGCTTTCGGCAAGGCTTTTGAAATCTTCAAGACCGGTTATCTCGCCAATGAGTTCACGGGCCTGCCGGTGGCTGAAGACCTGATGACCCAGTTCGACGTGCAAGCCCAGAAGATGCTGGCCGGCGAACAGTCTCCCGAACAGGCCGCCGCCGCCGCTCAGAAAGGCTGGATGGCGAAATTCTGATCGGCCTGTTCCCGTTTGCTATCTTCGGCCGGGTGGCCTGACTTCGGGCAGGCCACCCGGCAACAACGGATCGGCAATTTGAGATGGACCTGTTTTTGAAGCTCACCTTCTCTTGAAGGCGTATCCCAAGGTTGGCACATGACCCGGCAAAAGCGCTCCCACCACAAGCTGAAACGAGCGGTTGCACCCTACCTCTATCTGTCGCCCTCGCTGCTCATAATCGGGCTTCTGATGCTGCTGCCGATGGTGACGGTGATTGCCTACTCGTTCCAGAACAGCGCGGTGCTGCGTCGTGATCCATCCTTTGCCGGACTGAAACACTACCAGGCGATCTTCGACGACCCGGTGTTCTGGGCCTCGCTGTGGCACACGCTCTACTTCACATGCATGAGTGTCATTTTCCACATGACCATCGGTATGGTCTTCGCGCTCATGCTGAACAGCGACCGCATCAATCCGACGCTGCGCAATATCCTGCGCGTGCTCTACATACTGCCCTGGCTGTTCACCGCGGTGATCATCGCCGTGATCTGGCGCCTCCTGCTTGAGCCGAACGGTGTCGTGAACAGCATTCTCATGCAACTCGGCATCATCGGCTCCAAGGTCGAATGGTTTTCCTCGCCCGAGACCGCGCTGCACGCCGTCACCTTCGCCAACATCTGGGCGGGCTATCCGCTCTTCATGGTCAGCCTGCTCGCGGGTTTGCAGGGCATTCCCAAGGATTTCTACGAGGCAGCCGATATCGACGGGGCGAAAGCCTACCAGAAGCTCATCTTCATCACCATCCCGCAGCTGATGCCGATCATCATCAGCATCTCGCTGCTCGACTTCATCTGGACCATGCAGGTCTTCCCATTGATCTGGATAACCACGGGCGGTGGCCCGATCTACTCGACCGAGGTCCTCAGCACCTACACGTACAAGCTGGCGTTTTCGAGCTACAACCTGTCGCAGGCTTCGGCGAGCGCTGTGGTCATCTTGTTGATCTCTCTCGGCCTGACGCTGTTCTACATTCGCTATCAAAAGGCTCGGTAGTCACCATGAGGAAAAGGCATACGCCGAAAGACAGGCTGATCACCGTCGCGCTCCATGTGGCGCTTGCAGCGGGACTCTTTTTCGCGGCATTTCCGATCTACTGGATGCTGAGCAGTTCGTTCAAATCGAATACCGAAATCTTTGCCCTGCCGCCAACCATCCTGCCAAAGGCCTTCACGCTGGAAGCCTATGCTGCCATCCTTGGCGACCCGGTAAAGCTGCGCTTCTTCTTCAACAGCTATTTCGTGGCGGGAGCGGTGACCGTGCTGACGGTGCTGATCGCCTTGCTGGCCGCCTACGGGTTCAGCCGCTTCAACTTCCGCGGCAAGGGCAGCCTGAACACAATCATCATCAGCACGCAGACGATTCCGCCGATCACACTTTTGATCCCCTTCTTCGGGCTTGTCGTCTCATACGGTATCTTTGATACCTACGTCGCGCTGATCCTGACTTACCTGGTGTTTACGCTGCCGTACGCGATCCTGCTGATGACGGGATATCTGAACACCTTGCCCCGCGATCTCGATGAAGCCGTGGCTGTCGATGGCGGCACCAGTTGGACAGCGCTTTGGCGGGTGATCGTCCCGATTTCACTGCCTGGCATCGTGGCGACGTCGGTCTACACCTTCCTGCTGTGCTGGAACGAATTTCTCTTTGCGCTGACGCTGACGAAGTCGACGTCCATGCGCACCGTCCCGATCGGCATCCAACTGTTGATGGGCCAGCACGCCTTCGAATGGAACCAGATGATGGCGATGAGCGTGCTCGGCTCGCTGCCGCTCTTGCTCATCTACCTCGTTGCCCAGAGGTACTTCCTCGCCGGGATGACCGCGGGCTCGGTCAAGTAGGATGCCCATCCCGAGGAGAAGGAGCGGGCCCTCGCTTATCAGCGCTACATCATCGAACGGCTGACGCAAGGCCCATCAAGGAATATCAAGGAATGAAAGGATGAACGTGAAAGACCTCAAAGTCGGCTGCCAGACCTTCACCTGGGAAATGCTGGGAGACCGGTTCACCGGCGGCCCCGACGATCTGCTGAAGGCGATCGCCGATGGCGGTTATGCCGGCATCGAGATCACCGATACCATGATCGGCCACTATGCCGGCAAGCCGTCGGAGTTCGCCGCCGCGCTGAGGTCGTCCGGGCTGACGCTGGTCTCCTTCGCCTTTGGCTCGGACAGTGGCTTTACACTGAAGGATGAGATCGGCTCCGATCTCGAAGCTGCCAAACGCTGGATCGACTTCGCCGCCGCCTTCCCCGGCGCGCTGGTCTCGATGGGGTCGGCGACCGTCGTGTCCGACGGTCCGCGTGGCGACAAGTTCGCCACCGCCGCCGAAGTCTACAACAAGGCCGGCGAACTGGGACGCAAGGCCGGCGTCCAGGTGGCGGTGCATCCGAGCTCGCACCACAACACGCTGCTGTTCGATCGCGCCGACTACGACACGATCTTCGCGCTTCTCGACCCCGATCTGGTCGGCTGGGTGCCCGATACCGGCCACATCCTGCGTGGCCACAAGGACATGGCCGACACGCTGCGCACCTATCGCGACCGCATCCGCTATATCCATTTGAAGGACGTCGATGCCAACGGCACCTGGGCAATGCTCGGCAAGGGCGTCTGCGACACCGCCCAAGTGATCGAGATTGCCGGCACCGCGCCGCGCTTCAACGGCTGGCTGGTGCTCGAAGAGGAATCCGACACCGCCGCCGCCGATCCCGCCGGCGCGGTCAAGACCAACCGACAGACAATGCGCGGCTACGGCGCCTGAAGAACGAGACGATGATCAAGAAACAAGACAGACGCCTCAGGGTCGGTGTGCTCGGCTGCGGCCCCATCGCGCAGTTCGCGCATCTGCAATCCTGCGTGAAGGCCGGGAATGCCGACCTTTACGCCATCTGCGACGCGGCCCCCGATCTGCTCGCCCGCATGGGCGCCACTTACGAGCCGCAAAAGATCTATGCCGACTATGACGCCATGCTCGCCGATCCCGAGCTGGAAGCGGTGATCGTCGCCACGTCGGATGCCTATCACGTGCCGATGTCGATCAAGGCGCTCGACGCCGGCAAGCATGTTCTCTGCGAAAAGCCGATCGGTACCTCGGTCGAGGAAGGCGAGGCGCTGGCGCAGGCGGTCAGGCGCTCGGGCAAGGTGCTGCAGGTCGGGCACATGAAGCGCTTCGACCCGGCGCTGGAGGCTGCGCACGACTTCGTGCGAGACGAGATGGGCGAGGTGCTGGCGCTGAAGGCCTGGTATTGCGATTCGACCCATCGCTACACCAACACCGACGCCATTCAGCCGCTGCCGGTCACCAGCAAACTGGCGAAGAAGCCGGCGGGCAATCCCAAGGCTGATCTCAGGCAATATTTCATGCTGGCGCACGGCTCGCATCTCGTCGATACGGCACGTTTCCTTTGCGGCGAGATCACTGCCGTCCGCGCGCGCCTCAACGAGCGCTTCGGCGCCTATTGCTGGTTCGTCGAAACCGAATTCGCCAGCGGCGCGCTCGGCCATCTCGACCTCACCGTCGCCGTGCGCATGGACTGGCACGAAGGGTTCCAGCTCTATGGCGAGAACGGCTCCGTCATCGCCAAGACATTCAACCCTTGGTACTTCCGGGCCAGCGAGGTCGATATCTTCCACGAAAAGGACGCGACCTCGCGAAAACCGCTCGGCGCCGACGGCCATTTCTTCCGCCGCCAGCTGGAGGGTCTTGCCGACACGGTGCTCAACGGCACGCCGATGCGCGGCGCCAATGTCGACGACGGCATCGCCTCGATCCGCGCCATGGTAGCGATTGCCCGATCGGTGGAAACGGGCGAGCGGGTCGAGCTCGCCTCGGTTTCGGGTGCGGTCTGATGCATCTCGGCATTTTCGCCAAGACGTTTGCCGGCACCGAGCCGGCCGCCGTGCTAACGGCGGTGCGGCAAGCGGGCTATGAGACGACGCAGTTCAATCTCGCCTGCGCCGGCCTGCCGTCGATGCCCGATGCCGTGCCGGCGGATGCTGTTGCGAACATCCGGGTCGGCGCGCAAACGTCAGGCGTTTCGCTCGCTGCACTCTCGGGCACCTACAACATGGCGCATCCCGACAAGGCCGTGCGCGACGACGGTCTTCGCCGTCTTGGTGTCGTCATCGAGACGGCGGCGGTCCTCGGCATTCCGCTGGTCACGCTCTGCACCGGCTCGCGCAACGCCGCCGATCAATGGGCCTATCACCCCGACAATGCGACACCGGCCGCCTGGTCCGACATGGCTGTCGAGATGGCGAAGGCGTTGGCGCTGGCCGAGACCGCCGGCGTCGATCTCGGCATCGAGCCCGAGCAGGCCAACATCGTCACCTCGGCCAACGATGCGACGCGGCTGATCGCCGAGATGGGCTCCAGGCGTCTCAAGATCGTGCTCGATCCGGCGAACCTGTTCGAGCACGCGAGCCCGGATGAGGCGCGTGCCATCGTCGCCGCCGCGATCGATGAGGCGGCGGGCCACATCGCCATGGCGCACGCCAAGGACCGGCATGGCGACGGCCGCTTTGCCACGGCAGGGCAAGGCATCGTCGATTTCCCGGATTTTGTCGCGCGGCTGAAGGCCGTGGACTTCGACGGGGCGCTCGTCACCCACGGGCTGTCCGCCGACGAAGCCCCCGGCGTCGCCGCCTTCCTGCGCGGGCTGCTTTGATGAGCGCCGCGCCGACAACCATGCTTCGCGACGATGCCGCACTTCGTGTCTTCGACACGGGGCAGGGCGGACTTCCCGTTACCTTCCAGCATGGTCTCGGCGGCGATGCCAATCAGGTGGCGCAGAATTTTCCTGACCAACCATCATACCGCCGGCTGACCGTCGAATGCCGTGCGCAGGGCGGCTCCGGCGCCGGCAGCAAGCGTCCATTCTCGATAGCGATGTTCGCCGGCGACGTGCTGGCCGCCTCCGATGCGGCTGGGCTCGACCGTTTCGTCGCCGGCGGCATCTCGATGGGCGCGGCGATCGCGCTGCAGCTGGCCTCTCGCCACCCCGACCGTGTCCTTGGTTTGGTGCTGGTGCGGCCTGCCTGGGCCTTCGACGCGGCGCCGCAAAACATGCGCGCCTACGCGGAGGTGGCGCAACTCATCCACGACCGTCCGCTCGATGAGGCGCGCGACGCCTTCGCAACCTCCGCGACTGCGGCTCGCTTTCGCAGCGAGGCGCCGGATAATCTCGCCTCGCTGCTCGGCTTCTTCGAGCGTGAAAACGCCACCGTCTTCGCCGAGGTGATGCAGGCGATCGCAGCCGATGGGCCCGGCGTCTCGCGGGCTGCCGCGGGCGCGCTTGCCGTCCCGACGCTCGTCATCGGCTGCGGCCTCGATCTCGTCCATCCCTTGGCGACCGCCCGCGAGCTCGCTGAGATCATCCCCAACGCGATCTTCGCCGAAGTGACACCAAAGGCGACCGACAAGGACCGCCATTTCGCTGAGATCCGTGCCGCCATCGGCGGCTTTCTCGACATGAATTTCAACAACCAGGACCCATCATGATCTCGAAACCACTCTCTGGCCCGGCCGCCATCGCCGCATTGCCGCGCGACCGCATGATCGCCGAATTCTCATCGTGGTCCGCCGACCTCGCCAATATCGAGAGCGATCTCAGGCGGATCGAGCCCTATGTCGACCTTCACCACGTCGATGTGGCGGATGGTCATTTCGCGCCATCTTTCCTGTTCTTTCCCGATCTCGTCGCCCGCATCGCCAAGCTGACGGCGAAACCCATCCATGTCCATCTGATGGTCGATGCCGGTATCGTCGAGGCGCAGACACGGCAGTTCATCGAGGCCGGCGCCGACATGATCAGCGTCCACGCCGAAAACGGCGAGGCGGGATTGCGCGCCGTGCGGTTGGCCCGTGAACTCGGTGCCGAAGCCGGCGTCGTGCTCAGGCTGGAGACACCGGTCGAGGCGGTGACGCCGTTCGTCTCCGAGATCGCCTTCGTCACGCTGCTCGGCACCGCGATCGGCGTCAAGGGCCAGAGCCTGTCTGAGAAAGCCTGCGACCGGCTGCGCGCTGCCCGTGCGATTCTGAGGAAGGCTGGTCGCGAGGCTGCCGTGGTGCTTGCCGCCGACGGTGGCATCCGCCACGAGACCGGGCCCTTGCTGCGTGCCGCCGGGGCCGAGACCGTGGTTCTGGGTTCGCTCGCTTTTGGCGACAAGGATCTGGCCGGCCGCATTGCCTGGCTGCATGGGCTGAAGGTCGCCGCATGAGCAGCGAAGCCGCTCTCGCGATCGATCTTGGTGGCACCGAGCTTCGTGCCGCGCTGGTCGACCGTGACGGCAAGATCCTGGCCTTTTCGGCCGTGCCGACGCAGGCGCAGGCCGGCCCCGATGTGGTGATCGGCCAGATCGAGGCGCTGGCCGCGACCGTTCATGCCGAGGCCCCTGGGCTCGCCATTGTCGGTGTCGGCGTCGGTGCGCCCGGGCCGCTCGATCCGCTGGCCGGCATCGCGGTCGGGCCGCCGACACTCGCCGGCTGGCAGGACGTGCCGCTGGCCGACATCCTCGAGCGCCGGCTCGGCCTGCCGGTGCGGCTGGAGAACGACGCTAACGCGGCAGCGCTCGGCGAATGGCGCTTCGGCGCCGGCCACGGCGCGCGTTCGCTGGTGTTCGTCACGGTGTCGACCGGCATCGGTGGCGGCGTCGTGGTCGACGGGCGCATCCTGCACGGCCGCCGCGGTCTTGCGGCCGAGATCGGCCACATGACCATCACCAATGAGGGCGAACGCTGCGTCTGCGGTGTTGTCGGCTGCTTCGAGGCTATCGCCTCGGGAACCGCGCTCGGCCGCCGCGCCGACGCCGCGACGGCTCCCTGGGACGGCTCGACGCTGCGCCGCCTCTCGGCCAACGCCGAGGTGACGGGCCGCCACGTGGTCGAGGCCGCGCGGCTGCAGGATGACCTCGCTGTGGCCTTGCTCGAGGAGGAGGCGCGCTGGCTCGGCGTCGGCTTCACCAATCTCCTGCATCTCTATTCGCCCGACGTGCTGGTTGTAGGCGGCGGCATCGCCAACGGCCTCGACCTGATGGCGCCCGTCATCGAAGCGACCATCCGGCAGCGCGCCATGCGCGCCTACCGTGACGTGCCGGTTGTCGAGGCCCAGCTCGGCCGCCACGCCGGGCTGGTTGGCGCGGCCAGCCTTATCCTGTTCGATGATGGCAGCCTGGCGGCGCGCATGCCTGTCGGTCCAAGCACCTATCCGGACATCAGGAGGGACTTCAAGGGCTGAGCTCAAGCTGCGCGGCGTGCTCGCGCCGCACGGCAAAACCGCCTGACATCGCCGCGCATGAAAATGGCCGGAGGCAGCGATGCCTCCGGCCATCGACATTTCTAAACGACTGCGGATTACTCTGCGGGAACGATATCTGCCGGCAGGCTGTCGTCGGCTGTTCCAGCCAATGCTCTTGCCAGCTTGGCCTCGTCGAGTTCGCCTTCCCAGCGGGCGACCACCAGCGTGGCGACGGCGTTGCCGACGAAATTGGTCAGCGCCCGGCACTCCGACATGAAACGGTCGACGCCGAGGATCAGCGCCATGCCGGCGACCGGCACCGAAGGCACCACCGAAAGCGTCGCGGCCAGCGTGATGAAGCCCGCCCCGGTGATGCCGGCGGCGCCCTTCGAGGAAAGCATTGCCACCAGCAGCAGCAAGATCTGGTCGCCGATCGACAAATGGATGTTCGTTGCCTGCGCGATGAACAGCGCCGCCAGCGTCATGTAGATGTTGGTGCCGTCGAGGTTGAAGGAATAGCCGGTCGGAATGACCAGCCCGACCACCGAGCGCTTGGCTCCGGCCTTTTCCATCTTTTCCATCAGCGAGGGGAGCGCGGCCTCCGACGAGGAGGTGCCGAGCACCAGAAGCAGCTCTTCCTTGATGTAGCGAAGCAGCGACAGGATGGAGAACCCATTGTAGCGGCAGACCGCGCCCAGCACGACGAACACGAACAGCAGCGACGTCGCATAGAAGGTGCCGACCAGCATGGCGAGGTTGATGACCGAGCCGATGCCATATTTGCCGATGGTGAAGGCCATGGCGCCGAACGCACCGATCGGGGCTGCCTTCATCAGCACGCTGACCAGCTTGAACATCGGCGCCATCAGCGCCTGCAGGAAGTTGAGCACCGGCGCGCCGCGGTCGCCGACCAGCGCCAATGCGATGCCGAACAGCACCGAGAAGAAAAGCACCTGCAATATGTCGCCGTCGGCGAAGGCGCCGACGATCGTGCCTGGAATGATGTTCATCAGGAAGCCGGTGACCGACTGGTCATGCGCCTTGGCGGCATAGGTGTTGACGGTCGAGGCATCGAGCGTCGCCGGATCGATGTTGAAGCCGGCCCCTGGCTGCACGACATTGGCCACGACAAGGCCGATGATCAGCGCCAGCGTCGAGAAGGTGAGGAAGTAGAGCATCGCCTTGCCGGCGACGCGCCCGACCTTCTGCAGGTCGCTCATGCCGGCGATGCCGGTCGCGACCGTCAGGAAGATGACCGGGGCGATGATCATCTTGACCAGCTTGATGAAGGCGTCGCCGAGCGGCTTCATACTCTCGCCGATCGACGGATAGTAGTGGCCGAGCAGGATGCCGACGGTGATCGCCACCAGAACCTGCACGTAGAGTTGGGCGTAAAGGGGCTTGCGCTGCGCGGCAGGCGCGCCCGATTGATCTGCGATGTGCATCGAACTCTCCCTGGCCGGATGGACGGAATCCGCCCTGCGTGACTTCTCCCATCGCGGCGCTCCGGTCGCACGCCGCTGGAGAGAATTTTGCAAGCGCCGTGCCAGATCGCGGAAAGGCCGGAATCCCCGGATTTCGGGCCTTGTTCGCGCCCATTCGGCAAATACCTGTGCGGGTTTCCGCACAGGTGGCGTTTGCCTGGGCGGAATTTCGCATTACACTGGCGGCGAAGACCTGAGGACAAATGGACAAGCCAACGCCGGAAGCAGGCACCGATAGCGGCAACGTTGGGCCCCTCGGCCGTGACTTGCTGCGCGAGGCGGTGGCCCGGCTACGCGATGGCCGCTGGCTTGTCGTCGTCATTGCCCTTGCGGTTCTGGCCGCCGCGATCGCCATTGCCGGGCGCATCGCCTCCGACCAGGCGGCCGACAATCTGCGCGATGGTGCACTTGCCGCCCTGCCGCTGGCGGCGGGCACGCTGACCGGGGAGATCGAGAAGCAGCGCCTGGTGCCGTTGGTGCTGGCACGTGACGATGCTGTGCGCGGAGCGCTGCGCCGGGCCGGAAAGATGCAGGAAGCGGCGCTCAACGACAAGCTCAAGGCGATTGCCCGCGACGCCGCGGCGTCCGCCATCTATGTCATCGATACGGCCGGCATCGCCATATCGGCCAGCAATGCCGGCGAGCCGGCGAGCTTTGTCGGCATCGACTACAATTTTCGGCACTATTTCCAGCAAGCGATGGCGAAGGGCGCCGCCAGCCAGTATGGCCTTGGCACGGTCAGCGGCAAGCCCGGTCTGTACCTGGCCAGCCGCGTCGACGATGGCGGCAAGCCGCTTGGCGTCGCGGTGCTGAAGGTCGAACTCGACGGCGTCGAAGCCAATTGGCGCTCCAGCGGCTTCCTCGTTTTCGTCACCGACGAACGCGGCGTCGTGCTGGCCACCAGCCAGCCCGAATGGCGCTTTCACGCGCTGGCGCCGCTCTCCGCTGGCGCTGCCGCCGCCGCGCATGAGCAGCTTCAGCTGGCCGATGCGGCCTTCGAACCACTGCCGATACGGCGTGGTGCCGGTGACGGCCTGGCGACGATCGACGGTTCTGGAAAATCGCGCCAGTTCGTCGAAGTGGTGCAAGATCTGCCCGGTGCGGTCTCCGGCTGGCGCCTCTGGCTGCTGACGCCGGCCGATGCCGCCCTCTCGTCCGCCGCCAACACGGCGCGCCTGACAACGCTGCTGGGGCTGTTGCTGACAGGCTTGCTTGCCTACGTGCTCACCCGGCGCCGCCGTACGCGCCGGTTGCGGCAGGAGGCCTTGGCGCGCATGAATGCAGAGCTCGAGAGCCGGGTCAGCACCCGGACGGCCGAGCTGACGCGCTCCAACACGGCACTCGCCGAGGAAATCTCCGAGCGTGAGAGCGCCGAAGCCAAGGTCCGCCGGCTGCGCGACGATCTCGCCCAGGCCAACCGCCTCTCCATCCTCGGCCAGATCGCGGCCGGCGTGGCGCATGAGATCAACCAGCCGGTCGCCGCGATCCGTACCTATGCCGAGAATGCCGGACGCTTTCTCGAAACCGGCAAAACCGAACCGGCGAGCGGCAATCTGACATTGATCGTCTCGATGACCGAACGCATCGGCGCCATCACCAACACACTGCGCACCTTCGCCCGCCGGCCCGGTGTCGCCGCCTCGCCCTTGCCGGTGCGCGAGGCGATCGACGGCGCGCTGTCGCTTCTGTCGGGCCGTATCCGCGATTCCGGCGTCACCATCGTCAAGCCGCTCGGCAACGCCTCGCCGATGGTCATGGCGAGTCGTATCCGGCTCGAGCAGATCCTGGTCAATTTGTTGCAGAATGCGCTGGACGCAATGAAGGATCGGCCCGATCCCCGCATCGAGATCGAACTCGCCGAGCGGGACGACCGGGTGTTGATTTCGGTGCGCGACAACGGTCCCGGCCTCGGTCCTGAAGCGGCCGGCAATCTGTTCATGCCGTTCCAGACCACCAAGGAGAAGGGGCTTGGGCTGGGGCTGGTGATCTCGCAGGAGATCGCCCAGGAGTTGGGCGGCACGCTGCGGCTCGATCGCGGCAGCGACAGCGGCCCCGGCAATGGCACCGGCGCATCCTTCACCATCGACTTGAGGCGGATCGAATGACGCAGAAACAAGGGTTGGTGGCGCTCGTCGACGACGATGCCGACCTGCTTCACGCCACCACGCAATTGCTCGATCTTGCCGGCTTCACGGTGGTCGCGCTCAAGACGGCCGAGGCAGCGCTTGCTGTCGTCGACCGGGACTTCGACGGCGTGGTCGTCAGCGACATCCGCATGCCCGGCATGAACGGGCTGCAACTGTTCGACCGCATCAAGGCGATCGATCCCGACATACCGGTGATCCTGGTCACCGGGCATGGCGACGTCGATCTTGCGGTGGCCGCGCTCAAGGACGGTGTCTACGATTTTATCCCGAAGCCCTATGCCGGCGATCGTCTGGTCGAGGCATTGAGACGGGCGAGCGAGAAGCGGCGGCTGGTGATCGAGAACCGGCGGCTGCGCGAAGCCGCGGCCCAGGCCGCCGACGGCCTGCCGCTGATCGGCGAAGCGCCAGCCATCAGCCGGCTGCGCGAAACCTTGCGCCAGATCGCCGACATGGATGTCGACGTGCTGGTGGAAGGGGAGACCGGGACCGGCAAGGAGGTGGTGGCGGACCTGTTGCACCGGTGGGGCCGGCGCCGGGCGAAACCCTTCGTGGCGCTGAACTGTGGCGCTCTGCCGGAGACCGTCATCGAAAGCGAGCTGTTCGGCCATGAGGCGGGCGCCTTCACCGGCGCGCAGCGGCGGCGCATCGGCCGTATCGAGCATTCCAGCGGCGGCACGCTGTTCCTCGACGAGATCGAATCCATGCCGCCGGCCCTGCAGGTCAAGCTGCTGCGGGTGCTCGAAACGCGCAGCCTCACCCCGCTCGGCTCGAATGATGTCCGGCGCATCGATCTGAGGGTCGTCGCGGCGACCAAGGTCGATCTCGGCCAGTCGGACCAGCGCGGCCATTTTCGCGAGGATCTCTATTTCCGCCTCAACGTGGTGACGCTGCGCATCCCGCCGCTGCGCGAGCGGCGCGGCGACATCCCGATGCTGTTCGGTCATTTCCTCGGCAAAGCCGCCGAACGCTTCGGCCGGCCGGTCGCCAGGGTGAATGCCGCGGTGAGCGATCATCTCCAGTCGCATGGCTGGCCCGGCAATGTCCGCGAACTCGCCCATTTCGCCGATCGCGTCGCGCTCGGCCTCGGTCCGGACGATGAGGCGAGGGCGGCTTCCCCGCGATCGCCGGAGCCGGCGGCCGCGCTGCCCGAACGGGTCGGCCACTTCGAGGCGCAGCTCATCCGCGAGGCCCTGCGCGATCATGGCGGTGACGTGCGCGGCGCCATCGACGCGCTCGGCGTGCCGCGCAAGACTTTCTACGACAAGCTCAAGCGCTATGGCATTGCCGCGTCGGACTTCCGCAACGGCGGCGACCCGCAAGCTGTTCGAGAGTAGACATAGAAATTGCGCCAGGGCCTTACGCCCCGTAACGCTTCAAGCCCACCCAGTCGAGCATTTCGGAAGAGCCATGAACACGACACTTGAAACGACGGCTAAGCCTTTGCCGGAAGACCTCGCCTTTCTCGGCGAACAGCTGACGGCGTTCAACGACGGCGATGTCGGGGCTTCCGAGAGAAAGGCCCTGGCGGTGTTCGTGCGCGACGAGAACGGAGCCGTCGTCGCCGGCATCTCGGGCTACACGGCCTGGGGCTGGCTTTACGTGCAGTGGCTGTGGGTCGACGAAAGGCTGCGCGGCCAGCACATGGCAGGCCAGATGCTGGACGCGGCCGAACAGGAAGCCGTTGCACGCGGCTGCAGGAACGCCTGGATCGACACCTTCAATCCGAACGCCGCCAAGGTCTACCAGCGCCAGGGCTACCAGCCCTTCGGAACGCTAGCCGATTTCCCTGTCGGCCGCAGCCGCATCTTCCTGCAGAAGAAACTGGCTTAACCGGCGAGCTTTCCGCCGCGCATCGGTCGCGGCGCGCCGGTGGTGCTCGGAAAGCTGATCGGCAGGCCGCGCAGCACGCGCACCGCCAGGAAGGCGAAACACTCGGCCTCGACGGCGTCGCCGCTCCATCCCAGGCTTTCCGCTTGCACCACCTCGACGCCTGCGCGGCTGGCCAGCATCGCCATCATCGTCGGGTTGTGACGGCCGCCGCCGCTGACCACCAGCCTTTTCGGACGGCTCGGCAAAAGGTCGAGCGCCTTGCCGACGGCGGCAGCGGTGAAGGCGGTGAGCAGGGCCGCGCCATCCTCGGCGTCCAGCCCGTCCGCCATCGCGGCGCCGAAGTCGAAACGGTCCAGCGATTTTGGATAGGACTTGCTGAGATAAGGGTGCTGCAGCAGCGTGGCGAGCCTTGCCTCGTCGACCTTGCCAGCACGGCCGAGCGCGCCGTCGCGGTCCATTTCGCCGAGCCCCTTCGACTTGATGAAATCGTTGAGCGGCGCGTTGGCGGGGCCGGTGTCAAAGGCGACGACATTGTCGGCGCCGTCCCACCAGGTGATGTTGGCGACGCCGCCGAGGTTAAGCACGGCCACCTCGCCGCTGGCGCCGGCGCTGCGCATCAGCGCGGTGTGATAGGCGGCGGCAAGGGGCGCGCCTTGCCCGCCGGCGCGCATGTCGGCCGAGCGGAAATCATAGGCAACCTTGGTGCCAAGCAAGGCGTGCATGAGTTCGCCGTCGCCCAGCTGCCGGGTCTGGCCGAGCCTTCCGGCCTGGGGCGCGCGATGCAGCACCGTCTGGCCGTGGAAGCCGACGACGCCGATATCGGCTATCGTCATGCCATAGCCTTCGACCAATTCCTTGACAGCCGCCGACTGGGCGCGCGTCAGCGCTTCCTCGGCCTCGCGGAAGATCGCCGGTTCCGGTCCGACAAAATTCCAGGCCCGCGCCGCCGTCAGCGTCTCTTCCAGCAGGGCGCGGATCGAGGCGGGATAGGGCATCAGCCGGTAGGTGCCGAAATCGTCGATGCGCTCGCCATCGGTCTTGATCAGCGCGACGTCGATGTTGCCGTCAAGCACCGTGCCGGTCATCAGGCCGACGGCCCAGATTGGTTCCATGGTCGCTTCCTTAGTCGCTGTTGATGAGATCGCCGACCGCTTGCCGAAGCGCAACGATTCCACTGTCGAAATGACGTGTCGGATGGATCCGGTTGGTGAGCAAGGTCCAGGCCTTGCCCTCGTCGAAATCGATCCACAGTCCCGTGCCGGTGAAGCCGGTATGGCCGATGGTACCCGGGCTGCATAAGGCGCCGCCGGACCAGCCCTCATAGGGGCGTTCCCAGCCATGCGTGCGGGTGGCTGACAAGGGCGTGCGCATCAACGTGGTCGAAGGTTCGGAAGCGCCGGTCAGCAGCCCTTGCGCGAAATCGAGTATCGACGCCGCCGTTCCGAACAGGCCGGCATGTCCCGCGCCCTGCAGCGCCGAGCAATTGTCGTCGTGCACCTCGCCGGAGAGCACCCGATGACGCCAGGTGCAGTCCTCCGTCGCGGCTGACGCATCGGGTTCCGCGGACCAGGCAAATCCCGGGCCGGGATCCATGTCACGGATGGTCTTGCCCGACAGCCGCTCGAGCGCGAAGCCGAGCAGGATGAAATTGATGTCGGAATAAACAGGATCGCGAGCCCGCCATTCGCGCTGCAGGATGAAGGCACGCAGCAGCTCCGGATCGCGTCCGTAAGTGTAGATCGGCTCGACCGCCGGAAACGGCGTCTGGTGCCCGAGGCACTGGCGAAACGTCACCTTCCGCTCCCAGGCCGTCGCGTCATACTGGCGAAGATCCGGCAGCACCGAGATCAGCGGCGCGTCAAGGTCGATCAAACCGGCTTCCGCCAGCGCCAGGATGCGCGGCGTGGTGAAGATGATTTTGGTGAGTGATGCCAGGTCGAACCATGTGTCGACCTGCATGGGGCGCTGCTTCGGCACGAGTTGTGCTGAGCCGATTGCCCTGGTGATGTGGTGGCCATTTTTGTCGACGATGCCGAGCACGCCGCCGGGGATGCGCCTGGCGGCCACTGCGGCTGCGAGCGGTGCGAACGCGCGATCGAAGAGTTGGGGGAGGGCGGTCAAGGCCGTCCTCCACTCGAAAGTTGGCGCTCTACGGCGCCCCCCTCTGCCCTGCCGGGCAGAGGGGGGTGCTGTCCCGCCAACCTGAGATATCCGAGGGTCATCACCCTTCCATCCTCGCTCGATGATCCCCACCAAACTCCTCCCATCGCGCCGGCGCCGGCTCGAACCCTTGCGGCCGCACGAGCGAGGGAACCTGGCGCGTATCGAGCTCGAAATGCTCACGCCGCCGCGCGATGGTCGGAACCGCGGCGATGAGCTTTTTCGTATAGGAATGCTTCGGCCTTGCCAGCACCGACGCCGCATCGCCGATCTCGACGATCTGGCCGGCATAGATGACGGCGATGCGGTGGGCGATCCGCTCGACGACCGCCATGTCGTGCGAGATGAACAGATAGGCCAGCCCGAACTCGCGCTGCAGGTCGACCAGCAGCTCCAGCACCTTGGCCTGCACCGAAACGTCCAGCGCCGACACCGCTTCATCCAGCACGACGACGGAAGGGTTGAGCATCAGCGCCCGTGCTATGCACAGCCTTTGCCGCTGGCCGCCGGAGAATTCATGCGGATAACGCTCCAGGCTGTTCTTGGGCAGGCCGACGCGTTCCAGCAGGTTCGCCATTCTGGTCCGGGCTTCGGCATTCACGCGGCCGCTGGTGGCGATCACCGGCTCGGCCAGGATGCTCTCGATGGTCAGCCTTGGGTTGAGCGAAGCGTAGGGGTTCTGGAACACCATCTGCACGGGCTTGGCGCCGTGCTCCGCCGAGGGCATTTGGGCGCGAACTGAGAAGCTGCCACGCGTGGAACGTACCAGCCCAAGGACCGCCTTTGCCGTGGTCGACTTGCCCGAGCCGCTCTCGCCGACAATCGCCAGCGTTTCGCCCGGCATCAGGTCGAAGTCGACGCCGTCGACGGCATGCACCGCGCCGGTGGCGCGGCTGAAGAAATTGCTCTTGAGCGGAAACCGCACGACGAGACCGTCGACCCTCAAGGCCGGTTCTGCGCTTGCATCCTCCTTGCGCTGTCCGTCGGCACGTGTCGCCCTGCCGTTGGTGAAATGCGGCACGTCCTGCAGCAGATGCTGCGTGTAGGGATGCTGTGGGTTGTCGAGGATCTGGTTCAGCTCACCCTGTTCGACGGCCTGTCCGTTCTGCATCACCATCACCTTGTCGGCAATGCCGGCAACCAGGCCGATGTCGTGGGTGATGAAGATCATCGACATGCCGGTCTCGCGCTTCAGCTCGGCCAGCAGCGCCATGATCTGCGCCTGCACGGTGACATCGAGTGCGGTCGTCGGCTCGTCGGCGATCAGCAGGCGCGGATTGCAGGCCAGCGCAATGGCGATCATCACCCGCTGCAGCATGCCGCCCGACAGCTGGTTGGGCGTGTATTTCAGCCGCCGTGCCCCATCGGGAATGCGCACGCGGTCGAGCGCATCTCTGGCCGCGGCCGTGGCTTGCCGACCGGTCAAGCCGCGATGCAGGCGAAACGATTCCTCGATCTGCGAACCGATGGTCAGCACCGGATTGAGCGAGGTCATCGGCTCCTGGAAGATCATGCCGATCTCGGCGCCGCGAATGCGGGTCAGTTGCGGCTCGGTGGCGCTCATCAGGTCGAAGAGGCTGCCGCCGGCGCGCTTCAGCGTCATGCTGCCGCCAGTGATACAACCGCCGCCGAAATCGATAAGCCGATTGATCGATAATGCGGTGACGGATTTGCCCGAGCCGCTTTCGCCGACAATGGCCAGCGTCTCGCCATCGGCGATGTCGAAGCTGACGCCGCGCACCACCTCATTGGCTTGCGGATCGCGGCCGAAGCCGACGCGCAGGTCCGATACCGACAGCAAGGGGCTCATGCCGGGGCCCTCCGCATCTTCGGATCGAGGATGTCGCGCAGCGCGTCGCCAAGCAGGTTGAAGCCGAGGATGCTGATCATGATGGTCAGGCCGGGGAAGATCATCAGCCAGGGCGCGGTTTCCATCAGGTTGCGGCTGTCGCTCAGCATCAGGCCGAGCGAGGCGGCGGGCGGCTGCGTGCCGAGGCCGAGAAAGCTCAAGCCGGCTTCCGTCAGCAATGCCCAGGCCAGCGCCAGCGTCACCTGAACGGTCAACGGCGCCACCAGGTTGAGCAGCAGGTGCCGCGTGACGACATAGAACGAACTGCTGCCGAAGGTGCGCGCGGCATCGACGAATTCGCGTGCCTTGAGCGACAAGGCAGGGCCGCGCACCACGCGGGTGAAGATCGGCGTGTAGACGATGCCGATGGCAACGACACTGGTCCAGGTGCCAGGCCCGGCAACGGTGACGATGAGCAGCGCCAGCAGGATCGCCGGGAAGGCCAGCAGCACATCCATGATCCGCATCACCACGCCGTCCCAACGACGGCCGAGCCAGGCGGCGGCCAGTCCGAGCACCGTGCCGGCAAGTGTGGCGAAGGCGACCGAGAAGAAGGCGACGGTGAACGATTGGCCGATGCCCGCCATCAGCCGGCTCGCCACGTCGCGGCCGAACAGGTCGGTTCCCATCCAGTAGGCGCCGTTGGGTGCATGCAGCCGGTCGACGCGGTACTGCGTGATCGGATTGTGCGGCGTGAGCCCGAGCAGGCCAAGGATAGCGAGCACGAGATAGATGCCGACGATGACACCGCCGATGCGGCCACTGCCGTGCCCTAAAATGGCGCGCACAATGCGCATCACTGTTCTCCCAGCCGGATGCGCGGATCGAGCCCGACATAGGCGAGATCGACCAGGAGATTGACGATCATGAAGTTGAAGGCGATGAACAGCACGGCTCCCTGCACCAGCGCGTAGTCGCGCTGCAGGATCGCGTCGAGCACCATGCGTCCGAGGCCCGGCAGGGCGTAGATCTGCTCGACAATGACGGCGCCGCCTAGCAGGTAGCCGAATTCGATGCCACTTAGCGTCACCACCGGGATCAGCGCGTTGGGCAGCGCATGCCGCCAGATGACGCTGCGCGCCGATGCGCCCTTGCTGCGGGCGGTGCGCACATAATCGTCGCTCAAAACGTCGAGCATCGCCGAACGCGCGATGCGGGTGACCGACGCCGCGAAGGCGAAGCCGAGCGTGATGGCGGGCAGGACCAGTTGGCTGAGATTGCGCAGCGGGTCCCGCCAGAGCGGCGCGAATTCGCCCATCGCCGGCAGCACGCCGAAGCCCGCCGACAGCGTGTAGATGATCAGCAGGCCAAGCACGAAGCTCGGCGTCGACTGGCCGATCATGGCGACGATGCGCACCCCGAGGTCGGACGGTTTTTCGCTATGCGTGGCGGCGTAGATCCCTGCCGGCAGGCCGGCCGCCAAGGCAATGACCATCGACAGCACGGCCAGCTCGAGCGTCAGCGGAAAGCGCTCGAGGATGACGTCGAGCACCGACCTGCCATAGGTGACGGAGATGCCGAGATTGCCGTGCAGGATGCCGCCTATCCAGCGCCAGTACTGGACGAACCAGGGCTGGTCGATGCCGAAATAGGCGGCGAGCGAATCCCGTTGCGCCGGCGTCAGCAGGCCGGCTTCGGTCCCCAGCATCGCCGTGATCGAATCGCCCGGCACCATCCGGATCGCCACGAAGACCAGGATGGACACACCAAGCAGGACGAGAGGAAACGTCGCCAGTCGCCGCATCAGATAGTTCACGCGAAGGATACCTCTCGTCTAGAGCATGATGCCGAAAAGTGTGAAGCGGTTTTCGGACGACATCATGCTCTATCTACTGATCTGGAGGCGGCTACTGCTGGATGGTAACCTTGCTCAGGCTGAACAGCGTGCCCGTCGGGGTCGGCACGAAGCCGCTGACGGTCTTCTGCTGGGCCGTGTAGTTGTAGGACGTGTAGAGCCAGATCCACGGCGACATCTCGGCAAGGTGCTTCTCGAACGCGGCGAAGATCGCCTTGCGTTTGGCTGGATCGGTCTCGGCGCGGCCCTGCTGCATCTGGCTGTCCAGCGTGTCGTCGATGTAGTTCGCCACCTTCTGCAGATTGCCTGCCTTGGTCCAGTAGCGGTTGTACATCGTATAGGGGTCGGCGCGGCCGCCATTGAGCGCGATCGCCATGTCGAAATCGCCCTTCAGCCAGGCGTCGACATAGACATTGAGCTCCATCATCTTGATGTCGAGCTTGACGCCGATTTCAGCCAGCTGCGACTGGATGACCTGGGCTTCCGCCGCCGCCGTCGGCGGCTCGCCGGTGGCGCCGATCACGGTCGCCGAAAAGCCGTCGGCAAAGCCGGCCTCTTCCATCAGCTTCTTGGCCTTCTCGACGTCGCGCTTGTAGCAGAACAACTGGCTTGGATCGGTCGCGAGCGCGGGAATGGTCAGCGGGCCGGTGACCTTGCCTTCGCCGAGCGCGGCGGTGTCCAGCACCTCCTGCCGGTCGATGGCACAGGAGATCGCCTGGCGCACCTTGAGCTCGGTCATCGGCTTGCGCGACGGATTGAGCTGCAGCACGTTATAGGCGAGCACCGGCGCGCGGTTGAGCTGCAGGCTGGCCTCCTTCGGCACCAGCGTGGCGACCAGCGGGTCGTTGAGCAGCGCGAAATCGATCTGCTTGCTGCGCATGGCGGCCAGGATCGCTGCTTCGTCGGGCAGCACACTGATCTCGATGCCGTCGACGCCGGTCGAACCGCCCGCCCAGTCCTTGTTGGCGCTCAAGACTTCCTTGGCGTTGGGGTCCCATTTGTCGAGCTTGAACGGACCGGAGCCGAGCGCCTTGGTGCCGACAGAGCCGGCCTTGATCTCGCTGGCCGGGACGATGGCCGCGTTGACGTCGCTCATCGCCGTCAGGATCGGCGCGTCGGGTTGCGACAGATGGAACACGACGGTCGCCGCGTCGGGCGTGTCGATGCTGGCGATCGACAGGAAATTGGCGCGGGCGGCCGCCCCCGTCTTCTCGTCGAGGATGCGCTCGAACGATGCCTTGACGTCGGCCGAGGTGACGGCCGTGCCGTCCTGGAATTTCGCCTTGGGGTCGAGTTTGAACGTCAGTTCCTTGCCGTCTTGCGAAAACTGCCAGGACGTAGCGATGGCGGGGATGATCTGCAGGCTGGCATCGACCCGCACTAGCGGCTCATAGATCAGCTCCAGCAGCCGCAGCGACGAAAAGGCGGTCTGCTTGTGCGGGTCAAGACCGGTGGCGTCCTGCGACCAGGCCATATGCAGCGTTGCGGCCTGGGCCGAGGCCGCTGCCACGCCGAGTACCGCCGCAACCGTGATTCCCGCCAGCAATGTTCTTGTGAAATGCCCTGTCATTTTCGTCTCCCATTATGATTTGACTTAATGCCTTGCAGTTTTCTGCCGACCGCTTCCAGACACACATGCTTCGGAGTATCGGCCCAGTCTATGCGGCCTTACGCCGTCTGTCCCATACCGCTTCATGCCTTCCCGTCGCTGATTACCTTGCGCAGGAATCCTCCAGCCTTGCCGAGCGCTGTCCGCGCCTCCTCGACGCCCATGCCGGTGATCGTCACCAGGATCGCCAGCTTCACGTCATTGCCGGTCTGGGTGAGCGCCTGCCTGGCCTGCTGCGCCGGGCAGCCGGTCGTCTGCATGACGATCCTGATGGCCCTCGCCACCAGCTTCCTGTTGGACGGGTTGAGGTCGACCATCAGATTCTCATAGCTCTTGCCGATGCGGATCATCGAGGCCGTGGTCAGCATGTTGAGCACCAGCTTCTGCGCGGTCCCCGACTTCAGCCGGGTCGAGCCGGTGAGCACCTCCGGGCCGACGACCGGTGAGATGGCGATGTCGGCGATGCCGGCAATGGTGGACGCCGGATTGCAGGACAGCGCGACAGTGGTGGCGCCCACCTGCCTGGCATAGGTCAGCCCGCCGACGACATAGGGCGTGCGCCCGCTGACCGCGATCCCGACCACCACATCGTGCGGGGTGAGTCCGATCTCCCGCAAGGCCTTGGCGCCCATTTTCGGGTCATCCTCGGCGCCTTCCGTCGACCGTACCAGGGCGTCGAGGCCGCCGGCGATCAGGCCGATCACCATGCCTTCGGGCACGCCGAAGGTGGGTGGGCATTCGGAGGCGTCGAGAACGCCAAGCCGGCCGCTGGTGCCGGCGCCCATGTAGATCAGGCGTGCGCCTTTCTGGAAGGCGATCACGATCCGATCGACCGCGGCAGCGATGTCCGACAAGACGCTTTCGATGGCCGCCGGGACGGCCTTGTCCTCGTCGTTGATCTTGCGCAGCACGTCGATGGTCGGCAGCAGGTCGATATCGACAGTCCGAGGGTTTCGGCCTTCGGAAACCAGCCGGTCCAGCTCAGACATCAACCCTTGCTCGGTCATTCCAGTGCTTTCAAACCATACGGCGGAGCTAGCGGCGAGGCAGTGCTCTCCGCCTGAAACGCCGCGTACCGCCTATAAGGTCCGTGCTTGCCGCCGTGTTCGCCTTGTTAACTTTTTAGAATTGAGTATTCGTACCGTCAACACATATCTGGAATAGATTATTCCTACAGGTCAGACGCTAAGCGCCCTTTTGGCAAGGATGATCGCGCCGGACACGGCATCGCCGTCGGCGGGCTTCAGCCGGCGCCGGACATCGGGAGCCAGCCATGGCTCGAGCGGGCTGGCGAGGCCGCCCAGCAAGGTCACGCGCGGCGCGCCTTTCTCGAACAGCACCCGCACCAGCGTATCGATCTGCTCGGCGGCAACCTGCACGATGCGCCGCCCGGCCGGATCGCCCTGGTCGGCATGGCGCATCACCATCGGCGCCAGCACGGCGTAGTCCGTGGCGCTGGCGCGGTCCATCCAGGCGACCGCTTCCATCGGGTCGTTTTCGAAACGTTGCATCACCTCCGCCAGCAGCGGCGTCCGCTCGTGCCGGTCGTCATGGGCGCGCAGCGCCAACTGCACGGCCTTCAGGCCAAGATCGGCGCCGCTGCCTTCGTCGGAGATCGGAAAGCCGTAACCGCCGACGCGCAGGTCGCGGCCCTCGACGAAGCCGAGACCGATCGAGCCCGTGCCGGCAATGACGATGGCGCCGTCCTGGCCGGAATGCGCGCCAAGGCAGGCGCCGACGCCGTCACTGACGAAATCGATGCTGGCAAAGGGATGCGCGATCGCCCGCAACGCCTCCAGCGCACCCTTGCGGCCAATACCGGCGAGCCCGATGCCGGCATGGATGCGAGCTGTCTCTGACGTACCGAAACCGGCCTCCTCGACCGCCGCGTCAAATGCCCTGGCAATGGAGGCCCAGGCAGCATCGATGCCAAGCCGCGTCGTCGCAGGGCCGGACAGGCCCTGTCCCAGCACGGTTCCGTCAGCGTCTTCGATGCGGGCCCGGCATCCGGTGCCGCCGCCGTCGACGCCGAGAAAATAATCGGGGCGGCCGCCGCTCATGCGCTCAGCCGCTCGATGTCGGCCCCGCAAAGGCGCAGCTTGCGGTCCAGTTGCTCGTAGCCACGGTCGAGGTGATAGACGCGGTTGATGATGGTCTCGCCTTGGGAGACCAGCGCCGCCAGCACCAGCGACACCGAAGCGCGCAGGTCGGTGGCCATCACCTGCGCGCCGTGCAGTGTCTCGCCGCCGCGCACCAGCGCCATGGTTCCCTGCAACTTGATGTTGGCGCCGAGGCGCATCAGCTCGGGCACATGCATGAAGCGGTTTTCGAAGATGGTCTCGCGCAGCAGCGATGCGCCCTGCGCACAGCACATCAGCGCCATGAACTGCGCCTGCAGGTCGGTCGGAAATCCCGGATAGGGTTCCGTCGTGAGGTCGACCGCCCTAAGCGGCCGGTCGCGCGATACGATCAGCCCGCGATCGCCGGGCCAGACGCTGACGCCGGTGGCCTCCAGCAATTGCACCACCGAAGCCATGTGTTCGAGCCGGGCATGGGTGAGCTCGAGCTGGCCGCCGGTGATCGCCGCGGCAATGGCATAGGTGCCGGCCTCGATCCGGTCCGGGATGATGTCGTGCCTGGCCGCCTGCCAGGAAGTGTCGCCGGCGATCAGGATGCGGTGCGTGCCGGCGCCCTCGACGCGCGCGCCCATGGCGGTGAGGCAAGCGGCGAGATCGGCCACCTCGGGCTCGCGCGCCGCGTTGAGGATCTCGGTTTCGCCCTTGGCCGTGGTTGCCGCCATCATGGCGGTTTCCGTTGCCCCGACCGACGGCGAACTGAGCACGATGCGCGTGCCGGTCAGCCCGTTCGGCGCCGAGGCGACGATCGAGCCGTTCTCGATCGCGATCCTGGCGCCCAGTGCCGCGAGTGCTGCGACATGCATATCGACCGGCCGCGCGCCGATGGCGCAGCCGCCCGGCAGCGAAACCCGGGCGTGGCCGAAGCGCGCAAGCAGCGGCGCCAGCACCAGCACCGTCGCCCGCATCTTCCGCACCGTGTCGTAGGATGTCTCCTTCGAAACGGCGGCACTGGTATCGATCGTCGCGGCATGCGCCGATCGTGCGACTTCGGCGCCGTGAAGCCGCACGACGCCGAGCATGTTCTCGACGTCGGTCACATCCGGCAGGTTGGTCAGTTCGAGCGGGTAGGGGCTGAGCAGGGCGGCCGCTACCTGCGGCAGAGCGGCGTTCTTGGCGCCGGATATGGTGACCGCGCCCTGCAGCCTGTGCCCGCCGACGATCCGCAATCTGTCCATGGCTGAAACCTTGTGCGACGAAAGCCGGGCGTTCAGGTCCGTTCAGAATCCGGATTTCGACCCGATCCAGTTCGAGAATTAATTCTGCGTTCTTGGCTGTCAATCGAAATTGGAATAATTTATTCCTTGGTTCCATAGGCTGCCAGCCACGAGCGATGACAACTGGCTGTCGGTGTGCGGGACCGAAAAGCGCGAGGGAATCCGTGTCCGTTCTGAACAGGATCAATGCGAAGCTCGACGGCATGGCGACTGGCGACCGCGAGATCGGCCGCTACATCGTCGACAATCCCGACCAGATGCTGCGCCTGTCGACGGCGGCCCTTGCGGCCCAGATCGGGCGCAGCCAGTCCAGCGTCGTCAAGTTCAGCCAGAAGCTCGGCTATGCCAGCTACCAGGAGCTCAAACTCGCCGTCAGCGAGGCCAAGGCGCAGGAATGGCAGGTGCCGGCCGGTTTCATCCACGGGCCGATCGAGGTCGGCGACGGCTACCAGGTCATCCTGAAGAAGCTGGTCGGCAGCAAGCTTCTGTCGATGCAGCAGACCGTCGCCGCCAATACGGAACGCATCATCACCAGGACGCTGGAATTGCTGGATGGCGCACGCCGCATCCATCTGGCCGGCGTCGGTGCCTCCTCGCTGGTGGCGCGCGATTTCTCCTACAAGCTGATGAAGCTCGGCCGCAATGTGCTGCATGACAGCGACAGCCACATCCAGATGGCCAATGCCGCGACGCTCGGGCCCGGCGACGTGCTGTTCGCGCTCTCCTATTCCGGCGCCAGCATCGAAACCCTGCGCATCGCCGAGCTTGCCTGCAAGCGCGGCACGATGGTGATCGCCGTCACCGGCCTGCACGACAATCCGCTGAGCCGCGTCGCCGACATCCGCCTCTACACCATCGCCGACGAGGAGCGTGCGCGCTCCTCGTCCATCACCGCGCGCGACGCGCAGCTGGCGCTGACGGACCTGTTGTTCATCCTTTTGGTGCAGAGGCAGCCCGACGCCAATGACTATGTCCACAACAGCGAGGCGGCGGTCTCGGTGCTGAAAGCCGAGCGATCCTCCTAGCAATCAACTCACCCTTGGTGCCGCACGCCCTTGGCCAGCAAGTAGACGAGGTACGGCCCGCCGAGCTTGATGGTGGTTGCCGTCTTCGAGCTGGTCGTGGTCTTCTTGGCGACGACACCGTCGACCGGCCCGGTGGCACCGCCTCCAGCCTCACCCTCGACCACGACAGGCTCAAGTTGAGTGCTGGTTTGCACGGCCTGCGCGAAGACGGCCATCGGCGGGATCGTCGCGGCGGTGGCGAAACTGGCCGCCAGAAGCGCCTTCATCCGGTAAAGTCTGCTCATCAGGAAATTCCCGCTTGCGTCGTTGAGATACTTGATCATTTACCCCAACTCCAACCGCCGGCGTGATGTCGTGCTGCTTTGCCCGTTATGTAGAAAGAGCACAATGTAAAATATACGCTTACTTAACCTCCGCATGCATACTGCGAACTGGGCAGACTTGCTTTCTTGCTCTCCCGCATGAATTGAGAATGCGCATGTCGGTTACGCGTCGTACGCTGCTTATGGCCGGAAGCGGTGGGTTGCTGATCTCGCAGGCTCAGGCGG
Organism: Mesorhizobium sp. B1-1-7; assembly: GCF_006442705.1. Classification (NCBI taxonomy): domain Bacteria; kingdom Pseudomonadati; phylum Pseudomonadota; class Alphaproteobacteria; order Hyphomicrobiales; family Phyllobacteriaceae; genus Mesorhizobium; species Mesorhizobium sp. B1-1-7. The sequence continues at coordinate 92,922 of NZ_VFWQ01000008.1, read as the reverse complement.
CCGGCACTCAGGCGCAGAACGCCCCAAAGCCCGTCGCGGGCGGCGATGCGCTGCGTATCGCTATGCCGTCCTTCGCCTCCAATCCGTTCTTCCCGGCCGACGGGCAGGGCGACAATGGCATAGACATGGAACTGGCCCACGGCATCGCCGCGCAGCTTGGCGTGGAGCCGGTGTTCGACCGGTCGGCCGCAACGTTCGACGGCATGGTGAACCTGGTGAGTTCCGGCCAGGCGGACCTGGCGATCGGCAAGCTCAGCCGGACCCTTCTGCGCGGCCGGTCGATCATCTATTCCCGGCCCTACGCCATGCTGCGCCAGGGGCTGATCGCCAACCGCCTTAATCTGGCGCGTATTGCGCAAGGCAAGCCGCCCGAGCAGATCGTCCGCGATTTCTCGGGTGATCTCGGCGTTATCGAAGGCTCTTCATTCGCCACCTATGCGCCGACAACCTTCCCGCACGCACAAGTCCGACGCTTCGCGGGCTGGGATTTGATCATCGATGCGATCCGCAACGGGACGCTCGACATGGCCTATCGCGACGATTTCGAGATCAAGAAGCTGATGGTCGACGACCCGTCGATGACGGTCGTCGCACGCTCGATCACGCTGACGGACAAGGTCGACACCATTGCCGTCGGTGTGCGGCCGGACAATCCGCATCTCGCGGCCTTTGTCGACCTCTATCTCGATCTCGCCCGGGGCCAGCAGGTGCTCAACACCGACGAGATCATCGCCCGCTATCGCCAGGGGAGCAAAGCCTGACATGGCCATCTCCGACGTAGCCGGCTCCGTGCCCTTCGATTGGCGCCTCGCGGCAAGGCGCATATTGCGCTCGCCCATGACGACGCTCGCGATGATCGGGGCAGGGATACTCTGCGGTCTCTATTATCCGGACTTTGCCCATGCGATCAGCCCGATCGCGCAGCTCTACCTGAATTTCCTCAAGATGGTCGTCCTGCCTTACCTGGTTTCGTCGGTCATCTTCTCCATCACGTCGATGGTCCAGGACCCCAAATCGGTCCGTTACCTGGGCAAGGTGGGTATGGCAGTGCTGGTCGTGTCGTTCCTGGGCGTGCTGGTAAGCGGCACCTTGTCGCTGATCCTCCAGCCGGGTCAGATCGAGAACCCGCAGTCGCGCATCGAACTTGGCGAGTTCATCAATTCGCAGGGCAGCGTCTCCACCGATCTCGCCTTCCCGTTCCAGCCGCCATCCAATGAGGGCGCTGACGGCGGGCATTCGATCCTGCTCGATCTGGTGCCGAACAATGTCTTCAACGCGCTGGCCTCGGGCCAGACCATCCAGGTCCTGCTGTTCTGCCTGCTGTTCGGGCTCGCCATGGGAAAGATTCCCCAGCCCACGTCCATGAGCCTTTCTCAGGCGCTCAACGCGGTCTACCGGGCTTGTACGGTCCTCACCAACTGGTTCATCTGGGGATTGCCCTTCGCAACCTTCATCCTGATCGCGGACCAGACCGCGTCGACCGGAACCAAGCCGCTCATGCTGATGGGCGGTTACCTGCTGGTCATGGGGCTTTCCTGCCTCATATTCGTCGCCGGCGCCTTTGCCATTATCGCCATCCGGTCGCGACGAAGCTACTGGACGACGATCAAGACCTGCCAGCCCCTGCTCATGGTGGCCATCACCACGCGTTCCACCGTCGCTTCGCTTCCCTGGGTCATCAACCTGTTGAGCGAGCGCCTGCGGTTCAGCCTGGTGGTCGTCGAACTGCTGGTGCCGCTGCAGGCGGCATTGCTGCGCACCGGCCCGGCGCTGCTCTACACCTCGGGCACCCTGTTCATCGCTCAGCTCTACGGCCATCCGCTCGGCGTGCCAGACCTCGTGCTCGTCGGCATCGCCTCCGCGCTTCTCGCGCTCACGACCGGCGGCATGGGCAGCCTGCTCATCCTGTCCCAGATGTCCATCGTCTGCGGCTACCTGAAGCTTCCCTTTGAAGCGGCGTTCGCCCTGTTCGTCGCTGTGGATGCGGCCGTGGACACGTTCATGACGCTGGCCAGCGTCTGCACCGTCGCGGCGAGCACGGCAATGATTGCTCCCAGCCACAGGGAGACGACGCAGCCGGTCGAAGCCGTCTCGGGAGAGCTCGAAGCCGAGCCCGCCCGATGATCGACGACAGCATCCGTCCCCAGCTCGGCATCATCGGCGGCCTCGGGCCGCTTGCATCGGCTGACTTCTACTTCAAGCTGACCCGAATGACCCAGGCGGTCAGGGACAACGACCATGTGCCTGCCGTTATCCTCAGCGTGCCACAGCTGCCCGACAGGACCGAAGCGATCCTCGGCAACCACGACGGACCGCTGGCGGCTCTGAACGCCGCGGTCTCGACGCTCAATGCGCTCGGCGTTAGCTGTATCGCGGTACCATGCAACACTGCCCATCATTGGTACGACCAACTGGCGGCGAATTCGCAAGCGCGGATCATCCATATCGGCGACGCGGTGGTGGCGGAAACACGTCGTAGCTTGGACCGAGGCCGGGTTGCGATTCTCGCAACGCGGGGCACGCTGGTTTCCGGCTTCTACCAGGACAGGATGTCGGCGGCAGGGTTTGGGCTCTGCCTTCCCGCGAACACCGAGTTTCAGCAGTGCGTCGACAGCGCGATCAGCCTCGTCAAGGCCGGTTCGATCGCGGACGCGGCGATCGAGACCGAGCGCGCGCTTGATATCGCGCAAGCGGCCGGCGCCGATGCTGCCCTTCTCGGCTGCACCGAACTGTCGGTGGTGGCCGCCAGCCTCAACGATGTCGTCGGATTGGTCGTCATCGACAGCAATGCGGCCCTGGCGCGAGCCTGTCTGACACGGTTGGGCTTCGGTGCGCAGGACGCCCGGGGCCTGCCGACCGTATCGCGGCTGCAGGGACATGACCGATCCCTGCACGCCAGTCTAGTCAGGCTGGCTCAGCCCTATGGATAGATGCCAGCCGATCGATATCGGCCACGGTGAAATGGGTGCTGGAACGCTGTCCGCTCCTTGTCGAAGGGGTTCGAATTCAGCCGATCGAGCCTGTTCGCGCAAAGATCGATGCCCGGTTCCGTGAAGGCGGAAATGTCACGGCTTGCCGGCGCTATTCACCCACGCGCCGGGCGTCACGCCGACCACCGCCTTGAAGACGCGCGTCAGATGCGCCTGGTCGAAGAAGCCGGTCGCCTCGGCGATGTCGCCGAGCGAGGCGGCCTCATGCGCCATCATCGCCTTGGCCCTGTCGATCCGCGCCTGCATCTGCCAGCGGCGCGGCGGCACGCCCATTGCCGCCCCGGTTGACCACTGTATCGCAAGTCGCTGCTTGGCAGTCTGCCGGAAGGTCGCCCGGAACGGGTGCCGTAGCGGCCGGTCAGCGGGGCCTAGACGCTTTCGAGATAAGTCTCGATCTCGAAGTCGCTGACATTGAGGGCGAACGTGTTCAGCTCCTGGCGTTTGCAGGCGATGAAGGAGTCGCGCAGGATCGCCGGGAAGATCTCCGCCACATGCGTTCCGCTTTCGAACGTCGCGATCGCCGACGCCCAGTCCGGCGGCAGCTTGGCTGGGACAACGCCTTGTCCATCGCTGCCTGTCGGCTCGCCCGGCGACATCTGCCTTTCGATGCCGATCAGTGCCGCGCCCAGTATGGCAGCCAGCACGAGATAGGGATTGGCGTCCGCTCCCGACACGCGATGCTCGATGCGGCGCGCGGCGGTCGGGCCGCCGGGAATGCGGATCGCGACCATGCGGTTCTCGTAACCCCAGGCGACAGCGGTCGGCGCATAGGAGCGCGGGCGAAGCCTGCGGTAGGAATTGAAGTGCGGTGCGAACACCAGCGTGCTCTCGGCCATTGCCGCGAGCAGCCCGCCGACCGCGTGGCGCATGGTTTCCGAACCCTGATCGGTGCCGTCGTCGAACACGTTGCGCCCTTCGGCGTCGACCACGCTGAAATGGACGTGAAAGCCGTTGCCGGCCCGGTCGCCATAGGGTTTTGCCATGAAGCAGGCGGCAAAGCCGTGCTTGCGGGCAATGCCCTTCACCGTGCGTTTGAACAGCACGGCGTCGTCGGCCGCCCGCAGCGCGTCCGCGACATGGTTCAGATTGATCTCGAACTGGCCGACGCCATTTTCGGCAATCGCCGTATCGACGGGAATGCCTTGCGCCCGGCAGGCCTCATAGACGTCGTGGATGAAGGCCTCGAAGTCGTCGATCTCGTCGATCGACAGCGCCGCGTCGGAATCGAGGCGCCGCCCGGTGACCGGCGAGACAGGCCCGACCGGCCGCTGCGATTGCGGATCGACCAGGTAGAACTCAAGTTCCGTTGCCGCGACCGGGGTCAGGCCGAGCGCCTTGTAGCGGTCGAGGATGCGGGCCAGCGCCCGCCGGGGATCGCCGAGATAGGGTGAACCGTTTTCGTCGGCGAGCCAGAGCGGGACGAGCGCCGTCGGATGCGCCGTCCATTCCACCGGCAGAATGCCGCGTCCCGTCCACTGGCAAAGTCCGTCCGCGTCGCCGGTCGAAAAAACCAGCGTGTTGCCCTCGATGTCCTCGCCCCAGATATCCAGCCCGATCAGCGAATAGGGCATGCGCAGCTTGCCCTCCAGCGCCTTGCGCGCCTGCTCGACGGGGATGCGTTTTCCGCGCATGACGCCGTTGAGGTCGCACACCGCCGCCCTCAGGCTCTGTATGTCGTTTCTGCTTTCAAGCCAGCTCAACACGTCCGCAATTGCATCGCTCAATTTCAAACCTCTGGTTTTCGAAGGTGCCCAAGCCCGGCTGGCTGCGCTAATCCCTGGTAAAAATGCTTATGAGTTTTTGGGAAGCATATCCGGCAGATGCCGGATAGTTTTCCTTATTTTATCAACTCATTAGCTGGGATGTCGGGAGGCATTTCAAAACCAATTGCGCGATCTGCGATCGCAACATAGAGGCAAGAAGGTGGAAAGCCAAGGGGCATTCGAGCTGTGGTGTCGGCCCGCAGTTCTTGGGCGGATGCTGGTCCTCCGGCAGGAAGTCTTGACGGATCCCCTTGCGTTGATGGACCGCATGCCTTCCGACTAGCGGAAACATCAATGATTTTGTCATCCACGGGCGGAGCAAGGAGCGAAACGACGCGGCGCAGACCCGAGGATCCATGCCGGGACTCACAAGCGTCACTGCGGTCGAGAATTCTGCTCCGCTGCACCTGTCAGCAAGGTCACGGAATGGATCCTATGGTCTGCGCCGCGTCGCTCCTTGCTCCGCCATAGAATGACGAAGTTGGGAGGCTTCAGCCAATCTCCAAGGTGAAAAGAACCATAGCCGCCTGTCGGAAGTCCCAATCCTAGCTCCTGGATTCCGGAAATCTGGCTTGCCGCAGGATGTGCGCGGCGCCTTCGTCGATGTCGCGAACGATGGCCGCGCGGGCGCGCGTCGCGTCCTGGGCCTCGATCGCCGCGACCACCTCCTCGTGATAGTCGATGTCGAGGATGGAGGAGAGATCGTCTTCGAAGCCCATGGCGAGGTTCCTCAGGAAGGGACCAACCTGCATCCAGACGGTCTCGATCAGGAAGATCATCTGCTCGTTGCCGCAATGGCGATAGATCGAGAATTTGAAGTCGTGGTTCTTCCTGAGATAGTCGTCGATATCGCCTTCGCGCGCCGCGAGAGTGAGTTCATTGCAATGGCGTCGGATCGCGCGCAGATTGTTGCCGTTGATGCGTTTGGTCGCAAGTTCGGTCGCCGAGCCTTCGAGGATCGTGCGCACGGCGGTCAATTGCGAGAACCGTTCGGCCGAAATGACGGGCACCTCGACGCTGCCGTTCGGCATCGGGCTCAACGCCCGCAGTGCCTGCAGCCGCATGAAGGCGCTGCGGACCGGCATGTCGCTGGTGCCGAGCTCCTTGGCGAGCTTGCGCGAGGTCAGCCGCTGGCCGGGCGCGAACTGGCCGGACATCAGGGCTCGCACGAGCTCTAGATAGACCTTCTCATGCAAGGGGACGGTGTCGACGGCGGTCAACCCGAATTGTGTTCTGTCGGTCATTGGCGGGGGCGCTACTTCGCTCGTTCTGAAATCTGGCCTGACGACAACAGCCGCGGACGGGGCATGATAGACGCCTCGATCATCGACCGGCAAGCCAACGCGCGATGCTGCGGGCGGGTGAGGTCGCGGTTCTCGGCCGGCAGTGACGCGGTTCCGTGATGCCGCTCGCCGGCGCGAGAACGCTCATCGATCAGGGTTCGCCCGACCCTTTGTCGCCGCCAGATGCGTCAGCAAATTCTTCGTGATCCTGCCGACGTCGTTCATTGCGTCGCCGGCAGGCAAGGCGCCGCACCAGGCGACCGAACTCGCGCAGAAAATCAGACCGCCCGAAGGCAGATGGCGCAGCGTCATCTCCGCGCAGCGCCGCGATGCGCGCTCATCCTCGCCACCTGCGTACCAGCGCGTCGCGTCGTGGACGAAGCTGTCGGGGAAGCCGGTCGCGCGGGCAATGACTATCGTATCGGGAGAGGTGCCAAGATGCGGGTCGGTGGCGTCGACCTCGTAACCGGCAGCACCGCCAAGCACGATGCCCTCGTCGCCGAAGGTCTCGCTGGCGACGCCATCGAACAGCCATGCCGCGGAAGCGTCATGGCTTTCCGACGTGCGTGTAAAGGGCCGCGCGCCATCGAAGCCCATCAGCGAAATGGCGACGCCGGTCAGCGAGAATTCGCCGCGCCCGCTGGCGCGCAGATAGCCACCCGGCTGGTTGGTGATCGACAGCGATTGTTCGGCGAGCGGCCCGTCCCAGGTCCGGGCCGCCTCGAGTGGCGAGCGGCGTAGTTCCATCAGATCGTCCTGGAACGCGACCTTGCCGGCAAAGCCATTGCCGCCGAGATAGGCGATGCTGCCGCCAGCCGCTGCGAACTGGCGCAGCGCATGCTCCATCTCGACTGACATGTACTCGGGATGGCTGCCGGTGATGACCGCCCGGTAGCCCTCGAGGCCAGCAACGCCCCGCTCATGCAGGTCGCGGTCGGTGATGAGATCGAAAGCGATGCCGTTGTTGTGGCAGAAGCGCAGAAAATGCAGGTCGACCGGCAGATTGTGCGGACAGCCGCACAGCGGATAATTGTAATCGTCGCGCAGCGTCGCCTTCGGCTTTTTGTAGGACGAGATCGACACGCCGCTGAGGTCGCTGTGGTAGTCGTAGAGCGACTTCAGATTGTTGTCGATCGCGAAGCGATGGCCGCGATCTTCGCACATCCATTCGTAGAGATGCGCCGGCAGGATTTCATCGGCATAGGCGAGATAGGTGGCGGTCGGCACCAGGAACAGCAGCGGCGCCCGTTGTGCCGATGAGGGTGCCGACGAGGTGATGAAGAAGACGATGCGCTCCGATCCACCGCCATGCCCGACCTCGAAAGCATAAACGCCGGCAGACGCTTCCGCCGGAATCTGCAAATGGTATGAGGCGGGCCACTGCAGTGCGCCCATGTCGTCGTCATGGCAATGCACCGCGTCGTAATGCGACGGCACCAGCCTTGGATCGAAGCTCGACCCGTCCCAGCGGCGCGAGGTCATGCAGAACGCCGGCTGGTTGACCGTTTCCAGCAAGAGGGCGCTATCGCCGCCTGTCGAGGCGATCGGGCCGCTCGGCAGCAGGGTGGGGAAGGTCCAGACAATGCGCCTGGTTTCGCTTTGCAGCGCGATCGACGAGAATTTGGCGTTGAGCGACCTGACGTCGTTTGCCGCGCTGGCGCCGAAGACCATGTCACCGGACGCGGACCAGGGCCGATCGAATCGATGATGCAGGCGAAACGGCGACAGCAGGTCGTCCGAGCTTATCTGTAGCGCCGTCCCGCTGCCATCGAGCGAAATCTCGACCGTCAGCCAGGTGTTTGCCGGCAAGCTCTGCCCGGTTTCGAGCGGCTTGCCGTCAACGCCTGACGTCAGCCGCCCGTCCTGCAACCCTAGGCGCAAGTTTCCGCTTTCGAAGAGCACGCGGACACCGTCATTGCGGGTCAAATACACCTCGAAGGCGACACCGGTGATTTCCGCAGCCTTGGCCAGTTCCGACGCCGCGATCTTCAGGAAGGACCCATGATCGAAGTCGCGATGCGAGGGGGCATTGCCGGTCGGTTCGACATGCCAGTCCATGAACTCGGCTGTGTCGAGCCGCACGATCCGCACATCGCGCACCTGCCGTGACGACGAGACATGGAGAGCGATAGGCGTCCCGGCCCCCGTGTGCCAGGGTACCGTGTAGCCTGAAACGGCCATGGCGCCATGATCGACGGGACGTTTCATTTCCGCGATCCCGGCCTATGTACTTCCTCGGAGGGCATATTGGACAAATCGCTCGCATCCCTGCTTTTCGCAAGCAGCTTTTACGACAATGCGGCTTTCATCGCAGGTGGAATTGTTCGCGCTCGTGCCGATCATGGAGCGGGCGACCCAGCCACGTTTCCGAGCGCAAGGCGTCCTGAAAAGCCACCGGACCGCGCCCGATCGCCGGGGCCGGACAGGTCGGTCGCGCGAGGTCGGCCCCTTCATCATAAATCTTGAGCTTGCGCGGTCTTGCACCTCTGGCCGCTCTCTGGCTTTTTGGGGTACCCACTTGGGCGGACTGATTCGCGTCGTGCCGCCCGGTTGCATTGCCCCCAAAGGACATGTGCGGGTGGGCCGTGAAGCGCGCGCAATTGGCGAAGGAGAAAGCGGCATGGCAGAGTTCACAAAGCCCGAGATCTCCGAGATGAGACCGAAGATCACCGTCATCGGCGTCGGCGGCGGCGGCGGCAACGCCATCAACAACATGATCGCGGAGCAGCTTCAGGGGACCGAGTTCATTGCCGCCAACACCGATGCGCAGGCGTTGACCATGTCGAAGGCGACGCGGCTAATCCAGCTTGGCGCTCACGTCACCGAGGGGCTGGGCGCCGGATCGCTCCCCGAGATCGGCCGTGCCGCGGCCGAGGAATCGCTCGACGAGATCATGGATCATCTGGCCGGCACGCATATGTGTTTCGTCACCGCCGGAATGGGCGGCGGCACCGGAACCGGCGCTGCGCCGATCATTGCGCAAGCGGCGCGCAAGGCCGGCATCCTGACCGTGGGCGTCGTCACCAAGCCCTTCACCTTCGAGGGCAGGCGCCGCATGCAGATGGCCGAAGAGGGCATCGAGCGGCTGCGCGAAGCCGCCGACACGGTGATCGTGATCCCCAACCAGAACCTGTTCCGGATCGCCGATGCCAAGACCACCTTCGCCGACGCCTTCGTCATTGCCGACCGGGTGCTCTATTCCGGCGTCAGCTGCATCACCGATCTCATCGTCAAGGAAGGCCTGATCAATCTCGACTTCGCCGACGTCAAATCGGTGATGCGCGGCATGGGCCGCGCCATGATGGGAACCGGCGAGGCGTCCGGCGAAAGCCGTGCCATGAAGGCGGCGGAAGCCGCGATCGCCAATCCGCTCCTCGACGAGGTGTCGATGAAGGGCGCGAAGGGCGTCCTGGTCTCGATATCGGGCGGCAGGGACATGACCCTGTTCGAGGTCGACGAGGCCGCCACCCGCATCCGCGAGGAGGTCTATGAGGACGCCGATATCATCGTCGGCGCCATCTTCGACAAGAGCATGGAAGGCCGCTTCCGGGTTTCGGTGGTGGCGACCGGTCTCGACCGCGCACTCGGTGTGGGCGATGCCGATGCCGGCATCGCGCATGACCATTCCATGCCGCCCGCCGCGCGGATCTTGCAGTAAGGCTCTGTTCAATTTCGATGGACCGGACGGCGGCTGCCCGCGGAGTAGAGCGGGCGCCAGTTTGCGTGCAGGGCGTGGCTTCCCCGGCGCGTAGGCGCGTCGGCCAGCAACGCTCGGCCGCTCAGGAAGCCTTCTCGCCGATCAGTTCAAACCGCTCGACCTCGCATTGCCGGGCGACCAGCGCCAGGATTTCCGTCGACGGTTCGATCGCATCGGGCTGTTTCCACTCGATATTGAACGAGTACACGAAGCGGTCCCGGCCGGGATCGTGCTCCATCATGGCGAGGCGCGCGCCGTAGCCAAGCGGTCGCACCATCTCCTGAAGGTCGGGCGGGGATCCATGCGCCCAGGAGACCGACAGGATCGCACGGTGGTCGCGCGCAATCCTGAGGTCGACCCATTTCAGCGCCTGAAGCGTAAAAAGGGTCAGCAGGGTCGCAACTCCCGCAAGGCCGAACTGGCCGCCGCCAAACGCCAGTCCGATCATTGTCATGATCCACATCGTGGCGGCGGTGGTGACGCCGGTCACAAGATCGCCGCGGCGAAGGATGGCGCCGCCGCCGATGAAGCCGACGCCCGTCAGGACGCCGAGCGGAAACCGCAGCACATCCATGCGGGCGAAGAAGTCCGCTCCCTTGCCCGTCGTGTCGAGCAGCAGGTTGGCCTGGATCATGGCGATCGCGGCCGCAAGGCCGACAAGGATGGTCGTCCGAAGCCCGGCGGTGTGGCCGCGCGCTTCCCTGTTCAGGCCGATCAGGAAACCGGCGAGCATGGTGAGCAGCAGGCGTGCGGCGAGATCGGGCCAGGTCGGGTGAAGCGGCATATTGCAGCAAAACGGCTCGAACATCGTTGGTTCCTTGTGGGCGGGATGCTTCCCGCCCTCAGTCAACACCTCGCGCAGCGGTCACCGGATGGCGAACGTCAGCACCAATGCCAACACGACGATACCGACCAGGCCGGCGATGAAGATGATGCGCTGCGTGCGCGTGCGCAGGATGATTTCGCCTTGCCGTGCATTTTTTCCGGAAAAAACCGGTCCTTCCCTGTCACGATCCTTGCTCATGACATGCTCCTTCCTGGCCCCGCGCCTTCTGGCCCGTGCCTTCCTGGCATGCCGCGACACCGGGATGTCGATCTAAACCTTTTCTCGCTCCCGAAGTTCCGGCGGGACGCCCGGGCAGCTCCGCAAAACCACGCCGCCACGCGATTTGAACGGCGACGCTTGACTCTGGCGAAGCCTTGTGAAAAATTTTGCAGCAACTGATAAAAATATCATAGGGTGGAAATGGTAGGGTTCGGCAACGGTCTCCTGCGCGACGATGAAAGCAGCATGGCGGCGCGCGCCGCGTGGCTTCATTACGCCGGCGGCATGACCCAGTCCGAGGTTGCCAAGCGACTGGGGCTGACCAGCCTCAAGGCTCACCGCCTCATCACCAAGGCCAACCAGGAAGGGCTGGTGAAGGTCTATATCGACGGCGAAGTTTCGGAATGCGTCGAGCTCGAGGACGAACTGTCCCGCCGCTACGGCCTCGACTACTGCGAAGTCGTTCCTGATTTTGACGCCGAGGATCTGCCGCTCAAGGCGCTCGGCATCGCCGGCGCGCAGTTCCTCAAGCGCGAGATCGAACGCGGCGAGCAGGCGCTGATCGGTGTCGGCCATGGCCGCACGTTGGCCGCCTGCGTCGAATATCTGCCGCGCACCTCGACCGACCGGATCCGTTTTGTTTCGTTGCTTGGCGGCCTGACGCGGAAATTCTCGGCCAATCCGCATGATGTCATCCACCGCCTCGCCGAGCGCACCGGCGCCGAAGCCTATGTGATGCCGGTGCCGATGTTCGCCAACACGGCCGAAGACCGGACTGTCCTGCTCGGCCAGAAGGGCATCAACGAGGTCTTCGACCTCGCCAGATCCGCCGACCTGTTGTTCGCCGGCATAGGCACCGCCGAACGCGAGGCGTCCCTGGTCGCCACCGGCATGATCGAGAAAGGCGAGATGGAGGAGATCCGCCGCAATGGCGGCGTCGGCGAATTGCTTGGCCATTTCTTCGACGGCGCCGGCAATGCGGTGGCGACGACCGTTTCCAACCGGGCGCTGGCTTTGGCGCGTGAGGACATTGCCAGCCGCCGGATCGTCGCCGTCGCCGGCGGCAAGATCAAGGTTCGTGCCATCAAGGCGGTGCTGGAAGGCCGCTATCTCAAGGGCCTGATAACCGACGAGCGGACGGCACGATCGCTCGTGGAAGAGACGCCGGTCGGGTAGCCGGCAACCGTTCAGTTGAAACTACCCTGTGGAGGAGAAGACGAAATGCATGAGAAAGAGAAAGACCTCATTGACGCCTTCCTGCGCGGACAAGTCGACCGTCGCGGACTGATCAAGGGCCTGGGTGCGATGGGCCTTGCCGCCGGCACCGCCGGCACGCTGCTCAATCTGGGGCAGACCCGAGCGCTCGCCGCCGACTTCGACTGGCAGGCGCACAAGGGCAAGACCATCAAGCTCCTGCTCAACAAGCATCCCTATGCCGATGCCATGATCGCCGATCTGGAGAACTTCAAGCAGCTGACCGGCATGAACGTCGTCTATGACGTGTTCCCCGAAGACGTCTATTTCGACAAGGTCACGGCGGCACTGTCGGCAAGCTCGCCCGAATACGACGCCTTCATGACCGGCGCCTACATGACCTGGACCTATGGTCCCGCCGGCTGGATCACCGATCTCAACGAATGGATCAAGGACCCGGCCAAGACCAACCCGAACTATGCCTGGGACGATTTCCTGCCCGGCGTCAGGAATTCCTGTGCCTGGAACGGCAAGCCGGGCGGCGCGCTGGGTTCGGAGGACGCCAAGCAGTGGTGCATTCCGTGGGGCTTCGAGCAGAACAACATCACCTATAACAAGGGAATGTTCGACAAGGCGGGCGTCAAGGTCCCCGGCAACATGGACGAGATGGTGGCCGCCGCGGCCAAGCTCACCAAGGATGTCGGCGGCGGCGTCTACGGCATCGGCGTGCGCGGCTCGCGCTCCTGGGCGACGATCCATCCGGGCTTCCTGTCGGCCTACGCCAACTTCGACCAGAAGGACTTGAATGTGTCGGCCGACGGCAAATTGTCGGCCGCCATGAACACCGCGCAATCCAAGGCTTTCCACAAGCAGTGGGTTCAGATGATCCAGGAGAGCGGCCCCAAGGACTGGTCGACCTACACCTGGTATCAGGTCGGAACCGATCTCGGCGCCGGCGCCTCGGCCATGATCTTCGACGCCGACATCCTCGGCTACTTCATGAATGGCGGCGACAACAAGATGGCCGGCAAGCTTGCCTTCGCCTCCTTCAAGGCCAACCCGGACGCCAAGGCGCCGACGCCGAACATCTGGATCTGGTCGCTGTCGATGTCCAATTTCTCGAAGGACAAGGACGCTACCTGGTACTTCATGCAATGGGCCTCGGGGCCGGAGCATGGGCTGTTCGGCGCCACCAAGATGGACTTCGTCAATCCGGTCCGCCAGTCGGTCTGGAAGGACGAGATGTTCCGCGAGAAGCTGAACAAGAGCTATCCGGGCTACGTCGAGATGTTCGACGCCTCGGCGCCGGGCGCCAGCATCAAGTTCACCGCACAGCCGCTGTTCTTCGACCTCACCACCGAATGGGCGGCAACGCTGCAGAAGATGGTGTCCAAGGAGGTGCCGGTCGACGAGGGCCTCGACAAGCTGGCCGAAAGCATCAACGGCCAGCTCAAGGAAGCCGGTCTCGGTTAAGTCGCAACGAGGACCGGCCTGCTTGACGGGCCGGCCCTCGTCACACTTTTTCTTGTTTGCGATGCGGTGCCTTGAGCATCGGACCCAAAAGTGGAATCCGGTTTTGGGAAAATCCGATGCTCGAGAAAAAGCGAGCATCGGACCCAAAAGTGGAATCCGGTTTTGGGAAAATCCGATGCTCGAGAAAAAGCGCCGCCATTTCGCCCGACCGGTCGCCTTGCTCCCTTAGGCGGCCGGCAAGGGCGAAGCGACAGTAACAACGGAGCAGCTCGATGACTGCGGTGGTATCGCAAAGGCCCAAGCCATCCGGCTTCAGGATCAGCAAGAGGGTGCTGCCCTATGTGCTCAGCCTGCCGGCCTTGCTGGTCTGCATCGGCATCCTGATCCCGTTCCTGACCTCGGTGGTCTATTCGTTCCAGCGTTACCGGCTGAGCCAGCCCTGGGCGCGCCAGTTCAACTGGGGCGACAACTACATCTCCTTCTTCACCGATCCGAAGTTCTGGAACACGCTCAAGATCTCGCTGCTCTATGCCGGCACCACCGTCGTGCTGGAACTGCTTCTGGGCCTCGCCATCGCCCTGCTGCTGCAGAAGCGCTCGACGCTGAACAATTTCATCTCGATCATGCTCTTGATGCCGCTGATGACGGCGCCCGCGCTTGCAGCACTCATGTGGAAGCTGATGACCAATCCCGGCTTCGGCGTGCTGAGCTATCTCGCCAGCCTGATCGGCCTGCAGGATTTCCGCTGGGCCTCCTCGCCGTCGACGGCGCTGTTCACGGTCGTGCTCGTCGACATCTGGGTCTACACGCCCTTCATCATGATCCTGCTGCTTGCCGGCCTGCGCAGCTTGCCGACGCAGCCTTTCGAGGCCGCCGCGCTTGATGGCGTGCCGCGGAGCTTCGTCTTCTTCCGCATCACGCTGCCGATGCTGACGCCCTATATCCTGACCGCGACATTGTTCCGGCTGCTCGATTCCATCCAGCAGTTCGACATCATCTATGCCATGACGCAGGGCGGACCAGGCGACACGCTGACCGTCTTCCAGGTCGAGGCCTATCTCAATTTCTTCCAGTCGACCAATGTCGGCCGTTCGGCGGCGCTGATGATCATCCTATGGGCGATCACCTATTTCCTCTCCAACATCTTCATCAAGAACTGGCTGCGGCTGCGCGAACGCGCCCGTGGACAGGCATAGGAGGCGGCGATGGAACACACCTCGCTTCTCGAACGCATTCTGCGCGGCGTGGCGCTGACGCTGGTGGTGATCTTCTTCATGTTCCCGATCGTCTGGATCTTCATGATGTCGTTCCAGACCAACGAGACCATCCTGCGCATTCCCCCGCAGCTGATCTTCGAGCCGACGCTCGCCAACTATACCGCCCTGATCACCGGCAAGCTGATGACCGCCGCAGGCACGCTCGACATCGCCTTCATGCGCAATTTGTGGAATTCGGTATTCCTGTCGGTGACATCCGTCGCGGTCTCGCTGCTGCTCGGCGTGCCGGCCGCCTACGCCTTCGCGCGGCACAAATTTCGTGGCTCGGAGGACATCGCCTTCACGCTGCTGTCGTTCAAGTTCGCGCCGGCGCTGCTGGTGCTCCTGCCGCTCACCCTCTATTTTCAGAAGCTGGGGCTCGCCAACACCTATATCGGACTGATCTGGGTCTACCAGCTGATCTGCCTGCCGCTGATCCTGTGGATCGTGCGCGGCTATTTTGAGGATATTCCGGCCGACATCGAATATGCCTACCGCATCGGTGGCCATTCCTGGTTCGCCACCTTCCGCAAGATCGCGCTGCCGCTCGCCGGTCCCGGCATCGCCGCCGCCGGCCTGCTTGCCTTCATCTTCGCCTGGAATAATTTCGTCTTCGCGCTGGTGCTGGCCTCGGCCGACAAGCAGCCGGTGACAGTCGGCGCGCTTGCCTTCATCACTTCCTCGGGCATCCAGTACGGCCAGATTTCGGCGGCCATCGTGCTCTCGATCACGCCGACCCTGGCGCTCGCGCTTTATGCGCAGCGCTATCTCGTCGAAGGCCTGTCGCTTGGCGCGGTGAAAGGATAGATATGGCCAGCCTCGAACTTAAAAATGTCGTCAAGCGCTACAAGAGCCAGACCGTCCTCGACAATCTGTCGCTGACGGTTGCCGACGGCGAAACCCTCGTCCTATTCGGACCCTCTGGCGCCGGCAAGACGGTGCTGCTGCGGCTAGTTGCCGGCGTCATCGACCCGGATGAAGGCAAGATATTCATCGGCGGCGACGACATGACCGATGTCGATGCGGAGTTCCGCGGCGTCGGCATGGCGTTCCAGAATTTCGCCCTGTTTCCGCATATGACCGCCTTCGACAACATCGCCACGCCGCTGGCCGCCAAGCGTTCGTCGCAAGGCGCGATCAAGGCCGGCGTCGAGAGCGTCGCCAAGCTGTTGAAGATCGCCCATGTGCTTTCCCATAAGCCGCGTGCGCTCTCCAACGGCCAGAAGCAGCGTACAGCGCTTGCCCGCGCTTTGGTCGGCTCGCCGCCGCTTCTGCTGCTTGACGATCCCTTGCGCAATGTCGACGCCAAGCTTCGCTTCGAGATGCGGCTCGAACTTCCGAGGCTGCTCGCCGATCGCGGTGCTACCGTCGTCTACGTCACCCAGGACTACAAGGAAGCCATGGCGCTCGGCGACCGCATCGCGGTGATGTCGCAAGGCGTCATCAGGCAGCTCGGCACGCCCGAGCAGATCTATCGCGAGCCGGCCAATATCGAGATTGCGCGGCTGTTCGGCGATCCCACCATCAACCTGCTCGACGTCAAGCCCGCGCGCGACGCCAAGGGCATCTATGTCGGCCTGTCCAACGTTCAGGTGCATCTGGCCGGCGCCTACGAAACCGCAGTCGGCCGTGACTGCGTGATCGGCCTGCGGCCCGAAGCGCTCGGCTTCGTCGAGGAAGGCGTGCCCGGCGCCATTCCGGTGACGGTCGAGGCCGAGACGCCGCTCAACGAAAAGATCGTCACGCTGGTGCGCACCGTGCGCGGCCGCGAGATCCTGGTCTCGCGGCCGGCCGGAACGCCGGGCCGCAGCGAAGGCAAGGCCCATATCGCCGTCGACGGCAAGAGCGCCTTGCTGTTCGATCAGGCCAGCGGCGACCGCATCGGCTCCAAGAACGTCCTCAATCTGCGCAGCGGAGAAGCGGCATGAGCCCGACCGCACTCACCATTTCCGGTGTCGACAAGTTCTATGGTCCGATCGACCGGGGCGTTCATGCCGTCAAGAACCTGACGATGGAAATCGGCAAGGGCGAGATCGTCGCCCTGCTTGGCTCGTCGGGCTGCGGCAAGACCTCGACGCTGCGCATGATCGCCGGCTTCGAAGAGGTGTCGCGCGGTGCGATTTCGGTCGGCGGCCGGCAGGTGCACACCTTGCCGCCGGTCAAGCGCAACGTGGCGATGGCCTTCGAGGGTTATTCGCTTTATCCGCCGCTGACCGTGCGCGAGAACATGGCCTTCGCGCTCAAGGCGGCGAGGCTGCCGAAAAGCGAGGTCGACGCGAAGGTCGCCAGCATCGCCAAGCTGCTCGAGATCGAGGACATACTGGAGCGCTATCCGAGCTCCATCTCCGGCGGCCAGCAGCAGCGCGCCAGTCTCGGCCGGGCGCTGATCCGCGAGGCCGACCTGCATCTTCTGGACGAGCCGATGGGTCAGCTCGAACCGCAGCTTCGCGCCGTGCTGCGCGGCCGCATCAAGCACTTCATCAAGGAGCGCGGCCTGACCGCGATCCTGGTCACCCACGACCAGACCGAGGCCAATGCGCTTGCCGACCGCATCGCGGTGATGGAGGGCGGGGTGCTTCAGCAGTTCGACACGCCGGACCAGATCAAGGAGCGTCCCGCGAACCTGTTCACCGGCACCTTCGTCGGCGAACCGCCGATGAACGTCTTCGAGGCCTATGTCGGCGCCACTGCCGGCCGCATCAGCCTGCGGCTGCCCGACGGCCTGTCGCTCGACTACGACAAGGACGCCTTCAGCGCTCCGGTCCGCGATCAACTGCTGAGCCGCGAGCGGGTCGTTATCGGCATCAGGCCCTACGCCGTGCGGCGCTCGAAGGAGGGCGTTCCGGCCAGGGTCTCGGCCAACCAATGGCTCGGCGACCAGACCCATATCGCCGCCGACTTTGCTGGCGGTTCGCTGGTCCTCGTCGAACATGACCGCACGCGCTTGGATCTGGGTGCGCCGATCAACGTCAGCATCGATCCCGGGAACCTGCACGTCTTCGATCAGGCGAGCGGCGAGGCCATTTCGCACGGCAGGGAGCTTGCGTGATGGGTGATGTCCTGATCGGCATCGATGCCGGCACGTCGATCATCAAATCCATCGCCTTCGACACGGCGGGCCGGCAGATCGCCGCCGCCGCGCTGCCGAACCACTATGAGACATTGCCGGGCGGCGGCGCCGAACAGGATTTGGCGCGAACATGGAGCGATGCCGCCACAACCTTGCGCCAGCTCGCCGACAAGGTGCCCGATCTCGCCAGCCGGACCGTGGCAATCGCGGTGACCGGGCAGGGCGACGGCACCTGGCTGATCGACGGCAAGGGCGAGCCGGTGGCGAAGGGCTGGCTCTGGCTCGACGCGCGCGCGGCGGCAATCGTCGAGGAAATCCGCGCGCGGCCGCAGGATCGGCTGCGCTTCGAAAAGACCGGCAGCGGGCTCGCCGCTTGCCAGCAGGGCTCGCAGTTCGTGTTCATGAAGCGCAACATGCCCGAAATGCTCGGCAAGGCGGCAACCGCGTTCCATTGCAAGGACTGGCTCTATTTTAAGCTGACCGGCGAGCGCGCCACCGACCCGTCCGAGGGAACCTTCACCTTCGGCGACTTCCACACCCGCGACTACAGCGACGAGGTGCTCGACGTGCTCGGCGTTACCGATCTCAGGCATCTGCTGCCGCCGATCGTCGACGGCACAAGGCACAGCACCGGCCTGTCGCAGGCGGCGGCGGACGCCACCGGGATGCTGGCCGGCACGCCTGTGGTGCTCGGCTAT
Organism: Mesorhizobium sp. B1-1-7; assembly: GCF_006442705.1. Lineage (NCBI taxonomy): Bacteria > Pseudomonadati > Pseudomonadota > Alphaproteobacteria > Hyphomicrobiales > Phyllobacteriaceae > Mesorhizobium > Mesorhizobium sp. B1-1-7. The sequence goes on along the minus strand of NZ_VFWQ01000008.1, from coordinate 74,453 downwards.
GTCGACGTCGTCTGCACCGCGCTCGGCGCCGGCCTGCTCGACCGCGAGCGCAAGCCCGGCTGCTCGATCATCGGCTCCACCGGCATGCACATGCGGCTGGCCGAGACCCCCGACGACGTGCAGCTCAATGAAGCGGCGACCGGCTACACGATGGCGATGCCAGCGCCCGGCGTGTTTGCGCAGATGCAGTCGAACATGGCGGCGACGCTCAACATCGATTGGGTCCTCGGGCTTGCCTCGGGCATTCTCGCCTCGCAAGGCATTTCGCGCAGCAATGGCGAGATGATCGCGCTGGTCGATGCCTGGATCGCCGCCTCGCAGCCCGCCTCGCTGCTCTATCAGCCCTATGTGTCGGAAGCCGGCGAGCGCGGACCGTTCGTCGATGCCAATGCGCGGGCAGGCTTCGTCGGCATTTCCTCGCGGCATGGCTATGCCGACCTCGTCCGCGCCGTCTTCGAGGGGTTGGCGTTCGCTGCGCGCGACTGCTACGCCGCCATGGGGCCGCTGCCGCGCGAAGTCCGCCTCACCGGCGGCGCCGCCAGAAGCCCGGCGTTGCGCAAGATCCTTGGTGCCGCGCTGGGCGCCGACATCCGCACCAGCGCGCGCGAGGAGGCGGGTGCCGCTGGTGCCGCGATGATCGCCGCTGTCGGCGTCGGTCTCTACCCGTCGATGGACGCGTGCGTCGGCGAATGGGTGACGCCGCTGCTCGGCGATGCCGAGCCGAGCGACCGCAGCCTCGCCGCGATCTACGACAAGATGACCCCATCCTACATGTTGGCGCACCAGGCGTTGCGGCCGGTCTGGCGCGCGATGGCTTCAGTGCAGGCAAATTGAGAAGTCGAGTATGCCCAGGAAAATTGCGATCATTGGCGACAACTTCATGCTTCCGGAGGTGTTTCGCGCCAAAATCGAGAAGGTCGCGAGTGGCGATCTCGATATCCGCACATTGCAGACGGCCTGGCCCGACGAGCCGATGGAGTTCGGCAATCCGGCGCTCGGCCTCGACAAGGTCAAGGAATATTTCGGCCATCCCGACGAGGTCGTCGATTTCATCGGCGATGCCGAGATCCTCGTCACCCAGCTCGCGCCCCTGTCGGAGGGGATGATGGGCCGCCTGCCGGCGCTCAAACTGGTCGCGGTATCGCGCGGCGGCCCGATCAACATCGACATGGCCGCGGCCAGGGATCACGGCATCACCGTGGTCAACGTGCCCGGCCGCAACGCCACTGCCGTCGCCGAGTTCACCATCGGCGCCATCCTGGTCGAAACGCGGCTGATCCGGGTCGGCCATGAGGCCTTGCGCAAGGGAGAATGGCGCGGCGATCTCTACCGCGCCGACCGCACCGGCCGAGAACTCGGCGAAATGACCGTCGGCGTCGTCGGCTATGGCAATATCGGCACCAAGGTGGTCCGGCTGCTGCGTGCCTTCGGCTGCCACGTCCTGGTCAGCGACCCCTATGTGCAATTGAGCGCGGAGGATCGCAATGCCGGCGTCGAATTGGTTGGGCTGGACGATCTCCTGTCCCGCTCCGACGTGGTCACGCTGCATTCCAGGGTGACCGAGGAGACGCGCGGCCTGATCGGCAAGGACACCATCGCGCGGATGAAGCCCGGCGTGATCTTCGTCAACACCGCGCGCGGGCCGCTGGTCGATTATGACGCACTCTACGAGGCGCTGGTTTCGGGGCAGATCGCCAGCGCCATGCTTGAGACGTTCGCGGTCGAACCGGTGCCGTCGGATTGGCCTTTGCTGCAGCTCCCCAACGTGACGCTGACGCCGCATATCGCTGGTGCCTCGGTGCGAACCGTGACCTATGCCGCGGAGCAGGCCGCCGAAGAGGTGCGCCGCTACATCGCCGGCCTTCCTCCCGTCAATCCGTGCTGAGGGTGGCGGTCATGGCATACCAATCCGGCATCGAGGCCAGAGCGGGATGAGCGGCGGCACCGAAATCGTCGACCTCTTCGTCGTCGGCGGCGGCGTCAACGGCGCCGGCATCGCGCGCGATGCTGCGGGCCGCGGCCTTTCCGTCATCCTGTGCGAAAAGGACGATCTTGCCGAAGGCACCAGCTCGCGCTCGGGCAAGCTCGTCCATGGCGGCCTGCGCTACCTCGAATACTACGAATTCCGCCTGGTGCGCGAGGCGCTGATCGAGCGCGAGGTGCTGCTGGAATCGGCGCCGCACATTATCTGGCCAATGCGCTTCGTGCTGCCGCACAGCCCGGACGACCGGCCGGCCTGGCTGGTGCGGCTCGGCCTGTTCCTCTACGACCATCTCGGTGGCCGCAAACGGCTGCCGGCGACCCGCACGCTCGACCTGCGCACGGCGCCCGAGGGTGCGCCGATCAACGACAGCTTCAAGCGCGGCTTCGAATATTCCGACTGCTGGGTCGACGATGCCCGCCTCGTCGTCATCAACGCGCTCGACGCCGCCGAGCGCGGCGCCAAGGTTTTCACCCGCACCGCCTGCACCGCCGCGCGCCGCGAGAACGGCCTATGGGTCGTCGAGATGCGGGACGGCGGGACGGGCGCCAGGACGACGGTTCGGGCACGCGCCCTGATCAACGCCGCCGGCCCCTGGGTCAACGACATCGTCAACCGCGTGGCCGGCCAGAACTCCAAGCGCAATGTGCGCCTGGTCAAAGGTAGCCACATCGTCGTGCCCAAATTCTGGGAGGGACGGCACGCCTATCTCGTCCAGAACAGCGACAAGCGCGTGATCTTCATCAATCCCTATCAGAACGATCTCGCCTTGATCGGCACCACCGACATTCCCTACGAGGGACGGCCCGAGGACGTGACGGCGGATGAGAGCGAGATCGATTACCTGATCAGGGTGATCAACCGCTATTTCAAGCGCGGCCTTGCGCGCAGCGATGTCGTCTATTCGTTCTCCGGCGTCAGGCCGCTCTACGACGACAATGCCGACAACCCGAGCGCGGTCACCCGCGACTATATTTTCGAGCTCGACGCGCCCGATGCGCAGGCGCCGCTGCTTTCGGTCTTCGGTGGCAAGATCACCACCTTCCGCAAGCTTGCCGAGCACGCGCTGGACAGGATAGCCCCGTTCTTTCCCCGGATGGGCAAGCCCTGGACGGCGAAAGAACATTTGCCCGGCGGCGACATCGCCAACGCCGATTTCGAACAGTTCCTCGGCGACCTTGGCCGTGAGTATCCGTGGATGCCGGCATCGCTGATCAAGCATTATGGGCGGCTCTACGGCACCAGGACCCGCCTTCTGGTCGGTGCCACGGGGTCGCTCGCTGGATTGGGGCGATGTTTCGGCAAGGATTTCTTCGAGCGCGAGGCCAATTATCTCTTCGAACAGGAGTGGGCGGCGACTTCAGCCGACATCCTGGAACGGCGCACCAAGCATGGGCTGCATCTGTCGGCCGAGGAAAGGGCGGCCTTCGAGCATTGGTGTGCGAACCGGCTGGCGAGGGCAGGCTGATGTCCGTCATCGCCAATGTCACGCGACAGCGCTGAGAGGATCGCGGCTGTGGCCTTCACGCTCTCTCTCAACACCAATCCGCTGGTCAACCGCTTCGCCGAACCGGACGACCTGATCGACACGATAGCCTATGACATCGGCATTAGGGACATTCAGCTCACGCATGAATTCGTCAATCCGGGCTGGCCGGCGGCGACGATCGTCAAATTCGTCCGGCTGTTTCGCAACGCGCTCTCCCGCACCGGCGTGCGCGTCACTTCGGGCATGACCGGCCCTTACGGCCGGCTCAACCATTTCGGCCATCCCGACGCGGATGTGCGCCGCTACTATGTCGACTGGTTCAAGACCTTCGCCGACATCTCCGCCGAGCTTGGCGCCAGCGGCATGGGCACGCAGTTCGCCATCTTCACCCATCGCGACTTCGACGACCCGGAGCGTCGCGCGCGGCTGTTCGACATCGCACTGGAGTGCTGGCGCGAGGTCGCCGAACACGCCCGCGCGGCCGGGCTGAGCTATTTGTTCTGGGAGCCGATGTCGGTCGGCCGCGAATTCGGCCACACCATCGAGAACTGCCGGCAGCTGCAAAGCGCGATCGACGCCGCCGGCATGGCCGTTCCGCTGCAGATGATGGTCGACATCGACCATGGCGACGTCACCTCCAGCAATCCGGCCGACATCGATCCCTATGCCTGGGCCGAAGCCTTTCCCAGGAAGTCGCCGATCATCCACATCAAGCAGTCGTCGATGAACAAGGGCGGCCACTGGCCGTTCACAGCGGCTTACAACAAGGACGGCCGCATCACGCCGGAAAAGCTGCTGGAGACGGTGCGGCGCGGCGGCGGCACGGACAATGAGATTTGCCTGGAACTGTCGTTCCGTGAACGCGAGCCGGTCGATCATCAGGTTGTCGCCATGATCCGGGAATCGGTCGACTACTGGGCGCCCTTCATCGAGACGGGCAGGTCTGGCCTCGTGCCGAAGGCCGGATAGAAAACGGGCGGGAGCCGATAGGCGCCCGCCCGTTGAACCGGATCGTCCCGGTCGGATAGTCGTCAGCCGAATTTCGGATCGAGGCTGCCCGACTTGTAGCGCTTGGCCATTTCCGAGACCGGCAGCGGCTTGATTTTCGGTGCGTTGCCGGCGGTGCCGAACTGCTCGAACCGCTCCTTGCAAAGCTTGCGCATGGCAGCCATCGCCGGCGTCAAATATTTGCGCGGATCGAACTCGCTCGGGTTCTCGGTCAGCACCTTGCGGATGGCGCCGGTCAGCGCCATGCGGTTGTCGGTGTCGATGTTGATCTTGCGCACGCCGTGCTTGATGCCGCGCTGGATCTCTTCCACCGGCACGCCCCAGGTCGGCTTCATCTGGCCGCCATACTTGTTGATGATCTCCTGCAGGTCCTCCGGCACCGAGGACGAGCCGTGCATGACCAGATGCATGTTCGGCAGGCGGCGGTGGATCTCCTCGATGACGTTCATCGCCAGCACCGCGCCATCGGGCTTGCGCGAGAATTTATAGGCCCCGTGGCTGGTGCCCATGGCCACAGCCAGAGCGTCAACATGGGTGTCCTTGACGAATTCCACTGCCTGTTCCGGATCGGTCAACAACTGGTCGTGGCTGATGGCGCCTTCGACGCCGTGGCCGTCTTCCTGCTCGCCGCCGCCGCTCTCGAGCGAGCCGAGCACGCCGATCTCGCCTTCGACGGAAACGCCGCCCCAATGGGCCATGTCGACGACGCGCTTGGTGATGCCGGAATTATATGCGTAGTCGGCCGGCGACTTGCCGTCTTCCTTCAGCGAACCGTCCATCATCACCGAGGTGAAGCCGTACTGGATCGCGGTGACGCAGGTGGCTTCGTTGTTGCCATGGTCGAGATGCATGCAGACCGGGATGTCGGGATGGATTTCGACCAGCGCATCGATCAGCTTGGCCAGCACCACGTCATTGGCATAGGCGCGTGCACCGCGGCTTGCCTGAAGGATGACAGGCGATTTGGTCTCTTCCGCCGCCTCCATGATGGCGAGGCCCTGTTCCATGTTGTTCATGTTGAAGGCCGGCACGCCATAGCCATATTCGGCGGCGTGATCGAGCAATTGTCTCAGTGTGATGCGAGCCAACGATTAGTCTCCCGTATCTGTTTCGAACCTGTGGTTGCGGACTGTCCGCGCATCGTTCAGCCCATCGATGCTTCTGGCCGGATTTCGGCGCGACCGCAACCGCCAGAGATGGTCCCCGCTGCAATTCTTGTTACAGCACGGTGTTGAAAGCCATGGGTATATCCCAAGAAAATATCTCATTATAACAAAAATCATGATACTTTTGCGACGATACCTGTTATCTCTTGGGCTCGATCAAGGAGCGCCGTTCGGCGGTCGGCTGCGATGAAGAGCGATACCAGACGGCAAGGCATCATGGATTTCCTGATGGACGCCGGCGCGGCGAGCGTCGATGATCTCGCCTTGCGCTTTGGCATCTCGAAGATGACCGTGCATCGCGACCTCGACGAACTTGAGGAAAGCGGGTTCCTGCGCAAGGTGCGCGGCGGTGCCTCGATCCAGCCGAGCAGCCTCTTCGAAAGCGATTTCCGCTACCGGCAGAAGCAGGCGACCGAGGAAAAGCAGCGCCTGGCGGCAGCCGCGGTCGCCATGATCGAACCCGGCCAGACAGTGATCATCGACGACGGTTCGACCGCGGGCGGCATTGCGCGGCATCTTGCCGATTTGCGGCCGCTGACGGTGATCTCCAACAATCTGGCCGTCATCCAGGAACTGGCCGGTGCTGGCGGCATCAATCTCATCGCGCTCGGCGGCCAGTACAGCAAGAAATTCCACGGCTTTTTCGGCCTGCTTGCCGAAGCCTCGCTCAAATCGCTGCGCGCCGATGTCGCCTTCCTGTCGTCATCGGCCATCCATGGCGCTTCCGCCTTCCATCAGGACCAGGAGGTGGTGCAGTCCAAGCGGCTGATGATGGCGGCCGCCACCCGCAACTATCTGCTGGTCGATCACGGCAAGTTCGGCCGCACGGCGCTGCATTTCCTGACGGATATCAGCGCGTTCGACGCTGTCTTCACCGGGCGCGAGCCGGAGCCTGGAGTGCGCGAGGCACTGGAGGCCGCCGGCGTTTCGCTGACGGTGATCGACAAGGGACCATGATCCGAAAGCGGAGCTCTCTTCGGGAGCTCACGGTTCAAATCTAGGGTAAGGAGCGGCAAGCGTGGTTTACTGGGTCGGTACAAGCTGGAAGATGAACAAGACGCTCGCCGAGGCGATGGATTTCGCCGCGATCCTGGCCGGGTTCGTCCCTGGTTTCGACGATCGCATCCAACCCTTCGTCATCCCGCCCTTCACGGCGGTGCGTCAGGTCAAGCAGGCGCTGTCCTCGACGCGGGTCAAGGTCGGCGCCCAGAACATGCATTGGGCCGATGCCGGCGCCTGGACCGGCGAGATTTCACCCGTGATGTTGACCGATTGCGGGCTCGATCTGGTCGAACTCGGCCACAGCGAACGGCGCGAGCATTTCGGCGAGACCGATCGCACCGTCGGCCTGAAGACGGCGGCGGCCGTGAAGCACGGATTGATACCGCTGATCTGCGTCGGCGAGACGCTGGCCGAGCGCGAAAGCGGCGAGGCCGATGCCGTGCTGGCCAAGCAGGTCGAGGGTGCGCTGCAATTCCTCGAAGAGGAAGTGAAGGGCGCAACAATCCTGTTCGCCTACGAGCCGGTCTGGGCGATCGGCGACAAGGGCATTCCGGCCAGTTCCGACTATGCCGACAAGCAGCAGGGACTGATCAAGGCCGTGGCCGGTAGCCTGCTGCCGTCCGTCCCGTCGGTGCTCTATGGCGGCAGCGTCAACCCCGGCAATGCCGCCGAACTGATCGGTCAGCCCAATGTCGACGGTCTCTTCATCGGCCGCTCCGCCTGGCAGGCGCAAGGCTACATCGACATCCTCGGCCGCGCCTCGGCCGCGATCTGAAATCAAACGCATCCAGTCAAGAAAGGACACGATCATGAAAATAGCCATTGGGGCCGACAGCGCCGGCAAGCCGCTGCTCGATGTCATCGCCGCACATCTGGCGACCAAGCCCGGTCTCACCGTCAGCGATCTCAGCCAGGCCGGCTACTACGCCGACCTGTCGCAAAAGCTCGCCCAGACGATCGTCGACGGCGACAACGATCGCGGCATCCTGTTCTGCGGCACAGGCATCGGCGTTTCGATTTCGGCCAACAAGGTGCCGGGCATCCGCGCCGCGCTCACCCACGACACCTATTCGGCCGAACGCGCCGCCAAATCCAACAACGCGCAGATCATCACCATGGGCGCCCGCGTCATCGGCCCGGAACTGGCCAAGGCTATCGTCGATACGTGGCTGGCTTCCGAGTTCGACGAGAAGGGACCGTCGGCCGGCAATGTCCAGGCCATAAACAGGCTCGACGCCACGAAGGCTTAAGCCAAAGCCTTCGTCATCGCGCCGATGACGGTGACCGCCGAGGCCGCACCCGGGTCCATGTGCCCGAGCGAGCGTTCGCCGAGCCGGGCCGAGCGACCCTTGGCCGCGACCATGTCCTTGGTCGCTTCAGCACCAGACTCGGCGGCGGCAAGCGCGGCGGCCAGGCTTTCGGACAGCATCTTGCCGGCGGCATGCGCGGCCGCGGCCGCTTCGGCCGCCGGCTGCCAGGCATCGATCATCGTCTTTTCGCCAGGTTCGGCCTTGCCGCGATCCTTGATGCCCTGGGCCATGGCCTGGAACAGGGCGATGAATTCGGCGTCCGTCAGCGTCGCCTTGCCCTTGACGGCGGCAGCCGCACGCATGAAGGCCGTCGCATAGAGCGGGCCTGAGGAAGCGCCGACCGCATTGAGGAACGACTTCGCCGCGCCGTTGAGCAGCGCGGTCGGCTCGACAGCCGCGAGGTCGAGCGATGCCAGCGCATCGCGCACGGCGCCGAAACCAAGCGCCATGGCGATGCCGTGATCGGCGTCGCCGATGACACCGTCGAGCTGGCAGAGCCGGTCCTTGTCGGTCTCGATCGCCACGGCGATTTCATCGAACATTCTTTTCAGGTCTGCGGCATCGATGGTCACGGATCGCTCCTTCGTCAGCCGGCGCGGAACATGGCGCAGTCACAAGTGTGGTCGAGCATCGTCTGCAGTTCGCCGTCGAGATGCATCAAGGTCACAGATGCGCCGGCCATCTCCAGCGACGTGCAGTAATTGCCGACCCAGGTCGCGTGGATGGAAACACCGATGTCGTCGAGCCTTTGCTTGACCCGGCGGTTCATGATGTAGAGTTCCATCAGCGGCGTCGAGCCGAGCGAATTGACCAGCACCGCGACCTTGTCGCCACGCGAAGGCGACATCTCGGCGAGGATCCTGTCCAGCATCTCGTCGGTGATCTCATCGGCGGTCCCGAGCTTGCCGCGCGCGATGCCGGGTTCGCCATGGATGCCCATGCCGATCTCCATTTCGTCGGCGCCGATCTCGAAATTCGGCCGCCTTGTCTGCGGCAGCGAGCAGGGCGACAGCGCCACGCCCATGGTGAAGGTGTGGTCATTGGCCTTGCGCGCGATGCGCTCGCACTCGTCGAAGGAGAGCATCCGGTCGCAGGCCGCACCAGCTGCCTTGAAGATGAAGAAATTGCCGGCGACGCCGCGGCGCTTGTCCCGCTGGTCGCGCGGCGCCGAAGCGACGTCGTCGGTGGTCAGCACGGTGCGCACCTCGATGTCGTCCATGCCGGCCATCTCGGCCGCCATGTCGAAATTCATCACGTCGCCGGCATAGTTGCCGTACATGAACAGGACGCCGGCGCCGCCGCTCACCGCCTTGGCGCATTCGAGGATCGGATCGGGTGGTGGCGAGGCAAAGACATTGCCGATGGCCGCCGCGTCCGCCAGTCCCTTGCCGACAAAGCCGAGAAAGGTCGGCTCATGGCCCGAGCCGCCGCCGATCACCAGCCCGACCTTGCCGGGTCGCGGCCCGTCGCGGGCGATGATCGAGCGCGGGCTGCCTTCCGCGCTCCTGAGGTGGCGAGGATGCGCGGCGAGGATCCCTTCGAGCATCTCCTCGACGGCGCGGTTGCCGTCATTGATGATTTTCTTGGTCTGCACCGGCATCCTCCCGACTTTTCGCAAATACTACCGGGTGTTATCGCGATTTCCACCCGGCTGCGAACATTTCATGCCGCGATCTTTTCCCGAGCCGCCAGGATCTGAACACAGGCATTGGCCGCTTCCTTGCCCTTGACGGTGAAGTGCTCGAAGAAGAAGCGGTGATGCTCGGCGCTGTCGTGATAATTGTGCGGCGTGAGCACCGCCGAAAGCACCGGCACGCCGGTCGACAGCTGCACATTCATCATGCCGTCGATGACGGCGCCGGCGACGAACTCATGCCGGTAGATGCCGCCATTGACGACGAACGCCACCCCCAGGATCGCGGCATAGCGGCCGGTCTGGGCCAAGGTCTTGGCGTGCAGCGGGATCTCGTAGGCGCCGGGCACGTCGAAGACATCGACCGCAAAGCGTCCGTTGCCAAGCGCGGAAAGCTCTGCCTCGAAGGCCGCGACGCACTGGTCGACGATATCGGCATGCCAGCGCGCGCGAATGACGGCGATGCGAACAGTGTCATAGTCTTTGTGGGAATGCTGATTCATGGGTCCATCCTTCCGTTTCGAACCAGAATCAGGACGCACGATACAAAATCCGGCCCGCCGGGGCGGTCCGTCTTTCGTTCGTTCTCTTTCATCCGGACTATACCGTCGGCTCCGGAATCACACCGGATCTGCTGACCTTTCCACTAGAGCGCCACGCGTCCTCTTGGACGCGTAAAGGACGCTCTAGCACTTAAGAATCCACGCATTGGCGCGTGGACTGGAAAGCGCTCGCGGGCTTTGGTCGAAACCTTTACCGCCGGTGGGGACTTTCACCCCGCCCTGAGAACATTGACGGCTTTGTATGAAAGGGCAGGGCGCGGCTGTCAACCGCGCCAACGCGCTGGCCCATCAGGTGCTGCTCGAGTGGCGTGTGCGCCATGCCGCCGCCGAGGCGGCGACCAGCATGAGCAACGCCGCGATCATCGCGCAGGTGGCAAAACCGAAGCTGGCATAGAGCGGGCCGAAGCCGGTGGTGCCGACAAAGACCGCCAGATAGGTCACCGCGCTGTTCAGGCCCATGATCGTGCCGCGCCGCGAGGGATCGAGCGCGGAGAGGCGCATCACCAGGACATTCAGGCCGAAATGATTGGCAAGTCCCCACACCGCGACCATGGCTATGGTTAGCCCGAAACTGTCGCTCGTCGCGGCAATGGCGACGTAGACGATGGCGACAAGCAGATAGGCGAACGGCATGACGCGACGGGCGCCGAGGCGATCGATCACGCCGTCGAGGAGAGCAGCCATGCCGAAACCGATGCCGTAGGCGAGGGCGGCCCAACCGTTGGCGCTCACCGGCTTGCCCAGTCCGCTGTGAAGGTGGTCGCCGAGGTAGCCATAGACACCGTAGAAGGCGGTCATGAAGGCCGCGCAGGCGACGAGAAGCGGCACAATGCCGGGAATGCCGAGTGCGGCCAGCGGTGCTGGCGCCGGGCCGCTCTTCCTGATGTCGCTCAGCGACGTCATAGTGAGTCCGGCCAGTGCGAGCATCGCGAGGAGCGCCACGGCTGCGAAGACGGCGCGCCAATGCACGAGATCGGCAAGCACGGCCGACAGCGAAACGCCGGCCACCATGCTGAGCGTCCATCCGGTGAGCACGACGCCGATCGTCCCGCTTTCGCGGCCGGGCGGCGCGATCGCCGCGGAGCTGGCATAAATCGCCGGCATGGCGACGCCGGCGGCGATGCCGGCAACCAGCTGTGCCGCGACCAGCATGATCACCGTCGGCGCCGCCGCGCTCGCGACAAGTGCCAGCGCCAGCAGCAGCAACGCCCCCTGCAGCATCCGGCGTGCGCCGAGGCGGTCGATGTAGCGTGCCAGGAACAGGGCGCTTGCCGAGGTGCCCAGGCCAAACGCGGCCGCAGCAGCCATGACGGCCGGTACGCTGGTTGCGAACGACGCGGCCACCGCCGGCGCAATCGGGCCCAGCACCAGCGAGTTCGAGCCGATCACGGCGATGCACCCGGTCAAAAGATAGGCCAGCGCCGGGATCGGCGGCCTGGCCTCGGCTGCGAAGGTCGTGGCTTGATCACTGTTCGACATATCAACATAATGGCCGTATTAAATTCTGTAGCAATCGGGATTATCGATATGGATGAAGAAACAGATGGCATTCGGCAGAACAGGCCAGCACCCCGTGATGTCGACGCGATCGACCGAAAGATATTAGGCGTTCTCGTCGAGGACGCCACGGTCAGCTACGCCGAACTGGGTGACCGTGTCGGCCTTTCGCCGCCCGCCGCCCATGAGCGGGTCAAGCGCCTGCGGCGCAGCGGCGCCATACGCGGCACGGCTGTCATCATCGACCCCAATGCGGTGCGAAAGCCGCTGCTCGCCTTCGTGCATATCGACACCAAGGGCTGGGGCAAGACGCCGGAACTGATGGCGATCTCGCAATATCCGGAAGTCGAGGAGATCCACACCGTCGCCGGCGACACCTGCGTGCTGCTCAAGGTGCGTACCGAGGATCCGAGGGCGCTCGAAGGATTGCTGTCGCGTCTCTATGAAACGCCTGGCGTCACCTCGACACGCAGCTATGTGGTGCTGTCGACCTATCTCGAGCGGCCGGTGCAGCCCGGCGTGACCACGCAATGGCCAACGCCCCAACATATGAGCCGGCCGCTATACTAGGTCTGGGCTCGTTGACGCCCAGCGCAAGCCTGTCGCGACCAGGTCACGGGCGTGGTAGAGATAGGGGCTGAAGCAGGTCGGCTCCTTGCGATTGCGCCGCAGAGGGACAATCGCATGCCGGTCTCGCGAGGTTTCAAACCGACTGCGGGGGGATAGCAATGTTGGAAACGGATAAGGCCTTTACCGGTTCGATCCCGGAAAACTACGACCGCTATATGGTGCCGTTGATTTTCGAACCTTTCGCCGCCGATCTGGCACGGCGGGCTGCGTCCCTGTCGCCCGGTGCCGTCTTGGAAATCGCCGCGGGCACCGGGGTGGTCACCCGCGTATTGGCGCCAAAACTGTCCCCTGGCGCAAGCTATGTCGTGAGCGACCTCAACCAGCCCATGCTCGACTACGCCGCTTCGCGACAAGCTCCCGACAGCCGCATCACATGGCGCCAGGCGGATGCCATGGCGCTGCCGTTCGAGGATGCGGCCTTCGATGTCGTCTGTTGCCAATTCGGCGCGATGTTCTTTCCCAACCGCTCAGCCGCCTACCGCGAAGCGAAGCGGGTGCTGAAGCCCGGCGGACACTTCCTGTTCAACGTCTGGGATCGCATCGAGGAGAACGTGTTTGCCGATGATGTGACGAATGCTCTCGCAAGGATGTTTCCGGACGATCCGCCGCGCTTTCTGGCGCGCACACCCCATGGCTATCACGATACGGCCCTGATCCGCGGCGATCTGGAAGACGCGGGTTTCACCCATGTGGTGATCGAGACCAGAGCCGAACAGAGCCGCGCATCCTCGCCGCGCCTGCCGGCCGTTGCCTATTGCAAGGGGACGGTTCTTCGCAGCGAGATCGAGGCTAGGGACGCCGGAAAACTGGAAGCCGCAACCGACTATGCCGCGGCCGCGATCGCGGAAAGGCATGGCAGCGGCGAGGTCGCAGCCAAAATCCAGGCTCACGTGGTCGTGGCGCTGGCTTAGTCTGCCATCGAGCGTGTCCTAGCTTCCCAGCCGGATCGTCTCGAAATAGGCGTCGGTGCCGACCTGGCCGCCCTTCAGCGCGATTTCGAGCCCGTCGATCTCGCCGCCGCCATGGGCGAGACAAAGCGGCGAGCCGGGCGATTGCGGCAACGGCATGCGCACGGTCAGCGCATCGATGGACAACTGTCCCAGCGCGTGGCTCGACGTGTCGCCGCCGGCGATCACCGCGCGCTTGAGTTTCTCTGTCGCCACCAGCCGGCGCAGGATGGTTCCCAGCGCCCGTCCCAGCCTGTTGCGTGCGCCTTCGATATGGTCGATCTCGGCACTGCGATCGGCCTGGGGACCGAGCGCGGTGTAGAGGATCACGCTGCGCCCCGCCGCCAGGCTCGACAATCCGCTGGCGACGGCACGCTCGATCGCCTCGCCGGCGCCCTCCGAGACCAACTGCATGGCGTCCATCTGAATGCCGTCAAATCCGTGCGCAAGCGCAAAGCGGATCTGCTTCTCGGTGGTCGGCGACACACTGCCCGAGACCACGGCGAGCCTGTCGACCGGACCGGGTGGCGTAAAGGGCGCATGCCCTGTGGCGATGCCTTTGTCTGCCCATTCGGCAAGCAGGGCATATTCGACGCCCGAGGATCCGACGACGAAACCATGGCCTTGTTCGCACATGCGCCAGACCTGTTCGCCGACGCGCTTCTGCGTCTGGCGGCTCTCGACGTCGAACAGGACGATTGCCCTGTTTTGTAAGGCCTGGTCGACCCGTTGTGGAAGATCGTCGGCCTGCAATGCCGCCAGGTCGACAAGGCCGGAAGCGAGACCGGTCTGGCGAGACAGATGGAGGAGCAGATCGGCCTCGTTCATCGGCGTCACCGGATGCCGGCTCATGACGGGGTGCCGGTCGATGCGGAAATAGTCGCCGCGGAATGCAGCGAAGAGGTTCCCGAACGCTGTATAGCGCTTGAGCTGAGGCGCCCCGACAACCACCGGCACGGCCTTCTGGCCGAAGACACCCCTGCCGATTTCTATGGCGCGGCCGATGCTGCCGATCGTCGGGCTGGAATCGAAGGTCGAGCAGATCTTGTAGTGGCAAACCGCCGCCTTGAGCCCCCTTAGCCACTCGAAGGCCGGCACCAGGTTTTCGTCCATCCATTGCGGCGTTTCGCTGCGGCTCGTGCCCGCCAGTCCCATGGCGCGGCAATGCGAAAATCGCTCCAGCAAGGGCTGGTCGGGCTGGCGCATGAACAGCACCGTCGGCACGCCGCCGAGTTCGAGTGCCTCCATGACGTCGGTCGAGCCGGTGAGATCGTCGCCATAGTAACTGAGCAGCAGCTTCTGCATGGCCTCGCTCACGCGGCCTTGCCGTCGCCGAACTTCTCGATCGAGCGCGCCAGTTCGACATGGCTGCTTGCGTAGTCCGCCAAGGAAATACCCTCGACGGCGGCCTGCCAGGCCTGCTGGACGGCGCGCACGCCGGCACCCGGGCCGTCCGGATGGCTGACGATGCCGCCGCCGCAGAGATAGAGCAGATCGACCGTGCGCCCGGTGCGCTCGTAGGTCTCGGGCGCCTGTCCGCCCCATTGGCCCGAACCGGCGACCGGCAGAGCGCAATCATCAGGTGAGAACAGCGGCGTCGTCACCGCCTCGAAGGAGGCAATGAAAGATGCGTCCGGCTCCCAGTATTTCGAGGCGATGCCGTTGATCTGGAACTGGTCGACGCCGAGCAGCCGCCAGAACTGCTGCCAGACCTTGAAGTCCATGCCGAGGCCGGGATGGCGGGTCAGGATGTCCCAGCCGTTGCGGTGGGCATGCAGCACCAGGCCGGAACGCTTTCTGAGGTAAGCCATGCCGCCGAAGCCGATTGAGTTGATGTTGATGACCGCGCAATTGCCGCCGGCCTTGAGCACCATATCGTGGTTGCGCATCACCTCGTCCGGGTCGGCATGCGAGATGCCGAAGGCATACATCACCTTCTTGCCGGTCTTCTGCTCGTGATCGAGGATCAGCGGCATGATCGCCTTCACCCGCTCCGCCAGTGGCGAGTAGGCCGGGCTCATCAGCTTCTCATCGTCCTTGATGAAATCGACGCCGGCCGCGATCAGTTCGCCGACCATGGCGGCCGTCTCGTGCGGTCGCAGGCCCAGCGCCGGCTTGACGATGGTGCCGATGATCGGACGGCCCTCGACACCGGTCAGCCTGCGGCTGCCGGCAACGCCGAATTGCGGCCCCGGATGGGCGCCCCTGAATTCTTGCGGCAGCTTCATGTCAACGACGCGGATGCCCGACAGGCCCTTGATCGAATAGGTGCCACCGATCGCGATGGTCATCAGCGCCGAGAGGTCGGTGCCGATGGCATCGAACGGAAAGGCGATATCGACATCGGCGCGCCTGAAAGGCCCGGTTCCGGCCTCGGGAATGGACGGCTGCTCCGCATCGGGCAGGTGCCGGATCGCCAGCACCCGTGCCGCCACGCGCGCCTTCAGCTCTTCGGTCTCGCCGGGCAGCGCAACGAAGGTGCCGGTCGACTGGTCGCTGGCGATCTTGGCCGCCAGGGCTTCTATGCTGCCTGAGGTTTCGATGCGATAGGTGAGGATGATCATGATGGACTGGCCGGTCGAAAGGGTTCGAAAAAAGTTTCGTTGCGAATGAAATCTGGTATAATGAGTACATAAGTATTGCAAGCAAATATCCCGGCTGCCGCGACGGGCGTCGGTTAAGGGCAGGCATTCCGATAGTCCTGCCCGGAATGCTACACAGGAATCGGGGCAAGGGAGTGATTCGCGGCGATGAACCGTTCGGAACCGATCGTCCGGCGCAAGCTTTCCGACGAAGTCTTTGCGAGGCTGAAGCGGCTGATCACCAGCGGCGAATTGCAGCCGGGCGATGACATGCCGTCGGAGCGCGAATTGATGGAGCGCTTCGAGGTCGGCCGGCCTGCGATCCGCGAGGCCATGCAGGCGTTGAGCAATATGGGCCTTGTCGCCATCTCGCATGGCGAGCGGGCCAAGGTGCTGCAGCTGACCGCCAAGTCGATCATCAGACAGGTCGACGGTGCGGCCAAGATCATCCTGTCTTCATCGAAGGACACGCTCGAGCATCTGAAGAGCGCGCGCATCTTCTTCGAGCGCGGCATGGTCAAGGAGGCCGCCGAAAGGGCCACCGCCGAGGATGTGCAGCAGCTCAAGGAAACCGTTGCCGAGCAGCGCGGCGCACGCGGCAATTCGGAAGCCTTCATTTCCGCCGACATGAAATTTCACAGCCGGATCGCGGCGATTTCGGGCAACCCGATCTATGTCGCCGTCAGCGAGGCGATGCTCGGCTGGCTGAAGGAATACCACACCGAGATGCTGATCTGGACCGGCAAGGAAAAGTACACGCTGACCGAGCACGAGGAGATCATCGACCGCATCGAGCACAAAGATGCCGACGGCGCCGAGAAGGCAATGATCAAGCATCTCGAACGCTCGCGCGCGCTCTATGTGATGAATTCCGAGAAGTAGGCTCTGCGTCTAGCCAAATCGGGCGATGGCGTAGGGCGACATGACGAGACGGCCCCCGCCAAGCGCGGAAGCGTCGACCGCGACATCGTCCGCCGTCAGGTTGGCCAGCCATGCGATGGTCTCGCCCGAAGCGGAGCGCCCGGCCAGCGCCAGCACCCGCGTCTCGTCGCTTGTTTTCGCGGCAACGTGCGCGAGCCCAGCCAATCCGCAAAGCGCGGAGATGGCCTGGAAGATCGGCCGCGGCGATCCCTCGGCGGCAGGTTCCCCGGATGCCGCCAGCACGCCGAACGGCCCCGTGAAGCCGGACAGCGTCAGCACCTCCAATCCGGCCGGCGCGACGCGCGCGGCATAGCCGATCGTCCATGCGGCGGCGAACTGGGCGGCATGACGCGGATCGCGATTGGCCATGGCGATGCGCTGGCCGTCAAAATTGTCCTTGGTCGCGCCGCCATAGGGGTTCTGCCGCATGGCGATGGTGGACGGCCCGATCCGGTAGGGCTTGTCGCCGAAGATCGCCCCCACCGACCGGGTGATGAACGGCAATGCCTCCAGCGACTGCATCACGCTGAGATCGTCGGCGGCATGCACGATCGGGCAGGTGCAGTGGGTGACGAAATCGAGCAGCCCGGCCGGAACGCGCTTGCGGTTGAGCTCGGTGAAATAGCTGAACATGCCGCCGCCGAGACGGATATCGGGAAAGGCGCGGCGGGCGGCGGCGTAGACATCCTCGAGCGGCGGGCATGCCGGCCAGGCACTGCCCGGCGGCGTCGACTGCCGGTCGACCGAAGGCGATACCGCGACGGCGTCGAGCCGCAGGCCCGCCTGGCGCACCATGTCGGCGACCGCTGCGAGTTCGGCATCGAGATCGCCGGTGCAGGCGACAACGCATTCGAGCGTTGTTGCAGCGGGGCAAGCGGCGGCAAGCCGGGCATGGGCGCGCAAGGCTTCGACCCCGTGGCCGCGCGTCGGGTCGAAGTGGAGCAAAAGCTGCTGTGGGCCGAGCTTCGACAGCGTCGGCAGGTTCGCCAGCGCTGCCTCCACATCCTCGGGATAAATGACCACGCCGATATCGGGCAGTCTTGGTCCGGCTTCGCCAAGCTCGATGCGGACCGGCTCATTGCCCGAAGCCGTGGCCGAAGGCCCGGCGTCGCCCGCAATGCGCAGGCTGATTGTCTGGCGCACCGGTTCGCCCGCCGGCAGCACATAGGGCCAGGGCAGCGCCAGCGGCCGCACATAGGTCTTGTAGGAGGCATCGGACCAGTTGCGCTGGTCCTCCATCTCGAATGTGTCGCCTTCCATCCGGCACTCGACAGTGACGCCGGGCCGCACCGCATGCGTGATGGCGCGCAAATCCTTGAAAGGCTGCCAGGGGTCGATCAGGTCGGGCAGTATCGTGTCCACCACGCTGCCGTCTGTATGCTCGATGGTCACCGGGCTGCCGGCAAGCCCCGCGATCGGATGCAGGATGCAGAAGCCGCAGCGGTTGGTCTCGAAATCGCTTTCGGGCAGCGCGCTGACGTCGAACACCAGCCGGCCGTCGGCCGCTCCCTTGATGGTGGCGCGGAAGGCGAGCCGGCTTTCGCCCGGTCCGGTGCAGCTTGCGGTGTAGCCGACGCAGAAAGCATCGGCGCCCTGGTCGATGGTCAAGTCCGCCAGCACGGGTTCGTAGGTGCCCCAGTCGCGGTCCCGCACGATATAGGCGATGGCGCGCAGCACCTCGGTGCCGCCATGGCGGATGCTGCGCAAATTGCCGTTGACCAAATCGGCGCTGAGCGGGCCGGCGCTGAGCCGGACCGGTCTGGCTTCCGCCGCGCGTGTGCCGCAGAGGAGGAAGCCATCCACGCTCATTTCAACAGCTCGTCCATCCGCACCGGTTCGCGGCTCGCGGCGCCGGCATAGGCAGCCTCGATCAGCGCTAACGTCTTGAGATTGTCGGCGCCCGAGGTCGCCGGCTCCTTGCCGCCGACAAGGCAGTCGACCCAGTGCCGCTGGATCGCCAGCACGCTTTCCTGGATGTTGTGCCATGGCCGCGATGCCCAGGGCAGTAGCGGCGGCGAAATGTCCCTGACCGTCGTGCCGCTCTTGCCGGTGACGGTGAGTTGGTACGCCTGCGCCAGCCGGATCGTGCCGTCGCTGCCATCGATCTCGATCAGTGTTTCGGGAAACGGCTCGACGGCGAGCTTTGTCGCGTAGCTGCAATCCACAACCGAGGTGGCACCGCTTTCGTGGTCCATCAGCATCGTGGCGACATCCTCGCCGGCAATGGCGGGATTGATGCGCGCGGTGCGGGCAGTGAGGCTCGATACGTCGCCCAACAGAAAACGGGCGATGTCGAGAATGTGGATACCGAGATCCTCGATGATGAAGCGTTTTCCGGTTGCCAGGTAAGGCTGGCCGGAAAACACGTCATAGGCGGAGCGGAAGGAGATGCGTCCGAAGAAGGGTGTGCCGATCTCGCCGCTGTCGAGCACTGCGCGCACCGCCTGGATCGGCGATTGCCAGCGAAAGTTCTCGTGCACCATCAGCGGCACGCCGGCCGCGGCGCAGGCCGCGACCATCGCCTTGGCGTCGGCGAGGCTCGGCGCGAACGGTTTCTGGCAGATCACCGGAACGCGGTGGCTGGCTGCCAACTCGACCAGCGGCCGGTGGCTGCCGACGGTCGTGGCGATGTCGACGAAGTCGAGTGTCTCGCCTGCAAACATCGCCGCCGCATCGGTGTAGCGCCTGGAGATGCCGAACTGGTCGCCGACGATCTGGAGCCGTTCCGGATCGCGGTCGCAGATGGCGATGATCGAGGCGCCCTCGATGTCGCGCCAGGCATGCATCTGGTTGACGGCGAAGAAGCCGCAGCCGATCAGCGCTCCACGCAATTCCGCCATGATCAGCCCGCCTTTGCCATCTGCATCAGCGTGACGCGCTGCTGAAGCCGGCGCTGCGCCTGATCGACGACCACCGCGACGATGATGACGAGGCCCTTGATCACCATCTGCCAGAAGGAACTCACCCCCATCATCACCAGCCCGTCCGACAGGATACCGATGACGAAGGCGCCGACGATGGTGCCGCCGATGGTACCGCGGCCGCCCGACATCGAGGTGCCGCCAAGCACCGCCGCGGCGATGGCATTCAATTCGAAGCTTTCGCCGGTCGCCGGATGCGAGGCCATCAGCTCCGACGAGATGATCAGGCCGACGATCGCCGCGCAGAAACCGGAGAACATGTAGACGAACATCTTGACCATGTTGACGCGCACGCCCGAGATCCGCGCCGCGCGCTCGTTGCCGCCGACGGCGAAGATGTGGCGGCCGAGCGGGGTGTATCTGGCGAGATAGGCGGCACCCAGCGCCACCACGATCAGGATCCAGATCGACACTGGCAGGCCGACGAGCCGGCCGGCGCCTAGGAAGCCGAAGCCGGTGGTGCCGAGTTCCGGCTTGCCGACCAGATTGGGGAAGGTGCGCCCGTCCGAGGACAGCAGCGCCAGGCCGCGCGCCACGTAGAGCACGCCGAGCGTGGCGATGAAGGGCGCCACGTTCAATCTGGTGATCAGCAATCCGTTGACGGCGCCGATCAGGATGCCGACCGCCAGCGTGATCAAGGCGATCTCGAAAACGTTGAAATAGATTGTGTAGCCGATCTGCAGGTCGATGCCGTTGAGCACGAGATAGCCGGCCACCATGCCGCACAGGCCGACGATCGAGCCGACCGAAAGATCGATGCCGCCGGTGATGATGACGAAGGTCATGCCCATGGCCAGGAAGGCGTTGAGCGCCACGTGCTTGGCCATCAGGATCAAATTGGCCGCCGACAGGAAGTTCGGCGCCGCGATCGAGAAGAACACCAGCACGGCAATCAGCGCGATGAAGGTCCTGAGTTTCATCAGCGTCAGCAGTGCGGAACCGCTGGCGGCCGACGAATGAGCCGCCCTGGCCGGAATATCAGTCATCGGCGTTGCTCTCCATGTGCGGGGCAAGATGTATGGGGGCAAGATCTGCGGGGGCAGGATGTGCGGGGACAGGTCCATGGCCGAGCGCTGACGCGGCGACGATCGCGGCTTCGGTCGCCTCGGCGCGCTCGAACATGCCGGTCAGTTTGCCATTGCTCATCACCGCGATACGGTCGGACAGCGCCATCACCTCATCGAGATCGGACGTGGCGAAAAGGATGCCGAGCCCATCGCGCGACAGTTTGCGCATGGTGCGAAAGACATCGGCCTTGGCGCCGACATCGATGCCGCGGCTGGGCTCATCCATCAGAAGCACCTTGGGTCCGGTGAGCAGCGCCTTGCCGATCACCACCTTCTGCTGGTTGCCGCCGGACAGCGACGAAACCTCCTGCGCCGGATCGGCGACCTTGATCGCGAGCTCCCGCACCATCTGCGCCACGGCCTGCCGTTCGGCGGCGCCGCGGATGTGGAACAGGCTGACGAAGCGCGACAGGCTTGCCAGCGTCAGATTGCTGGCGACGGAGAGGATCGACACCAGGCCCTCGCGCTGCCGGTCCTCCGGGATCAGCGCCAGACCCCGCCGGATGCGGCGCGTCGTGTCGCGTTCCCGGACCTGTTTTCCGTCGATGAAGATGTTGCCGCTGGCATGCCCATGGCGGCCCATGATGCAGTCGAACAACTCGCTGCGCCCGGCGCCCATCAGCCCGTAGATGCCGAGGATCTCGCCGGTGCGTAGCGACAGCGAGACGTGGTCGACCGCCAGTCCGCCGGTGGCGCGCGGCAGGCAGATGTCCTCGGCGCGGAAGATTTCCTCGCCCGGCGCATGGTCGTCGGCCTTGGCGAAATCCTTGGCGTCCGAGCCGATCATCTGCCGCACGATCCACTGGGTGTCGACGTTTCTCATCTCCTCCTGGCCGGTGATGCGGCCGTCGCGCAGCACGGTGATGTAGTCGCCGATGCGGATCAGCTCCTCCAGCCGGTGCGAGATATAGACGATCGCCACGCCGCGCGACTTGAGGTCGGCGATCACCTTGAACAGGATCTCGACTTCGGCGGCGCTCAGCGCCGAGGTCGGCTCGTCCATGATCAGGATGCGCGCGTCGAGCGAAACTGCCTTGGCGATCTCGACAAGCTGCTGCTGGCCGATGCGCAGATCCTCGATCAGCATATCCGGCCGTATCCCGGCCTCGAGCCGCTCGAGGAATGTGCCCGCGCGCCTTTCCTGCTCCTTGCGGTCGATCTTGCGGAACCGGTTGGTGATCTCTCGGGTGGCGAAAATGTTCTCGGCGACGGTCATGTTGCCGAACAGATTCAGTTCCTGGAACACCATGCCGATGCCGCGGTTCACCGCGTCACCGGAGGACGAGAACGAGACTTCGTTGCCGTCGAGCAGGATGCGTCCGGCCGTCGGCTGCTCGACGCCGGCGATGATCTTCATCAGCGTCGATTTGCCGGCGCCGTTTTCGCCGACCAGGACATTGACCGCGCCCTTGCGCACCTCGAAATTAGCCTGCTTGACGGCGACGGTTCCGGCATAGACCTTCGAGACGTCTTCCAGCTTCAAAATGACGTCGTGACCGGCCGCCGTGCTCATGGCTTGGGTCCGATCTCGGCCTCCGCCGGAGTCACCAAGGGCAGGTCCTGGCTGCTTTCGATCGTATAGGCGCCGAGCACCTTGGCGGTACGGCCTTCCAGCGCCTCGCGCGGCAGCTTGGACAGCACCGTCTTGTCGGCATGGGCGTTGAACGCCTTGCCGAACTGGGCGAAGTCGATCTGGTTGGTGAAATCGTTGAACTGGACGAAATCGAGGCTGTCGCGCAACGCCGTTCCGCGCATTGCCGGCCCGATCTGGACGCGTGCATCCGCCTTGCCGTCGCCGTCGATGTCGATATCCATCGTGCCCGCGCGGGACTGCGTGTTGGCCGCGACGATCTTGCCTTCGACGCGGACCGCGAAGGTCCATGGCGAATTCGCCTGCTTCTTGGGGTTGCCGTATTTGGCGCCGGCCGCCGCCTGATCCGTCTTCGCCAGCGCATGGACTTCGGCGAACGGCCCGGCCTTCTGACTGAGATAAGGGATGACCTTCGAAGCCCAGATGTCTTCGACCATCTTGTCCGGGTTGAAGGCCGACGCGTTGGCGTCGCCTTTCGCCGACGGCGTCGGCAGGATTTTGCAGGCGCCGAGGCCAATGCTGGCGGTCAGGGCAAGGATCGGCCAGATCGCCTTGACTGGCCAGGTCGGCTTGTTCAGCATCGCGGTCAAGCATCCCAGTGAAATGAAGGCGAGGGACGAACCTCAGGCTCGCCCCTCGCTGTTTGCGTTGCGCCGGCTCAGTTCTTCAGCGCGAAGGTCTCAAGCTTGGCGGCATTGTCGCCATTGACGAGAACGCAGTCCATCAGCTGCTTTTCCTTCTCGGGCGACTTCTTGTTCTTGATGAGGTCGTTGGCCTGCTCGACCGCCATCTGCGCCTGGGCGTAGGCCGGCTGCAGCACCGTGGCCTTGATGCCGCCGGAGGTGATGGAGTCGCGCACGTCGTTGGAGCCGTCGAAGCCGACCACGATGACATCCTTGCGGTTCGCCGCGGCAAGCGCCGCATAGGCACCCATCGCCATCGTGTCGTTGCCGGAGATGACGCCCTTGATGTCCGGATTGGCCTGCAGGATCGATTCCATCTTCGAATAGGCTTCCGTCTGGCTCCAGTTGGCCGACTGCTGAGCGACCATCTTCAAGTCCGGATAGTCGTCGATGACGTCATGATAGCCCTTGGAGCGGATGCCGGCATTGGTGTCGGATTCCTTGCCGACCAGCTCGACGAAATTGCCCTTCTCGCCCATCAGCTTGACGAATTCCTGCGCGCCGAGCTGGGCACCCTGGTAGTTGTTGGAGACGATCTGCGCCACGGCGACGCCGGTGGCATTGATCTCGCGGTCGATCAGGAAGGAAGGAATGCCGGCGTCCTTCGCTTTCTGCACGGCGGCGACGGTGGCATCGGCGCCGGCATTGTCGAGGATGATCGCCTTGGCGCCACGGCCGATCGCGGTGTCGATCAGCTCGGACTGCTTGTTGGCGTCGTCATCATGGACCAGCACCAATGTGTCGTAGCCAAGCTCCTTGGCCTTTGCCTCGGCGCCGACGGCCTCCGCCTTGAAGAACGGATTGTCGTGCGAGGGGGTGATGATGGCGATCAGGTCGGCCGCGAAGGCCGGTGCCGCGGTGCCGAGTGCCAATACGCCGGCGAAAGCCGCAAGCGTCATTCTGCGTGTAAGTTTCATGAAGTCCTCCCGTTGAAAAACCGTGCCTCGATCGATCGAGGCCATCGTCTGCATTTGAATTCGTCTTGGCGATGCAGGCTGCGCGCCGCCCGGGTTCAAAGCCGTTTGCCGGCTGTCATCCGAACTGCTCTCGCTCCCCGCCGTCCTCCACTCGCACCGGCTTCGAATTTTCAGCGAAGCATGATCGATCCGAGCCCACGAACAGCTAAAGCCAACTGGTATGATGAGTCAACCACTAATTCAGGTGATCTGTATCTAAGCGGTCGCCCTTTTTTCCTTCTCCCCCTGTGGGAGAAGGTGGATCGCCGCGTAGCGGCGAGACGGTTGAGGGGTGTTCCAGCGGAATGAGACGTAGCGTTCCTTGGAGCACCCCTCATCCGACCTCGCTTCGCGAGGCCACCTTCTCCCGCAAGGGGAGAAGGGAAGACAGCGCCCTCTCAAGTAATGCGCTGGATGCTGGCGGCGATCTCCTGCGGTTCGAAGACCCGCTTCCAGTCGTCGCGCATCAGCACCGGCTTGCCGAACTCGATCGCCTTGTTGCAGGCATCGGAGAACACGCCCTTGGTCTCGCCGAAGATGACGGCGCCGAGCACATTCATATGGCCGAGCAGGAAATCGAGCGCCGCCTGCCGGTCGACGCCGCGCGCCACGACCTCGTCGAGGGCTTCCTTCATGACGACGAGCAGCGAGGCGCACACCGTCTCCGAAAGGCCGGGCTCCAGCAGCGCCATCTGTTCGACCGTCACGCGGTGCGAACGCATCACCGGTGCCCAGATGATCTGGGCGATCTTCTCGCCCTTGGCGTAGTCTTCCTCCGGCCCTTGCATCAGGGCGCTGACGAAATGCTGCTTGGCCTTGACGCCGCCGAAAAAGTCCTTCTTGGCGGCCATGTCGGTCTCGTCGTTGAAGATCGGCGGATGGCAGGGATGGGTGACGAAATAGGTAAGATCGGCACGATCAGGCAGATGCCCGGCGAAGGGGGCTGCAGCATCGAGTACGATCACCATCGTGCCTGGGGCAAGCTTGCTTTCGATGCCGGTGGCGACCTTGCCGATATGCGTGTCCGGCACCGCCAGAATCACGACCTCGGCACCCTTGAGCGCCTCGTCGACGCTGACCGTGTCGATGCCCAGCCCGGTCTTCAGGCGCTCCTTGCCGGCCTCGCTGATCTCGACATGGCGGATCTTGTAGTCTGAACCGCGAAAATTGGTCGCCAGGCGGTAGCCCATTTTCCCGCCCGCACCGAACAGTGCAATCGTTGTCATCTGGCCCTTGCTCCTTGATCAAACAGGCGACCGTCGCGCGATCGTCATCTCACATACTGGTATGATCACTCTACCACAATTTGGCAAGTGGAATCGTTGGTTGCTGTTGGTCACTTCGGCTGAGGTGTGGCCGCGCCTGGTGCTGTCTTTGCAGCCGCCCCGTCCGTGACATCGACGGAAGCGCGCCGCGCCAGGGCCTGTCGGCCAGCCAGCGCCAGCACGAAGATGACGACGACGCCCTGGACGATGTCCTGGGCGCCGGGAGGCAGCCCGATGATCTGCATGGTGGTGACGATAAGGATCAGCAGGATGCTGGCGAACAGGGTGCCGAGCGCGGTCGCCGAACCGCCGAAGATCAGCGTGCCGCCAAGCACGACAGCGGCGATCGACTGCAGCAGATAGGGTTGGCCCATTTCAAGGAAAGCGCCGCCGATATAGGCGCCGAGCAGCAGTCCATCGAGCGAGGCCAGCACCGACGAGATGATGAAGGCCGCCGCGATCACCCGGCCGTTCTTGATGGCAGCGAGCCGGGCAGCGGTCCTGTTCTGGCCGACCGCCGACAGGACCTGTCCGAACACTGTGTAGCGCAGCACGAAGGAGGCGGCCATCACGCCCAGGATGGCGATGACGGCCATGATCGGAACACCCGAAATGCGGCCCGTCGCCAGGCCCTTCAGCGCCGGGCTGACGGCAAAGCCGGGGATTGCCTTGTTCGACAAGAGCGTCGCGGTTGCCAGCACATAGCCTGTCGCCAGCGTGGCGATGATGGCCGGAATGCCGAGGCCGACAACGAGCAGCGAATTGAGCAGCCCGACCGCGAGGCCGAGCAGGACCGCGGCGATAATACCAACGGCAAGGTTGGCATCCTGACCCTTGATGGTCAGCAGCGCGACGAAGGCGCTGAGCGTGATCACCGAGGCGACGGAAAGGTCGATGTTGCCGCGCCCGGTGGTGACGACGAACATCTGGCCGATGCCGACGACCGTCAGGAACGATGCCGACAGAATGATGCCCGACAGGCTGGAGAGGCTGAACCGGTTGGTGACCACCGAGAGCACCAGCCACAGCAGCAGCACCCCGATCGCCGCCCAGATCCAGCGGTTCCTCTGCGCCCAGAAGGTGAAGGCGGACAGCGCGTTCATTGTTCGCTCCGGCGGTCCGCGGTCAGGCCACGCAGCGTCAACAGGGCGATCAGGATCAGCCCTTGCGTCGCCGCGTTGTAATCGCTGCTCACATTGAGCGTGCCGAGCAGCGCGCCGATCAGCGACAGCGTCACCGCGCCGGCGATGGCGCCGACCGGAGAGACGATGCCGCCGAGCAGCGAGCAGCCGCCCATTACCACGGCGGCGACGCTGAGCAGCGTGAAGGAATTGCCGGAATTGATGTCGCTCGCCGTGTTGATCGCCGTCAGCGACAGCCCTGCGGCGGCCGCGAACAACCCGGCGATGAGATAGCGCACCAGCGCGTAGCGCGTCGGCGACCAGCCAGAGCGGATCATTGCCGTGGGATTGTTGCCGAAGCCGCGCAGCACCACGCCGAGCGGCAGCCGGTCGATCACCAAGACCACCAGGGCGACCGCGGCGATGAGGATGATGGACGTTGGCAAGAAGTCGAGAGACCAGCCGAACAGCGCCGTCAGCCATTCAGGACTGGCGCCGCCCGGCGTCGGCTGCAGCGCATAGCCCAGCCCCACCCAGATGAAGGAGGCGCCGAGCGTGACGACGATGGCCGGGATCTTGCGCGCCTGGATCAGTCCGCCGAGACCGGCATAGGCGGCGACCGCCGCCAAAAGCGCCAGCGCGCCGAGCCATGGCTGATCGTAGAGCAGCGTGGCGCTGAGCACGCTGACCAGGCCGGCGAAAGCGCCGACGCCGAGATCGATTTCGCTGCCGCCGACGATGAACATCTGTGCTGCCGTCACCAGCACCAGAGACAGCGCCGGCATCAGCAGCAGGTCGAGCCCGAATATCGAGGCAACCGCCGGGTTGGCCGAGATCATCACCGCTAGCACGGCGGCAAGACCGATAAAGGGGGCTGCGTTCACCAGCCTGCGGGCAAGCCCGGCCGCACCGGCACTGCTCTGCGCGGCGTCGGTGCGCTTGTCGGCTTGCTGGACGAAGGATGCCCCGACGATCGCGGCCTCCGTGATCGCCGCGCCGGTCAGTTCCTTGACGATCCGCCCGCCGGCAAAGACCAGCACGCGGTCGCAGGCCAACAGCTCGGCGTCCTCGGTCGTGTGCCAGACGAGGGTCCGTCCACTGCGCGCGATGTCGTTGCAGAGCCGGTAGAAATCCTGCTTGGTGGCGATGTCGACGCCGCGCGTAGGATCGTCGAGCAGGATGATCGGCGTGTCGGCGACGAGAGCGCGGGCCACCAGCGCCTTCTGCTGATTGCCGCCGCTCAGCTCCAGTATGTTGGACCCGAAGCGGCTTTCGTCGAGCCGCAGCCGGCCGGCGGCGTCGGCTGCGGTTTCGCGGTTGACCCGATCCGAGACCAGGCCCAGCGACGACCGGCGAGCGAGGCTTCCGATGGAAATGTTGCCCAGCACGCTCCAAAGCGGGAATACGCCTTCCTTCTGGCGGTCGCCGGCAATGAAGCCTGCTTCACCGGTCCTGGTGACGGCGCCATCCTTTCCGGGTTTGAAGATGGCATGCAGCAGCTCTTTCTGGCCGCTGCCCTCGAGCCCCGCCAGTCCGACGATTTCACCGCGCGCGATCTCGATGTCGCGGCCAAGCTCGGATGTCAGGTCTCCGGACAGCCGCACCAGCGCGCCCCCGCTGCCGACGGCGGCAGCGCCGTGCTGGTGGACCGGATTGGCGTCGCCGCCCATGAGTTGCACCAGGCGGTCGATCGAAGTGTCCACCACGTCGCCGCGCCAGGCGGTGCGCCCATTGCGCAGCACCACCACCTGTGTGGCGATGTCGATGATTTCCTTCAGCTTGTGGCTGATGAAGATGAAGGCCAGCCCCGCCTTGGCCCGCTCGCGGATGAAAGCCCGCAACTGCTTGGAGCGATCGAGATCGAGCGAGGAGGTCGGTTCATCGAGAACGATGAGCCTGACGCCGGGAGTGGCGGCGGCGCGGGCGATCTCGACCATCTGCCGCTCGGCGATGGAGAGCTGGCCGATTTCGGCATCCACATCGATGCCGTTGCCGGGAAACACCGCATCCAGCGCCGAGCGCGCGCGGGCCCTGTAAAGCGTCCGCCAGCCTGGCCGGCTCGCCGCGTCCGCGGGTGTTTCCAGGAAGAAGTTCTCGGCCACGGAGAGGTTGGCGCACAGCGACAGTTCCTGGTGCACCATGCGGATGCCGCGCCGCTGCGCTTCCGCGGTGTCGTAGCCGGCGAAGCTCAGCGCCTGGCCGGCGAACGAGATCGAGCCCAGCGTCGGCCACATCGTGCCGCAAAGAATGCGCATCAGCGTCGACTTGCCGGCGCCGTTGCCGCCGACGAGGCCGATGATCTCGCCGGCCGAAATGGCGAGGTCGATCTCGGCATTCGCCAGCGTCGGCCCGAAACTCTTGGTGATCTGTGAAAGCGAGACGATTTCCTGCCGGATCGAGGCGGCGGGCGCCATGGCGGCACCCTTCTGATCGGCAACGGCAAGATGGGACATTCGTCCTCCGTTTCTTCACGGCCATGGACCGGGCGACCTTCGGCGCCCGATCCATTGTGCTGGTCGCGTTACTTGCTCAAGAGGTTCTGCTTGACCCAGTCGAGCGAATAGCTGGGGCTGATGATCTGGCCGCCCGGCAGCTTGGCATACTCCTTGAGATTGCTGGCGTCGACCGTCGCCACCGGCATGATCATCATCTTGGGTGCCTTGGCGCCTTTGAGCAGCGACAGTCCGAGCCAGAACGCGGCGCCGCCAATGCCGGGCGTGGTGTTCATCGAGACCGTCTGGTAGCCGTTCTTGGCATTCTCGTCGGCCCACCATTTGACGAAATCGGTGCCGCCGCCGCCTTCGATGATCGGCATCTTGCCGGCATAGTCGCCACCATATTGGACGAAGGCCTGGGCGATGCCGACATCGTCGCTGCCGCCTTGGCCGAGCACTGCATCAACATGCGGCAGCGAGGGCAGCACATTGGCGATGGCCGCCTGCGCGACCGAGGCGGTTGCCTGACCATAGACAGTGGCGACGACCTTGATGTCGGGATATTTCGCCAGCACCGACTGCTGGGCGTTGAACATGTCGTTGTCGGGAGCCGAGCCCTTGACGCCGCGCACCTGGATGACGTTGCCCTTGCCGCCGAGCATCTTGAAGACGGCCTCGGCCTGGGTTGCCTTGTAGCCCTTGAAATCGAAGTTGAGCTGGTAGTTGCAGGGCGCGGAAGCGACGGAATCGAAGGACACGACGATGATGCCGGCCTTGCAGGCTTTCTCGATGATGCCGTTGACCGCGGTTTCCGAGGCGGCATCGACCGCAAGCACGTCGACCTTCTTCAGGATCAGTTCGGCGATCTGGCTGTTCTGCTGCGCCACTGAGCCGTCGCCATTCATGACGATGTAGTCGGAAATCTGTCCAGCGGCCTTTGCTTCCTTGGCCGAGGCCTCGAAAGCCTCCACCATCTGGTGCCGCCAGGTATTGCCGTAATAGGCGTTGGTCAGTGCGATCACCGGGGCGTCCGGAGACGCCATTGCCGGCAGTGCGAACACGCTCCCCAGCGCGGTGCTGGCAAGCGCCGCTACGATTGCAAACTTCATGATACTTCCTCCCAAAAACACCGGCCAGCATGGCCGGCTTGCATGCCATTCCGTAACGGCGTCCCACCCTCGGAGAGACACCATACCATCTACATGTTATACCAGCATACCAAATAGGCAAGCCGGTAGCGGGACTCATTTGATTGCGCTGACGAGAGCGAGAGCGGCCTGCCCGGTTCGTCTTTTTCTTGCCTTGGCCAATCAGGCCGGCTCGCTCCGGCAACTCTTTTGGCCGGTCGCTTGGCATATCGGCGCCGGTCAGGGTGGACGTTAGGTCATCATATATGTAATGTCAATCGATCGCTGGGCCTTGCCTCCCGGTGCGACTCGGGATCGATATGCCGGAGGAATGATCGCGGAGGGATGCATGGAACCGGTCCAGAAGAAGAAGTTGTATGTAGAGGTGCTTGACCGGCTGATGGCGGCGATCTCGACATCCGAATTTCCGCCAGGCTCTCAATTGCCGTCGGAAAAGGAATTGATGACGATGATCGGCGTCGGGCGCCCGTCGATCCGCGAAGCCATGCTGACGCTGCAGCAGATGGGCCTTATCAAGATTTCCCACGGCGAACGTGCCCGCGTCATCAATCCGACGCCCGAGGTGATCGTCGATCAGGTTTCCGCGGCGATGGTCATGATGCTGGCGACGAACTCTCGTGGTCTCGAAGAACTCAAGGAAGTCAGGCTCTTGTTGGAAACCGGCCTGGTGCGGATAGCCACGCGGCGCGCCACGGCCAAGAACCTGGAGCGACTTGCCGAGACCCTGCGCCACCTGCGCGATGCGAAGGGCGACCAGGCGCGATTTGTCGCCGCCGACATGGAATTCCACGCCGTGATTGCCGAGATGAGCGGCAATTCCATGATAGCCGCGGTGGCGAAGGGAATGCTCGAATGGCTGTCGCGGTTCAAGCGCGACCTGGTGGCGGTGAAAGGTGCCGAACGCCTGACGGTCGAGGAGCACGAACGCATCTACAAGGCGATCGCCAGCGGGGATCCGGAAGGCGCGAGCGTCGCCATGGCCGAGCATATCGGCCGCGCCAATGAGCTGTATTTGAAGCTGACCGGCGGCGAGGCTGGCTGAGCATCCGGATCGGTCAAAAATTTTTGAGCGCTAAAACTCATGTGATGACATGATATCTTTTTGGTGCTAACGCTCGCCATCATGGATGTCCGCCCAGCGCGGACGCGGCATGGAGCGGTCGTATCTCCACAGCCTACAAGATGGCTGCGGCACACGCCGTACATCCGGAGATGAGGGCCGCAAGGGTTCGGGTGAACGGCGCGTCAGAGGCGCACCGTCAAGGCAATTGGGAGAGAAGCGAATGACGATATCCGTGGCGTTGCTTGGAGCGGGAGGCAAGATGGGCTTCCGTGTCGCGCGCAAGCTGATCGAAGCGGGCTACGATGTCCGTGCCGTGGAAGTCGGCGAAGCCGGCCGCAAGCGGCTGTCGGAGGCCGGCATCAGCGCCGTCTCGATGGAAGAGGGCGTCCCCGGTGCCAAGGTCGTGGTCATGGCCCTGCCGGACAATATCATCGGCCAGGTCGCACGGCAGATATCGCCGATGCTCGCCAGCGGCGCGATGCTTCTCATTCTCGATGCCGCCGCGCCTTACGCCGGCGACCTGCCAAAGGATCGGCCCGATCTGACCTATTTTGTCGGCCATCCCTGCCATCCGCCCCTGTTCAACGAGGAGACGGAATGGGCCGCCCGCCGCGACTATCACGGCGGCATTGCCAGGCAGTCGATCGTCTGCGCCCTGATGCAAGGTCCCGAGGAGCACTATGCGCTTGGCGAAGAGGTGTGCAAGGCGATGTGGTCGCCGATCATCGACAGCCACCGCGTCACCGTCGAGCAACTGGCAATCCTCGAGCCAGGCCTTTCCGAAATGATCGCCATGCCCTTCGTCGACACCATGGTCGAGGCCGTCGAGGAATGCGAACGCAAATATGGCATTCCCAGAAAGGCCGCGCTCGACTTTCTGATTGGCCATCTGAATGTCGAGATCGCCATGTGGTTCGGCTTCTCTCCAAAGGTGCCGTCCGATGCGGCGCTGCGCCTGATGCGTTTCGCCAAGGGTGTCGTGGTTCGCGATGATTGGCGCGAGGCCTTGTCGCCGGCCAAGGTGAAGGAAGCGTCCGAGCTGATCGTCTACGGCAAGGGAGCCTGAGCGCTGCCTCCGACGCCACGGATCACCTCGGTATCGACCGCACTCTTCGATGGCTATTCCATGGAATTGGCCATCGAGGAGATCGCGGCTGCTGGCGCCAGCCATATCGAACCGGCCTTCATTCGCGGCTATGTCGATTTCGATGAAGGCATGTTTACCGACACCAAGGGCTCGAAGCTGCGCCAGACGGCCGACAGTGCCGGGCTGGGCATCAACGCCGTCTCGGCTCATCTCGACTTGTCGGGACCTGATGCGGTGGATGCGCTGTTGCGGCGCGTCGCCTTTGCCGCCGGTCTCGGCGTATCGTTCCTGATCACCAATGCCGGCCCGATGTCGAACCGGGCGAGCATCCGCCGGACGATCGATGCTGTTCTGCCGGTACTGGAGCAGGCCGGTATCGTCCTGGCGCTCGAGAACCCCGGGCACGGCAAGGACGATTTGCTTGGCAACGCCCGATCCGGGGCGAGCTTCGTCCGCGAAATCGGATCGCGGCATGTCCGCCTGAACCACGACGCCGGAAACGTCTTCACCTACAGCAATGAGGCCACGCAGCCGGCGGAAGATATCGCGACGGCTCTCGAAGCCGTTGGCCATGCCCATTTGAAGGATATCGTCAGCATCGGTTCGGGGTGGGCATTCTGTGCCGTCGGGGACGGCTCGGTCGATTACGAGCCATACTGGGCAATGCTTCCCCCGACGCTGCCGGTCAGCATCGAACTGCCCTTGCGCCTGGAGCGCCCGCAACGCCGCGATCCCCAGCGACGAAATGAACCTGTCGACATGGCAATCATTCGTCGCGCCCTGCAGCGCTCGCTGCATTTCGTGAAGGCGCTGGAGATCGCGGGGAACAGCGCTTCCTGAACCGGAACGTTGGGTCCGCGCTTGCGCTATCCCCGTTCGGGGAACATCGCCTTCAGGCCGTCGCGCGATGCCTTGGCGACACCGCGTTCGGTGATCAGCCCGGTCACCAGTCGTGCCGGCGTCACGTCGAAGGCCGGGTTGGCCGCCGGCGTCGCCTCGGGCGAGATGCGCACCTGCGCGATCTCGCCGGCGGCGTTCTTGCCCCATACCAGGGAGACTTCGTCGGCCGAGCGCTGCTCGATCGGGATCTCGGCCAGCCCGTCATGCACCGTCCAATCGATGGTCGGCGAGGGCAGGGCGACATAGAACGGCACGTCATTGTCGGCTGCGGCGAGTGCCTTGAGATAGGTGCCGATCTTGTTGCAGACATCGCCATCGGCCGTGGTGCGGTCGGTGCCGACGATGACCATGTCGATTGCGCCGCGCTGCATCAGATGGCCGCCGGCATTGTCGACGATCAGCGTATGCGGCACGCCATGGCCGGCCATCTCCCACGCGGTCAACTGGGCGCCCTGGTTGCGCGGCCGCGTCTCATCGACATAGACGTGGACCGGAATCCCGGCCTCGACAGCCAGGTAGATCGGAGCGGTGGCGGTGCCGTAATCGACGGTGGCCAGCCAGCCGGCATTGCAGTGAGTGAGAATGTTGACCGGCTCGCCAGGCTGTTTGCGCGCGGCGATCGCTTTGATGATGGCAAGTCCGTTCTCGCCGATGGCGCGGTTCAGCCCAA
This sequence comes from Mesorhizobium sp. B1-1-7, assembly GCF_006442705.1. Classification (NCBI taxonomy): domain Bacteria; kingdom Pseudomonadati; phylum Pseudomonadota; class Alphaproteobacteria; order Hyphomicrobiales; family Phyllobacteriaceae; genus Mesorhizobium; species Mesorhizobium sp. B1-1-7. The sequence goes on along the minus strand of NZ_VFWQ01000008.1, from coordinate 40,817 downwards.
CATCCTCGTCGGCGATTTCACCGGCGCGCCGATAGGCGGCAGCGGCACGTTGTTCTGTTGGCAGCGGTTTGAGGAAGCGCCGCATCTCATCGAGTGCCCACCGCAAATTGATCGCCGTCGGGCGCGTCTCGTGCAAGGTTTCCCAGACGGCATCGAGCGCTTGGTCGGACGCATCGTCAGCCATCTGCATGGCGACGCCATAGGCAGCGGTGACGCCGATCAGCGGCGCGCCGCGCACCCACATGTCGCGGATGGCGGTGGCGATGCCGGCGACGGTGTCGACTGTCTCGATGCGGAAATCATGCGGCAGCCAGCGCTGGTCAATGATTTCGACCGAACGCCCGTCGTCGCTCAGCCAGATAGTCCGATAGTGGCGACCGCCGACGTTCAAATTCCGTTCTCCTGTTCGATCAGCACGGCCAGCTTGTTGACCTCGTCGATGCTGTGGATCTGCCGCCGATTGACGGCGATGTGGCGGCCGAATTTCAGTGCCTTCGCCTCACAACTGGCGCGCAAATCTTCATCGGCAATGGTCTCGAAATCGGCATTGTGGGCGAGGCCGAGGATGCGCCGGTGCACCTCGATGCCGGCAAAGCCGAGCAGATCGGTCCAGATCTGGTGCAGCACATGGTCGAGCGCCTGCTCGGCGGCGAGTATGTCGCCCTGATCCTCGAACAGGCTCTTTTGATAGAGCATGCCGGTGCGCTCGGTGCGCCACAGATGCGAGAATTCGGCGCGGAACACGGCCCAGGTCTCCGTCGTGACCTCGAGCAGATAGGTGCGCATGGCATCGCGCTTGCCGTTCTGCTCCTGTCCGCGCTGCGAGAAGAACGACATCCAGAAATTGGCGAGCAGCATGCCGACATCGAACGCCATCGGACCATAGAAGGCGAATTCCGGATCGATCATCCGTGTTTCCTGGTCGGTGACCATGATCGAGCCGGAATGCAGGTCGCCATGCAGCAGCGTCTCGGCATTGGCGGCGAAAATGTGCTTCAGCCGTTGCGCCTCGACCTTGAGGTCGCGGTCGGCGCGCAGTTCGGCGACGAGGGCGTCGAGCTGCGGCGAGGTATGCCGGTTCATCTTGGCGTCGAAATAGGGGTCGGAGAACACCAGGTTCTCGGTGATGTCGCAAAGCTCGACATTGTCGGCGAACAGCGCCAGGTCGGCCTTGCGGTCCTTGGTCGCCATCGACAGGTCGGAGCCGCGAAACAAAGTGCGAGCCATGAACAGGCCGATGTCCCTGGCGATGTTCGGCAATTGCCGGCCGTCGATCAGGGCGCGGCGCAGGATGATGTGCGGCGGTGCCAGATACTCCATGATGATCAGCGCCTGGCCTTCATCGAAATAGTAGATCGCCGGCACAGAGCCAGGCGCGCGCGCCTCTTGTCTCGTCAGCGCGTGGTATTCGAAGAAGGAACGCTTCAAGGGCAGCGGCCAGCTGTCGCCGACCAGGCGGACATAGGGCAGGGCCTGCTTGACGACGGCAGCGCCCGAGGCACCCTCGACGATGAACACCAGGTTGAGATTGCCGTCGCCGACCTCGCGGACCTTCCAGGCGCTGGTCTCGTTGCCGATCCTCGCGCACAGCGCCTCGTTCGTGCCGAGGCGCGTCGCAAGCGTCTCCACCGACAGTGCTTCGAACGGCAATTTCCCGGTCATTCTTCTCCCTCCAGCCTATGTGCTCCGATCATAGGGGAGCCTTAGCGGCTGGGCCAAGCTAGGAAGCCGTCTGGCAATTGTCAATCGTGTTGACAATTGCCGATGTAGACCATAGCGTCACGGTCAGGGAGGAACGCATGGTCGGCAGTGCCGTGTTCCGCGTAGAGGGACTGAGGAAATCCTTTGGCCGCAACGAGGTGCTTGGTGGCGTCTCGCTGGACCTGCATGCCGGTGAAGTGACCGTGCTGATGGGCGCCAACGGCGCCGGCAAATCCACCCTCGTCAAGATCGTCAGCGGCGTCTATGAAAATGGCGGCGGCACCATGACGCTGGCCGGCCAGGATTTCGCGCCGAACACGCCGGCCGAAGCGATCCGCGCCGGCGTCGTCACTGTGCACCAGAACATCAACGACGGCGTCGTCGCCGACCTCGATGTCGCCACCAACCTGACGCTCGACAGGCTGAGCGGCCGGGGCGTACCGACCCTGTTCAATCCGGTCCGTGTTCGCCGGGAGGCCAAGGCCGTTGCCGACCGCATGGGATTGGCCATCGATCTGAAGGCGCGGGTCAACGATCTTTCGCTGGCCGATCGCCAGATGGTGGCGATTGCGCGCGCCCTGGCGCACCAGCCGAAAGTGCTGATCCTCGACGAGCCAACCTCGTCGCTCTCCAGCGCCGAGGCCGACCGGCTGTTCGCGCTCGTCGACAGGCTGCGTGAGCAAGGCGTGGCGATCCTCTATATCTCGCACCGCATGTCGGACATCCGGCGGCTTGCCGACCGCATCGTCTCGATGCGCGATGGGGTCGTCTCGGGCGCCTTCGACATCAAGCCGCTCGACTATGAAGGCGCCGTCAACGCCATGCTCGGCCGCAAGATCCGCCTCGACCAGATCGTTGCCAGGAGTTCGGCGAAGCCGGTCCTGACCGTCGAAAACCTTCGCATCGCGCAAGGCGCCAGGCCGATCTCGCTGACGCTTGGCGATGGCGAGGTCGTTGCCATCACCGGTCTCGTCGGTGTCGGCAAGACGGCACTTGCCGAAACGCTGTTCGGTGTGCGCAAGCCGCTCGCCGGTACCATGACGATGAACGGCAAGCCCTATATGCCGCGCTCGGCCGGCGACGCGATTGCCGCCGGCGTGTTCCTCGTCGCCAAGGACCGCGCCACCAGCGGCATCGTCGGCGACTTCAACATCGAGCGCAATGTCAGCCTGCCGTTCCTGAAGCGGATGTCGACCTTCAGCGTGCTCAAGCGCCGCCGCGAACGCGCCATCGCGCGCCGGCAGATCGAGGAACTGGGCATCGTCTGCCGCTCCGAGAAGGACGAGATGTCGGCACTCTCCGGCGGCAACCAGCAAAAGGTGATGGTGGCCCGCTGGATGGCGCAGGATGCGGCGCTGTTCATTCTCGATGAGCCATTCCAAGGGGTCGACATTTCGGCCAGGCGCGATATCGCCGCCAAGCTGAGAGCCAGCGCCAGTGGCCGCGCGACGCTTTTGTTCGTCACCGAAATCGACGAGGCGCTGGAGACGGCCGATCGCATCCTGGTGATGTCGGAGCACGCAATTGTCGGCGAACACCGCAACGCCGATGTCGACCTCGATCGCCTGCTGGCCGAGGTCGCCGGCGGACCGCTGCACAGCGCGGCCTGAATGTGGCGGCGAATGGGAATTGGAATGGAGAGACCATGAGTTCGAGTTGGGTGAAGATGGCAACCGCGCGGGGAAGCGCTGAATGACGCTTCGCGACTCCGCCATCCGTTACGGATTCATCGTCCTCCTGTTCGGGCTGGTCGCCTATTTCGCGATCGCGGCCGACGGGTTCGTCTCACCGCAAAGTGCCGTCTTCATCTTCCAGTCGGTCGCTATCACTGGCGTGCTGGCGCTCGGCGTCACCGCCACGCTGGTCGTCGGCGGCTTTGATCTCTCGATCGGTTCGGTCGCCACGTCGGCCATGATGGCTGCCGCCTATGTCATGGTGGTGCTGGAGCAGAACGCGGTCGTCGCGGTCGTCGTCTGCCTGCTCATCGGCGCCATTGTCGGCCTGATCAATGGCTGGCTGATCGTCTATATGCGCGTGCCCGATCTGTTGGCGACGCTGGGCATGATGTTCCTGCTCGTCGGCCTGCAGCGCATCCCGACGGAGGGCCGCTCGATCGCCACCGGCATGACCATGCCCGATGGCTCGGTCGCCAACGGCAAATTCTCCGACGCCTTCCTGGCGCTCGGCCGCCACCGCTTCGATTTCTTCATCCCGAACCTCATTCCGGTGTCGGTGGTCGTGCTGCTGGTGCTCGCTGTGCTGATCTGGTTCTTCCTCGAATACACCCGTTTCGGCCGCATGATGTATGCGGTCGGCTCCAACGAGCGCGCCGCCGAACTCGCCGGCGCGCCTGTCAAGGCATACAAGATCTGGGCCTACGTTATTTCAGGAGTTTTTGCCTCGATCGGCGGCATTTTGCTCGCCGCCCGGCTTGGACGCGGCGACATCGCCTCGGGTAATAATCTGCTGCTCGATGCGGTTGCCGCGGCGCTGATCGGCTACGCGGTGCTCGGCGCCGCCAAGCCGAACGCCTTCGGCACTGCCGTGGGCGCGCTGTTCGTCGGCATCTTGCTGCAAGGCCTGACGATGATGAACGCGCCTTATTACACGCAGGATTTCGTCAAGGGCGTGGTTCTGGTCGTCGCCCTTGTCTTCACCTTTGCCCTGTCGGGCAGGGGCAGGGGGTAATTTTCGACCGGGCAGGATTTTGGGTTCAACAAGAGTGGAGGAAAACAAGGTGAACATCACAAGAAGACTTCTGGGGAAAATGGCGCTCGGGCTCGCCGGCGCAACCATGCTGATGCAGGTCCCGGCGCTGGCCGCGGACAAGCCGGCACCGTTCGACAAGCCCGGCGTCAAGATCGCGCTGGTGCGCTACCTCTCGACCGGCGACTTCTTCCAGGCCTATCTTTCGGGGGTCGAGGCACAGTCGAAGGCGCTCGGCATCGACCTGCGCGTCCTCGACAGCCGCCAGGATGCAGCGCTTCAATCGGATATGGTCGACCAGGCCATCGCGCTTGGCGTTCAGGGCATCATCATCCAGCACGGCCTGACGGAATCGATGAAGGACGCCGCGCAGCGTGCGGTTGACGCCGGCATCAAGGTGGTGGCCTTCGACGTCAATGTCGAAAACCCCAAGATCCCGCAGATCGAGCAGTCCGACAAGGATCTGGCGCGCCTGGCACTTGAACAGGCGGTCAAGGACAATGGCGAGAGCTGGAGTGCCGGTTACGTCTATGTCGCCGGCATCGCGCCGCTAGACCGCCGCAACGAGACCTGGGTCGACGTCAAGAAGAAATATGCCGGCATCAAGGAAGTCGCGATGTTCGGCACGCTCGACAACCCGATCGCCAACTCCGTCGCCAACCAGGCGCGCTCGGTGCTGTCGGCTCACCCCGACATCAAGGTGATGTTCGCCCCCTATGACGAATTCGCCAAGGGCGTGAAGATCGCCGTCGACGAAGCCGGCCTGAACAAGGGCATCAAGATCTATTCGGCCGACATCTCGACCTCCGACATCGCAGCGATGCGCGAGCCCGACAGCGCCTGGGCGGCGACCGCCGCCACCAACCCGGCCGTCGTCGGCCAGGTTTCGGTGCGCGCCCTGGCGCAGCTGCTCGCCGGTGAGGATCCCGGCCACAACGTCATCGTGCCGCCGACGCTGATCACGCAGAAGGAGCTGGTCGACAAGGACATCAAGAATATGGAAGACCTGTCGGCCAAGCTGCCGCAGTTCGCCCATGCCGATGTCGCCATGCCGGCATGGATGCCTAACCCCAACGCGAAGTAAGGTTCGTCACTTTACGGCTTGTAGGATGGTACGAGAGTCGCCCGCAGCAGATCGCTGTGGGCGGCATCCCGCAGAATTCACTCGTTGAATAGGTCGGAGTGCGAGCCGGTACGGGCAAGCTGCAATTCGTCGCCGACAACGCGGTAGATCAGGAGCCAGTCCGGTTCGATATGCGCGTCTCGAAAGCCTTTCCAGTCGCCTTTCAGAGGATGATCCTTATACGTCGCCGGCAGTTCATGCCCGGCGATCAGCAGGCCTAGCAGATCGCGCAATTCCCAAGGTTCTTGCCACGCTTTTCCATACGCTTCACATCCCGGCGAAATTGCCCGGAGTGAATGGCCGCTGGCATGGTTAGATCCCCAGATCCTTGAACAATTCATCAGCCGAGGCGAAGCGCTTGCCTTTGCCTTTTTCCAACTCAGCCATAGCCTTTCGCGTGGTTGCGTTGGGCACTTTCACCGGGAAGGGAAATTCCTTGTCTGCGGCCACGCGGACCAGCAGCAGGCGGATAGCGTCGGAAACCGACAGGCCCATGGCCGCCAAGGCTTCCGTCGCCCGATCCTTGGTCGCGGCGTCGATCCGAGCGCGGACCACTGCATCTGTAGCCATATCGTGTCTCCGTTACCTTGAGCCACAATGTAGCTACAATATGCAGTTGTTACAAGCCTACCGCAGCGCCGCTGCAATATTGCCGCCGTCGACAGTCGTCACGTCGGCGGTGGTGCGTTCGGCCAGCGCGTGGTGCAGGAAGGCTTGCGCCACGTCCTGCGCCGTCACTTCCTGGCCGAGCAAATTGCCGGACATGTATTCCTTCTCCGACACGCCGCGCGCGCCCGAGCGGCTGGCGATCATGGCATCGGTCAAAAGGCCCGAGCGGATGCGGTCGGCGTTGACGGCGTTCGAGCGGATGCCGTGGGCGCCATAGTCGAGCGCGTACTGCCTGGACAGGAACAGCGTCGCCGCCTTCGGCACGCCATAGGCGCCGAACTTCGGGCCCGGATTGACCGCCTGCTTGGAAGTATTGAACAGAAGCACGCCGCCGGTGCCCTGTTCGAGCATGATGCGCACGGCGTTCTGCGCAACCGACTGGTGGGCGAAGAAGTTCAGCTCGAAGCTTTTGCGCAACAGCGCGTCGTCAAGCTCGCCGATGCGGCCTTCCCAGGCGGCGCCTGCATTGGAGACCAGGATGTCGACGCCGCCGAACACGGCAACCGCTTTGTCGAAGGCGGCACGAACCTGGGCCGAATCGGTGATATCTGCTGCGACACCGATCGAATTGTTACCGGCCTTCTTCGCCGCATCGGCGGCCTTGTCGCCATCGAGATCGACGACGACGGCATGGGCGCCATTGTCGGCGAACAGTTTTGCCGTCGCCGCGCCGATCGCGCCGGCGCCGCCGGTGATCAGCACCACCTGGCCGGTCAGCGGCTTCGGCTTGTTGGAGGCAAGCTTGGCTTGTTCGAGCGACCAGTATTCGAGCGGGAACAGGTCGGCCTTGGACAGCGGATGGAAACGGCCGACAGCTTCGGCGCCGCGCACTGCCTCGATCCACATCTCGCCGACATCGGAGGCGATCCTGGCATCCTTTAGCGTGCGGCCATGGCCGAACATGCCGAGCCCCGGCACCAGCGTCAGCCGCGGCATCGGGTCGAGCATGGTGCGCTTGACGTCGTCGAGCGCGTCATTGGTCTCGAAATAGGCGCGATAATCCTTGGCGAAGGCGTCGACATGGCTCTTGATGACGGCCTTGTAGTCGTCGGCCTTGTCGGCATCGGGCGCCGGCACCGCCATCGGCCCGGTCTTGATGCGGATCGACAGATCGGGCGTCGACACGCCGCGTCCCGCATAGTCGGCGATCTCGGCCGAATTGATGAAATCGACGATCGCGTCCGATGTGCGGAAGTCGGAGATCATGCGGTCGAAGCGGCCTTCGCCGCGCGCAAACGCAACAGCGCCGCGCAGCATCGGCGCGATGGAAGCCGGCGTCGCGAGCCTTGCCGGCAGTGCGGCCTTTGCCGCCGGCTTGGCGTGCTTGGCCACATAATCCTCGGCGACGTTCACATAGTGGATCATCCGGTCGTAGGCCTGCTTGGCATCGTCGCCGAAGGTGAAGATGCCATGCTTGTCGAGGATCAGGCCCTCGACCGCGGGGTCGGCGTCGAAAACGTCGGCTGCCGCCTTGGCGAGATCGAAGCCGGGCATGATGTAGGACACGTAGCCCATCTTGCTCCCGAACACCGTCTTCACCAGCGGCTTCGAGTCTTCCTGGTCGACGATGGCCAGGATGGCGGTCGAATGGGTGTGGTCGACGAATTTGTGCGGCAGGAAGGCATGCAGCAGCGTCTCGACCGATGGGTTGGGCGAGGCGGGGTCGATCAGGTTCGCCCGCTGCAGCGCGACCATGTCCTCGTCGGAGAGCTTTTCCAGTGCGCGGGCCTTGAGCAGGGCACCCATCTTGACCGCCGGCAGGCCCTGGGGCTCGATGACCGCCATGTCCCAGCCGCTGCCCTTGACGCACAGCACGTCCCATTCATCGCCGACGAGGTCCGTAGCCGTGGTCTTGCAGGAGGTGTTGCCGCCGCCATGCAGGACCAACTGCGGCACACCGCCCAAAAGCCGCGTCGTGTAGACGCGCAGTGCGAGGTCGCGGCCGACGCCCTTCTTGGCATAGTCGGCAACGAGTTTCTCGGCCGTGTCGTCGTTCCACAAATTCTTCATGTTCGGTTCGTCCAGTTGCTGTCTTTGGATGGTGAAACAGGAATGCCGCGACGCCCTGATGACAATGCGCCGGCGAAGGGTTGCTTTCTCAGGATGCTTTTTGTAGCGCCGCTCCGGCATGATCGAGAAGCCGCTGCGCCATATGAGCGCCGACCACCAGATGCGTGCAAAGCCCCCCGGTGATCGCCGCGAGCAGCGGTTCGAACTTGCTGTCCTCCTGCACCACCATCAGCCGCCTGGCGATGGCGCGCAGCGAGGCAAGTTCGGCCGAGATCACCCGGCGGTTATAGCTGCAATCGAGCACCTTGCCTCCGGCGTCGATGATCTGTCCGGCAATGACCCCGGCTGCACCTTGGCCGCGCAGCTCCGCCATCTCGCCCGATGTCAGCGCGCCGCATTTGACCAGATGGCTGTCGGCATCGACCGCGCCGACCGAGTAGAGCGCCAGGTCGCAATCCCTGATTCCCGACAGTTGCTCACGGATCACCGGTTCGGCCCGCAGCGCGCGCGCCAGCTCTTCCGTCGACAGCACCAGCGGCGCGTAGAAATTGAGGCCCTTGGCGTTGAGCCGCCGCGCGATTTCCATCGTGCACTGGTCGGGCCGGTAGGAATAGGGGGCGCCGAGATTGCCGCAGAGCTGCACCACGGTGACGTCCTGCAGGTCGGCATAGGACATGATGTCGGCGATCGTGTAGACGGTGCGGCCCCAGGCGACACCGATGCGGTCGCCCTTCTTGACCAGTTCGAGAAAGACGCTCGCCGCCAGCACGGCGATGTCGGTCGAGGGGTCCGGGATATGGCCGTTCTCCGGCGCGATCCAGACCGCGTCGAGCCCCAGCGCATCCTCGAGCTTGCGCGCCATCACGTCGTCGGTGAACAACTGCGTCGAGGTCGAGATGTTGACGATGCCGGTCTCGCGCGCCTTGCGCAGGTACATGGCCACCGAGGCACGGGAAATGTTAAGCTGGCTCGCAACCTGGTCCTGTCGCAGGCCATGCGCATAGTAGAGCCAGGCGGCCTTGTGAATGAGCTGTTCTGCCGGTCGGATTGCCATGCCGTCTCCTCGGCTGACATTATTCACGGCTCTCGACAAAAGTCAAACCAGAGCGAAGGTACAGGATACCTGCTCGGCCCCTGAATCTGGATGATCATTGTGCCAAATGGGCTCTAACGTGGCATCCTTGGTGGTGACGCGGGCCTAGCCTGTGGTTAGAAGTCTTCGATAAAAGGGGAGAACGGGATGGGCAATCCTTACGAACAGGATCTCGATAAGAACGCGGCCAACCATCAGCCGCTGACGCCGCTCACCTATCTGGAGCGCGCGGCGAAAACCTATCCCGACCACATCGCCATCATCCATGGCCGCCAGCGCATCAGCTATCGCGATTTCTGGCGCCGCTCGCTGAAGCTCGCCTCGGCGCTGCAGAAGCGCGGCATCGGCAAGGGCGATACTGTCACCGTCATGCTGTCGAACACGCCGCCGATGCTGGAGGCGCATTTCGGCGTGCCGATGACCAAGGCGGTGCTGCATTCGCTGAACACGCGCCTTGATGCCGCTGTGATCGCCTTCCAGCTCGACCATGCCGAGACGAAGGTGCTCATCGTCGACCGCGAATTCTCTGGCGTCGTCAGGCAGGCCTTGGAACTGGCCAAGGTCAAGCCGCTGGTCATCGACTACGACGATCCCGATTATGCCGCCGACGCACCCTATCCGAAGGGCGAACGCATCGGCGCGCTCGACTACGAGGATCTTGTCGCTGGCGGTGATGGGGATTTCGCCTGGTCGATGCCCGATGATGAATGGGATGCCATCTCACTCAACTACACCTCGGGCACGACGGGCAATCCCAAGGGTGTCGTCTATCATCATCGCGGTGCCGCCCTGATGGCCTACACCAACACCATCCATGCCGGCATGGCCAAGCACGCCGTCTATCTCTGGACGCTGCCGATGTTCCACTGCAACGGCTGGTGCTTCCCCTGGACGCTGGCCGTGCAGGCCGGCACCCATGTCTGCCTCCGCTGGGTGCGGCCGAAGCCGATCTACGACGCCATCGCCGATCATGGCGTCACCCATCTCTGCGGCGCGCCGGTGGTCATGTCGGTACTGATCAATGCCCGCGACGAGGACAAGCGCACCTTCGCGCAGACCGTCACCTTCAACACCGCGGCCGCGCCGCCACCCGAAGCCGTGCTGTCGGGCATGGCCGATGCCGGCTTTGCCGTCACCCATCTCTACGGCCTGACCGAGACCTACGGCCCGGCGGTCGTCAATGAATGGCATGGCGAATGGGACGGTCTGGCAAAGGGCGAGCGCAGCGCCAAGAAGGCACGGCAGGGCGTGCGCTATGCAGCACTTGAGGGCCTGACCGTCATGGATCCCGAGACGATGCGGATGACGCCGGCCGACGGCGAAACCATCGGCGAGGTCATGTTCCGCGGCAACATCGTCATGAAGGGCTATTTGAAGAACCGCAAGGCGAGCGACGAAGCCTTCGCCGGCGGCTGGTTCCACTCCGGCGATCTCGGCGTCATGCATCCCGACGGCTATATCCAGCTCAAGGATCGCTCCAAGGACATCATCATCTCGGGCGGCGAGAACATTTCCTCGATCGAGGTCGAGGATGCGCTCTACAAGCATTCATCCGTTGCCTCGTGCGGCGTGGTGGCCAGGGCAGACGACAAATGGGGCGAGGTGCCCATCGCCTATGTCGAACTGAAACCGGGCAAGTCGGCGACAGAGGCCGAGATCATCGAGCATTGCCGAGGGCTGCTTGCCCGCTTCAAGGTGCCGAAGGCGGTGATCTTCGCGGAAATCCCCAAGACCTCGACCGGCAAGATCCAGAAATTCCGACTGCGGGAAATGGCTAAGATCGCCTGACGTCCAGAAGGACCTCCTCCAAAAATTATTTCGGGTGCCCGCATCCTTTGGCCGCCTCATCGCGTCTGTTGGATGTCACCATCTGTCACTATTTTGTACGTGTACGTCGATTTCGTGTTGACACCTCCTTCTTTTCAATTTACGAGTGACGAAAATTGAAATTCATCACTCGTAAATCGACAGAGAGCCATGTCCGAAGCTGCCAACATCACGGCCGATGCCGCCAGACAGGAGAATGTGACGCGCATTCTCGACTGCGCCGAACGCCTGTTCCGGCACTATGGCTATGGCAAGACCAACGTCGCCGACATTGCTCGCGAACTCGGTATGTCGCCGGCCAACATCTATCGTTTCTTCGCCTCCAAGGTTGAAATCCACCAGGCCGTCTGCGGCCGCATGCTCGGCGCCAGCTACAAGATGGCTTACGAGATATGCCATTTGCCGATCAGCGCCGAGGAACGGCTGCGGCGTTATGTGCACGCACAGTACAAGATGACGATGGAAGTCATGCTCGACGACCAGAAGGTGCACGAGATGGTCATCGTCGCCCTCGAGCGCGACTGGGGTGTCATCGACAAGCATGTCGACAGCATCCACGACCTGTTCGCGGAGGTGATCCGCGAGGGCATCGAAGCCGGCGAGTTCGCTAAGCAGGATCCGGTGATCGCGTCGCGCTGCTTCGGCGCCGCCACGGTCATCCTGTGCCATCCGCAGATGGTGGCGCAGTGCCTTGCCAAGACCAACCGCGCGATGCCCGACGACCTTATCGACTACGCGATCAAAGCCTTGAAAAAATAGCCGCCGCCCGCCGGGCGCCGGTGTCGACCACTCATCTCCAGTCGGAGTTCCAAGATGTCGTTGTCCAGTTCCATCCTTCGCAAGCTGCCAGTTGCCGGCCTGGTCGCCGCCACTCTCGGGCTCGCCGGCTGCTCGCAGGAGAAAGCCGAAGTCAAGGATATCATCCGCCCGGTCAAGGTCGTCGAGATCGCACAGGCGCATGACACCCGCATGCTCTCCTATTCCGGCTCGGTGCGGGCCCGCACCGAGAGCGCCCTGGCTTTCCGGATCAACGGCAAGATCACCGAGCGTCTCGTCGACATCGGCCAGCATGTGGCGCCGGGCGATGTGCTCGCCCGCATCGATCCTTCCGACTACGACCTTTCGGTCAAGAGCGCGCAGGCCGCGCTCGATGCCGCCGAGCGGCAGGTCGAGACCGTCGACCTCGCCCGCAAGCGTGCCCAACAGCTTTTTACCAAGAACTTCGCGCCGAAGTCGCAGCTCGAACAGGCGACACTGACCTACGATCAAGCGGTCGCCACGCGTGACTCCGCCCGCTCGACGCTTGAGCAGGCCAAGAACCAGGTCGGCTATACCGACCTCAAGGCCGACAGGGAGGGCATCGTCACATCGGTCAACGCCGATGTCGGCCAGGTGGTCGGTTCCGGCACGCCTGTCGTCACCGTCGCCGTCGACGGCGAGAAGGAAGTGCTGATTGCGGTGCCGGAAATGGAAATCGCCGAATTCAAGCCGGGCAAACCAGTCAAGGCCGGTTTCTGGTCCGACAATACGCTGGCGCTCGAGGGCAAGGTCCGCGAGGTCGCCGGCAGCGCCGATCCGCAGTCGCGTACCTTTGCCGTCCGCGTCAGCCTGCCCAACGACCCGCGCGTGCTTCTCGGCATGACCGCCAACATCGAGGCGTCGGCGGCCAACGAAAAGCAGCTCGTCTCTGTCCCATTGAGCGCGCTGGCGCAGAAGGACAGCCAGTCGATCGTCTGGACCGTCGATCGTGGCGCCGACACCGTGCATGCCCGCTCGATCAAGGTCGCCGAGTTCGCCGCCGATGGCGTGCGTGTGGCGGAGGGATTGAAGCCCGGCGACGTCGTCGTTGCCGCCGGCACGCAGTTCATGACCGAGAACCTGAAGGTGAAACTTGCCGGCGGGGTGGCGCAGCAGTCCGCCTCCGCCGACGGTGATGACGCCAGCCGGCTGCGCTGACGACAAACAGATCGGCCGCGCGTTCCGCGGCCACGGGTTTCCGGGCGGCGTGCGCCCGAAGGTCGAGACGTCTAGGCCGATGTACCCCCGCATCGACCTTCGCGTCCCACCGCGATGAGTGTCTCTCCGCTCGGAAAGCCTCGCCGCCCGGAAGCCATTATCGAACGCAGATGATTTTGTTTTGTGTGCCGCGCTTTCGCGGCACCAGGCGCCAACCAAGCAAAGTGGACCAGCACCGATGACGACCTCCACTGAAGAAAAGCGGCCCTTCAACCTTTCGCGCTGGGCCATCGGCCATCCCTCGATCGCGCGGTTCCTGTTCGGCCTGATCATCATCGCCGGCGGGCTCGGCCTGATGCGCATGGGACAGAAGGAAGATCCCGACTTCACCTTCCGCGTCATGGTCGTCCAGGCGATCTGGCCGGGCTCCTCGATCCAGGAGATGGAAGACCAGGTCGTCAACAAGATCGAGCGTAAGCTGCAGGAAACGCCGCATCTCGATTTCGTCCGCTCCTTCACCCGCGCCGGAAGCGCCATCATCACGGTGCAGATCAAGGGCGACACCAATACCGCCGAGGTGACGGACGCCTTCTATCAGGTGCGCAAGAAGGTCGGCGACATATCGGGCGACCTTCCGCAGGGACTGCTCGGCCCCTATTTCAACGACGAGTTCGGCGACACCTTCATCACGCTGCATTCGATCAGCGGCGACGGCTTCTCCTATCCCGAGCTGAAGAAATTCGCCATCCAGGCCCGTGACATGCTTTTGACGACGCCCGGCGTCGAGAAGGCCGTCATCATCGGCGATCAGCCCGAAAAGCTCTACATCGACGTCTCGTCCAAGGCGCTGGCCGAACGCGGCCTGACGCTGACGGACCTGCAGAACGCCATCAAGGGCCAGAACAATGTCGATCCGGCCGGCTCCATCGACACCGGCGTCAATTCGGTGCGCATCTCGGTCGAAGGCGACGTCACCAAGGCCGCCGACATTCGCGAATTGCGTCTGCGCGCCGGTGGCCAGGTCACCCGGCTCGGCGACATCGCCAGCGTCACCTCGGGCCTGCAGGATCCGTACCAGCGCAAGTACCGCTTCAACGGTCACGACAGCGTGCAGCTTGGCGTCGTCATGGCCAAGGGCTTTAAAGTCACCGATGTCGGCAAGGACGTTGAAGCAACCTACAAACGCTTCGAGGAAGCGCTGCCTTATGGCGTCTCGGTCGACCAGATTTCCGACCAGCCGGGCGTCGTCACGGATGCCGTCAGCGAGTTCATGCATGCGCTTGGCGAAGCGCTGCTGATCGTGCTTGTCGTCTCGTTCCTGTCGATCGGCTGGCGCTCGGGGCTTGTCATCGCGATTGCCATTCCGCTGGTTCTGGCCGCCACCTTCGCCATCATGTACGAGCTCGGCATCGACCTGCAGCGCATCTCGCTCGGCGCCCTGATCATTGCACTCGGCCTGCTCGTCGACGACGCCATGATCGTCGTCGAGATGATGGAGCGCAAGCTGGAGGAGGGGCTGGTCAAGATCGAGGCGGCGAGCTTCGCCTATTCATCGACCGCATTCCCGATGCTGACCGGCACGCTGATCACCACCGCCGGCTTCATCCCGGTCGGGTTCGCCGCCTCCACTGCCGGCGAATATGTGCGCACCCTGTTCTATGTCGTCGGCATCGCACTGGTCGTGTCGTGGTTTGTCGCGGTCTATTTCACGCCGTGGCTCGGCTATATGATCCTCAAGCAGCGCCAGCATGCCGGCAGCCATCACGATGCCTTCGACACGCGCTTCTACCGCCGGCTTCGCTCGACCGTCGGCTGGGCGGTGCGCCATCGCATCATCGTGCTTGTCATGACGCTGGTGACTTTCGGCACCAGCCTGTGGGCATTCCAGTTCATTCCGCAGAATTTCTTCCCGCAATCGTCGCGGCCGGAAATCCTCGTCGACCTGTGGCTGCCGGAAGGCACCAGCATCAAGGAGGTCGAGACGCAGGCCAAGGCGCTCGAGGCCAAGATGATGGACGACAAGGACAAGCGCTTCATCGCCACCTATATCGGCGAGGGCGCCCCGCGCTTCTTCCTGCCGCTCGACCAGCAGCTCAGCAATCCGAACTTCGCCCAGATGCTGGTGATGGCCAATGACGAGCCGGCGCGCGAGCGGCTGATCGTCAAGCTCCGCACCGTCCTGGCCCAGGACTTCCCCTCGATCCGCGCCAAGGTCGACCGCCTGTTCCTCGGCCCGCCGACCGGCTGGCCGGTGCAGATGCGCGTCATGGGTCCGGATCGACAGGAGGTGCGCCGCATCGCCGACCAGGTGAAGGCGAAATTCCAGGAGAACCCGCTGCTCGGCGCCGTTCATGACGATTGGCTCGAACCCGTGCCGGCCATGAAGCTGGTCATCGACCAGGATCGCGCCCGCGCGCTCGGTGTCACCTCGCAGCGCATCCGCCAGATGCTGCAGGCATCGATGTCCGGCGCGCCGCTCGACGACTTCCGTGACGGCGAGGAGACGGTGTCCATCGTGGCCCGCGAACCGGACGCGAGCCGCAGCCTGCTGTCCTCGGTCGATTCGATCTACATCCCGACCGACTTCGGTGGCTTCGTGCCGCTGTCGCAGGTGGCCAAGGTGGTGCCGGTGCTGGAGCAAGGCATCGAATGGCGCCGCGACCGCTTGCCGACCATCAGCGTGCGCGCCACGTTGCCCGATGGCGTGCAGTCCAACGACGTCGTCACCAAGATGTACAATGACATGAAGGATCTGCGTGCGGGTCTGGCGCCCGGTTACAAGATCGAAATCCAGGGCGGTGCGGAGGATTCGGCGGAAAGCCAGGCTTCCATCGCCGCCAAGGCGCCGATCATGCTGGCCGTTATCGTCGTGCTGTTGATGATCCAGCTGCAGAACTTCGGCAAGGCGATGCTGGTGCTGGCCACAGGTCCGCTCGGCATCATCGGCGCTGCCGCGGCATTGCTGATCAGTGGCGCGCCGTTCGGCTTCGTCGCCATCCTGGGCGTCATCGCGCTGCTCGGCATCATCATGCGCAACTCGATCATCCTGGTCGACCAGATCGATCAGGACATCGCGAGGGGCATGGAACGCTCGGAGGCGATCATCGGCTCGGCCGTGCGCCGCTTCCGGCCGATCGTGCTGACGGCGATGACTGCGGTGCTGGCGCTGATCCCGATCTCGCGTGGCGTGTTCTGGGGCCCGCTCGCCTACGCCATGATGGGCGGCATCCTTGTTGCCACCGTGCTGACCATCCTGGTGCTGCCCGCGGGCTACGCCCTGTTCTTCGGCCGCGAGCCCAAGAAGCGTGATGTGGATGCCGCCGAAGCAGCCATGACGGAACAGCCGGAGAGGCCGCAACTCGCGCTGGCAGCCGAATAGAGCGGTCACATCGCATCATCCGTCATCGCATTGGCCGATGGCGGATGATCCGGCGTGACGGCTGGTCCGCCGCGCCGATCAAAAATGCTCTCCGGCAAGGGTTTCGCAAAACAGAATTCCTTCCCAGGGCCGTGAAGCGGTCCCATCCTGAGCGACACCGGAGCGGCAGCGCTCCTCATCATCAGGATGTCTTCCCATGGCGGAAAAACGGCAATTGCGGCTCGGCGCCTTCATGCGCCCTGTCAGTCTGCACACCGGCGCCTGGCGCTATCCGGGAGCCTATCCCGACGCCAATTTCAACTTCGCGCATCTGAAGCGCTTCGCGCAGACGCTGGAGGCGGCGAAGTTCGACGCCTTCTTCATGGCCGACCATCTGGCCGTGCTCAACATGCCGATAGAAGCGCTGCGGCGCAGCCACACGGTGACCTCATTCGAACCGTTCACGCTGCTGTCGGCGCTGGCCGCCGTCACCGACCATATCGGTCTGGTGGCCACGGCGTCGACCACCTTCGACGCGCCCTATCACATCGCCCGCCGCTTCGCCTCGCTGGACCACATCAGCGGCGGGCGCGCCGGCTGGAACATCGTCACCACGTCCAACCCCGATGCGGCGCTGAATTTCGGGCTGGACGACCACGTCGAGCATGACGAGCGCTATCACCGGGCACGGGAATTCTACGATGTCGTGACCGGCCTGTGGGACAGTTTTGCCGACGACGCTTTCATCCGCGACGCCGACAGCGGGCTCTATTTCGATCCGGCGCGGCTGCATGTGCTGGATCACAAGGGCGAACATCTTTCGGTGCGGGGGCCGCTCAACATAGCCCGCCCGGTGCAAGGCTGGCCGGTCATCGTGCAGGCCGGCGCGTCGGAAGCGGGGCGGCAGCTGGCCGCCGAGACGGCCGAGGTGATTTTCGCCGCGCATAGTGATCTCCCCACGGGGCAGCGCTTCTTTGCCGATGTCAAAAGCCGGGCGGAAAAACTCGGCCGCTCGCGCGACGACATCAAGATCCTGCCCGGCGCCTTCGTCATCGTTGGCGACAGCGTCGAGGAAGCGCGGGACAAGCGCGCCAAACTTGACAGTCTGGTCTATTACGAGAGCGGCATCGCCTCGCTGTCGATCGCTCTCGGGCATGATGCATCCGGCTTCGATCCCGACGCAGCCCTGCCCGAAATTCCCGAGACCAACGCGAGCAGAAGCGGTCGCGAACGCGTCATCGAGCTGGCACGCACGGAAAACCTGACCGTGCGCCAGCTTGCCCAAAGACTGGGTGGTTATTCCGGCCTTGCCTTCGTCGGCACGCCGCAAACCATTGCCGACGAGATGGAGGAATGGCTGGTCGCCGAGGGGTCGGACGGCTTCAACATCATGTTTCCCTATCTGCCCGCCGGGCTCGACGATTTCGTCGAGAAGGTGGTGCCCGAGTTGCAGCGGCGCGGCATTTTCAGGCGCGAGTATGAGGGATCGACGCTGCGCGAGAATCTCGGCCTGAAGCGGCCGTCCAACCAGTTCTTCGAGGGCACGAAAGCCGCGGCCCGCAAGGCCGGCTGACGTCAGCTGGGGGTCGAAATGAAACGGGCGCGCCAGAGCGCGCCCGTTTCACGTCAAGTCAACGCGTCAGATGATAAACCACCAGTTGGCGAGAAGCATAACCACCACGCCTGCGACCAGCGTCAAATAGGGCAGCATGCCCGCTTTCCTGACCTTGAGATCGGCCGAACTCATGCCGAGATCGGCCAGCATGTGGTCGGGGAACTTGCCGCCGTCCTGGATGTAGTGGCGGAAGCAGAACACCGGGATGATCAAGGCCGCGGTGATCAGACCGGCCCACAGCGCCATCGGGTTCCACACCTTGGCGCCGGCGCCCATGAAGATCGCGTTGACGTAGGCGAAGATTGCCCCGATCCCCAGCAGCCAACTCGGCGCCTTCCAGGGGCGCGCGATATGGCCGTTGTCGATGCGGTGGATCCAGCCGGCATTGAGGTTGAGGAAGTTGAAGATGATGTAGCCGCAGTTCGACACGGCGAGGATGAAGAAGAAGCTCGTCGCGTCGGCCGAGGCGATCGCCAGTACGATCAGGTTGAAGACGAGATCGGTCCACATGGCTCGCGTCGGCGCGCCGTGCTCGTTGACGTGGCTGAGATAGCGCGGCAACCAGCCATCGACCGAGCCCTGGTAGAGCGTGCGCGAGGAGCCAGCCATCGCCGTCATGATGCACAGCACCAGCGCCAGGATCATCAGCATCACCAACAGGCTGTGGATCAGCGCGCCACCACCGACCATGCCGGCCAGCGCGTCGGCCACGCCGGAGCCGTCGACGATCGGCGTTGCCAGCATGCCGTTCAGGCCCAGCACGCCCTGGAAGGTGAACGGCACGAGGATGAACAGAAGCATGCAGAGCAGGCCGGAATAGAAGATCGCCTTGAACGTGTCGGTGCCCGGGTTCTTGAACTCGGATGTGTAGCAGACGGCGGTCTCGAAGCCGTAGGTCGACCAGGCGGCGATGAACATGCCGCCCAGCACCAGTGTCCAGCCGGCGATATTCCACGCGCCGGGCTCGGGCGCGTAGGCGGCCGCCAGCGGCACCAGCGGCGAGAAGTTCGCCCAGTTGATCTGCCCGGTGAAGATCGGCACGACGCCGACGATGAGCATCGGGACGATGACCAGCAGGCCGATATACTTCTGCACATTGGCGGTACCCAGGATGCCGCGATGCTGGATCGAGAAGATGATCAGCATCAGCACCGCGCCGATGAAGAAGGTGGCATTGAAGGTGAAGGAGACCGGGCCGAGCGTGTGGCTGTACAGCGTCCAGTTGCGAATTGCGGGCGTCGCGGCGGCCGTCACCGCGGTGACGGCGTCAGCGGGTGCCGTTCCGGCATGCGCTGCGATATAGGCGACGACTTCCGCCGAGGTCTCGGTGAACAGCGGCACCGGCGCCAGCGCGTTGAGGATATAGGCGGCGGCGATCGAGCAGCCGAGCGACAGCACCGGCGACCAGGCGAACCAGTTGCACCACACCGACAGCGGCGCGATGAACTTGGAATAGCGCAGCCAGGCCGTGGCGCCGTAGATCGAGGCGCCGCCCGACTTGTTCGGGAACAGGCCGGCAATCTCGGCATAGGTGAAGGATTGCAGGAAGCCCATGATCATGGACACCGTCCAGATCAGGAAGGCCAGCGTCCCGGTCGTGCCGGCGATGCCGCCGATCGAAAACAGGACCAGCGCCGGAACGCCGCTCGCCACCCAGAAGGCGCCGCGCCAGTCGATATGCCTGAGCAGCTTGCTTTCGGCAGGCTGGTCCAGGACCGTACTTATGGTGCTCATGTCAGTGACTTCCCCTTTTTGTAAGTGTTCCCCGCCGGCGATGCCTCGGCTCTGCGAAGCTTGCTCCCCGGCACAATGATCGCACGACTGCGGTGTTTCCACTCAGTCGTATTTTTTTCTTAAGAGTGAAGATTGATCCGGCACGCTTTCACGTCAAGCGTTTTGTGAAACCGTGCACATCACGCTTGCGAAACAGGCTCCTGCCTTCTCCCACAAAGGGGGAGAAGGCAAGGGTCGCAATGCTCAGGAGCGCGGTCTGGTCTTCTGCGGATCGTAATGGGCGAAGGCAACGACACGCGCCGGCAGCCGCTTGGCGTGGCCGTCGAGCTTGCCGATCTCGACCTCAGTGCCAACCGCGGCATGGGTGACGTCGAGCCGCGCCAGCGCGATGTTCTTGTTCAGCACCGGCGAGCGCATGCCCGATGTGACGACACCGATCTGGGCGCGGCCGACATGGACGCAGTCGCCATGACCGACCGCGACATTGCTGTCGATGTCGAGCCCGACCAGTTTGTTCTGCGGGTTTTCCTTGCGCCGGATCAGCGCCTCGCGGCCGATGAAGTCGTCGGTCTTGGTCTTCAGCGGCACGGTAAAGCCGATGCCCGCCTCGAAGGGGTCTGTCTGGTCCGAGAATTCGTAACCGGCGAAGATCAGCCCGGCCTCGATGCGCACCATGTCAAGCGCCTGCAGCCCCATCGGTTTCAACCCATGCGGCTGGCCGGCTTCCCAGATGGCGTCGAACACTTTCTCGGCGTCGCGCGGATGGCACCAGATCTCGTAGCCGAGTTCGCCGGTGTAGCCGGTGCGCGAGACGACGACCGGAATGCCGTTGCCGCCGCCGATGCGGGCGACAGCGAAGCGGAACCATTCCAGTTCGTCGATCGACGGCTGCAGCGGCGAGGTCCAGATCACCTCACGAAGGATGTCGCGGCTCTTCGGCCCTTGCACGGCGACATTGTGCATCTGGTCTGTCGACGAGCGCACCAGCACGTTGAGGCCGAGTTTTTTCGCCGTCTCGCGCAGCCATTCGCCGGACAGATCATCGCCCCCGACCCAGCGGAAATTGTCCTTGCCGAGCCTGAGCAGCGTGCCGTCGTCGATCATGCCGCCATGCTCGTAGCACATCGCCGAATAGACGACCTGGCCGACGCCGAGTTTCTTGACGTCGCGGGTCAGCGTGTATTGCAGCAGCGCTTCGGAGTCCGGGCCGGTGACCTCGAACTTGCGCAACGGCGACAGGTCCATGATCACCGCGTCCTGGCGACAGGCCCAGTATTCGGCGATCGGCCCTTCCTTGGCGAAGGAATTGGCCAGCCAGTAGCCCCTGTATTCTGAGAAGTCGCGGGTGTGCTTGGCGAAGCTCGAATGAAAGGCGGTCTCGCGGGTCATTTTGGGTTCCGAATCGGGCGTCATGCGTCTGGCGATCGCTCGCGAGAATTTGTGCTGGCCGGAATAGGTCCGCACGTGGATGTCGGTCGGGTCCCAGCCATTGGCCGGCGTCGTATCGTCAGGGCAGGCGGAGGAGACGCAGACGATGTCGGTCAACGCCCTGAGCAGGACATAATCGCCGGGCCGCGACCATGGCTCGTCGGACACCATGACGCCGTGCGTGTCGATCGCCGTGTTGAAGAAGAAGTTGATCGCCATCCAGCCCGCGCGGGGATTGACGCCCTTGTCGGCCAGCGCGCGGTTGAAATTCTCGGAGCAATTGGTGTGCCCGGGGTAGCCGATATCGTCGTAGTATTTCGCGGCGCAGGCGAGCGCGAAGGCGTCGTGCCGACCGCATGTGTCCTGGACCACCTCGACAAGCGGTTCCATGTCCTGGTCGTAATATTTCGAATGCAGACCGGGGATCGGATAGCTCGTGCCCATCAGCGTGCGCGTGGTCGTCACGTCGAGTGGTTGGTCGACGCCCTTGTCCAGCTTGCGCGCCGAAAAGCACTGGAAGTCGGTGCACTGGCGCCCGTCGACATCGATGATCTGCAGATAGTCACCAGCCCTAACGAAATAGGATTCCGCCGTCGCCGAATGGACGCGAAGGTCAAGCACCGGATCGGCGAGCGGATCGTCAAGTTGTGATCGCGCCGCGGGGCGGATGGTGGCGCGACGCACGATGACGGTGAGAGGTGTTGCCGTGTCGTGGCCATCGACCAGCATCGGCCCCCCGGGCGCGGCAATCAGCAACGCACCATCGCGGGCGACGGCAAAATCCTGCTCTGTGCCTGCGGGTGTCGCGCCGCCGAACACGCGAACCGCCTTGGGCTGATCAAGCTGCACCTGGCGGCGCTCGAGCCCGCGACGCAGGGAGGCGAGGCTGTCATCGCCCCCGGCCAGCAGTGCCTTGATGCCGGCGGCATTGCTGTTGGATTTTTCACCGAGGATACCAGCATCGGTCGCGCCGGTGCTGTCCCAGGCTAGCAGCTCGCAAGCCTGCCCGCCTTCGACATTGCGCACGCTGATCGTGTCGCCGGCCTCGATGTCGATGAGCACCGCGCCATTGCCCTGGATCGTATAGCGCTCCATGCCCGGCGGCAGAGCGATCTGGCCCGGCCTCAGGATCAGGCTGGGCCTGGGCGGTCCGGCGGCGATGGCGGGGTAGGGCGACTGGCTCATCTCAGCCTTGCGGTTCGAGAAACAAGTTTGCCTGTGTGTGAAATTATTTTAGCGGTAAGAATAGCAGGGGCGTCACGTTTGGCAAGGCGGAGCTGACGTAAAGCTCCCCCTTCTCCCCCTGCGGGAGAAGGTGTCGCCGAAGGCGACGGATGAGGGGTGTTCCAGCGGAGTGAGGCGTTGGCGTTCCCTGCAGCACCCTCATCCGTCTCGGCGCTATCGCGCCGATCCACCTTCTCCCACAGGGGGAGAAGGAAGAGCCGCTCACAAACGCTACACCAGTTCCTCTGAATGTTTGATCGCCACGCCATATTCCGCAGCCGAATCCAGCATGGTGTGCCACAAGCTCTCGGCAAACGTCGCGAACACCAGAACGTTGAACACCGCCAGCCCGTCCGCCCGGTCTGCGCCGCGCCAAAGCGTGACGCTGGTGTGGTCCATCAAGGTCGCGGCTGCCGCGCTAACTGGGAACGCGGTTGGGTATAAATCGATCGACGAAAGTTTCGCCAGCATCATCCGCGCCTTGTCCCCAGAAATGCTGATCAACACCCGCGCATGCGATTGCTCCGACAACGAGGCGGAGCCGGAGAATGCCGGTGCCAGCATCTGCGTCGTGTGCTTGCCGCCCTTTGACAGAACGAAGAACTGGTCCGGTCCCGACCAGATTAGCGTGGCGTCCGAGGCCTGGACAACCGTTGGCGCAGTCGGGGCCGCGACGCCAAAATGGGCCTTCGCATCCTTCGCCAGCTCCGCCGCCTTGCCGCGCCGCGCCATCACCTGGACCAAGTCGAAATTGCGGATCTCGGTCAGCGACACGCCGGCTTCGCCCTTCACGCCATACGGCCCGGCAACAAGCGCATGCTCCAGCGGGCTGCGGACCTCCCAGGAAAACTCAACCACGCTGGCGCCCTCCATCCGGATCGTAGAAGACGGGATTGCAGAGTTCGACATCATAGTCCTCGCCGCGCAGCGGGTCATGTGCATGGACGATCTCGCCGATGCGTTCGCGGCCGCGTTCGACCAGGCCGAGCCCGATCCACTGGTCCAGTGTTGGCGAGAAGCAGACCGAAGTAACATAGCCCTGGTCGTTGCCGGGGCCCGGTGTCTGCCCATTCGGGATGATATGCGCGCCGGAGCGCAGCCGGCGTGCCTTGTCGGTCGGCTTGATGCCGACCACGACCTGCCGGTCCGGCGCCACCAGCGCCTCGCGGCCGGCCATCACCCGGCCGATGAAATCCTTCTTGGTCGACATCATCTTGCCCAAGCCAAGATCGGCCGCGGTCGTCGTGCCGCTCAGCTCCGGTCCGGCGACATGGCCCTTTTCGACACGCATCACGCCAAGCGCTTCGGTGCCGTAAGGCGTGACGCCGAACGGCGCGCCGGCCAGCATCAGATTGCGCGCCATGGCCTCGCCAAAGCGCGCCGGCACGGAGATCTCGAATGCCATCTCGCCCGAGAAGGAGATGCGGAACAGCCGCGCCTTGATGCCGCCGCGCAAGCGGACTTCGCGCGCGCCCATGAACGGAAAACCATCGTTGGAAAGGTCTTCGGCGGGGTCGACGATTTCCCTGAGCAGGTCTCGCGTCTTCGGTCCGGCAATCGAGAACTGCGCCCATTGGTCGGACACCGACGTCAACTGGACGTCGAGTTCGGGAAACAGCACCTGTCGGCAGAATTCGAGATGCTGCATCACCAGCCCGGCCTTGGCCGTGGTTGTCGTCAGGAAATAGTGGTCCTCAGCCAGCCGCGACGTGGTACCGTCGTCATAGACGATGCCGTCCTCGCGCAGCATCAGCCCGTAGCGCGCCTTGCCGACTGCGAGGTTGGAGAAGGTGTTGATGTAGACGCGGTCGAGGAAGGCGCCGGCATCCGGGCCATGCACGTCGATCTTGCCGAGCGTCGAGACATCGCAGAAGCCGACGCCCGAGCGCACGGCCTTGACCTCGCGGGTCACCGATTCCAGCCAGTCCTTCTCGCCGGCGCGGGGATACCATTGCGCGCGCTTCCAGAGGCCGGTGTCGACGAAGATGGCGCCCTGTTCGGCGGCCCAGTGATGCGACGGCGTCAGCCGCGTCGCGTGGAAAGTCTCGTCACGGTGATGGCCAGCGAAGGCGCCGATGGCGACGGGCACGTAAGGCGGCCTGTAGATCGTCGTGCCGGTCTCGGGAATGGATCGGCCGCTCACCGCTGCCATAATGGCAAGGCCGGCGACGTTGGAGGTCTTGCCCTGGTCGGTCGCCATGCCGAGCGTGGTGTAGCGCTTCAGGTGCTCGACAGATTCGAACCCTTCGCGCTGGGCGAGTTCGATGTCTGAGGCCGTGACATCGTGCTGCTGGTCGACAAACGCCTTGCCCTTGCCGTTAACGTGCCAGAGCGGTGTCAGCGAGAAAGCCTCGTCGTCGCCGATCGGCGCGTAGCCTGGCTTGCCGCTGCGCCCGGCGTCGAGCGCGGCTGTTGCACCAGCGGCGAACCCTTCTGCCAGGCAGGCCCCGAGCCCGAAGGCGCCGGCAGCGGCGCCAGCGGCGACCATGCCGGGAGGCGCGCCATCGGGTACGAAGGCAGCAATGTCATCGCGCCATTTCGGCCGGCCGCGATGATAGGAGGTCAGCCCGACCGCCGGGTTCCAGCCGCCGGAAACAGCGAGCCCGTCCGCCTCGACCTCGGCGCGCGCGCCGCCGGTCAGCGACACCGCGATTTTCCGCACGCCATCCTTGCCGCCGTCGATGCCGCTGACGGCGCCATGCAGCACCGGGAAGCCGCCCTTGGATGCCAACGAACGGTGGGCCGGAGATACATCGGCCCGCGCGTCGATCACCGCCGCGATCTGCAGTCCGGCGCCGAGAGCCGCCTCGACCGTGCGCCAGCCATCCTCATTGTTGGTGAACAGCGCGATGCGCTTTGCCGGTGCTGCCGCGTAGCGCGTGACATAGGTCCGCATCGCGGAGGCCATCATCACGCCCGGCGTGTCATTGCCGGCAAAGACGATCGGCCGTTCGATGGCGCCTGCGGCGACGACACAGCGCTTGGCCACGATCCGCCACAAGCGCTGGCGCACCTCATGCTGCGGCGGCGAGGGCAGATGATCGTTGACCCGCTCGATCGCGCCATAGGTGCCGCCGTCATAGACGCCGAACGGTGTCGTGCGGGTCATGATGCGGACGTCGGGCATGTCGGCCAATTCCGCCAGCGTCTTCGACAGCCACTCGGCCGCCGGCATGCCATCGATCGTGCCGCCATCCGACAGCAGGCGGCCGCCAGGGACGAAATCCTCTTCGCACAGGATGACGCGGGCACCAGCGCGGCCGGCAGCCAGTGCCGCCGCCAGGCCGGTCGGGCCGGAACCGGCGATCAGCACGTCGCAATGCGCCCAGGCCTTGTCGTAGTGGTCGGGATCGGCAATGCCGGCGGCGCGTCCAAGGCCGGCGGCGCGGCGGATCGCTGGCTCGTAGATCGCTTCCCAGAACTTGGCCGGCCACATGAAGGTCTTGTAGTAGAAGCCGGCGACGAAGATCGGCGCGAACAATTGGTTCACCGACATCACATCATGGCGCAGCGACGGCCAGCGGTTCTGGCTGGCGGCCTCGAGCCCTTCATAGAGCTCGGCCGTCGTTGCCTTGGTGTTCGGTTCGCGGCGTGCGCCGGTGCGCAGTTCGACCAGTGCGTTGGGCTCTTCCGAACCTGCAGTCAGGATGCCGCGCGGGCGGTGATATTTGAACGAGCGGCCGACCAGCTTGACGCCATTGGCGACCAGCGCCGAGGCCAGCGTGTCGCCCTGGAAGCCGGAAAAGCTCTTCCCGTCGAAGCGAAAATGCAGCGACGCCGAGCGGTCGATGAGGCCGCCGGATGCGAGGCGATGGGCTTGAGAGGTCACGATGTTCAGCCTCTCATCGATTTGATGTCATGGCGAAGGCCAGCGCTGCCCCTCATCACCCTGCCGGGCACTTCTCCCCGTATAGGGACGGGGAGAAGGGGGCTGGCCGCTATGCCGGCTCCCTTCTTGTAACGCCGGTGATTGGCGAAAGCATTGGCGAGAGCGCCCCTCTCCCCGTCCCTATACGGGGAGAGGATGCCGGCAGGCAGGTGAGGGGCAGCACTGAAGTGGCGAGAATAGCTCATTTCCCAACCTGCCTCGCACCAACACCCGCCGTCGGCTCCACGGCCGAAATCTCGTGCGTCAGCGTGTTGCGGGTGATCTTCAGCCAGGCCCGGCAGCCACCGCCGTGGTACCAGTGTTCGCTGGTATCACCGGCGATGTTGTCACGCAGATAGACGTAGTCGAAGACCTCGTCTTCCGAAGCGCCGGCCGCTGGGCGCACCGGCTTGGCATCGCCGAGATAAGTGAACTCGCCGAGTTCGCGTTCACCGCAGAAGGGACAGACAATACGCATGTGACCGTTCTCAGTGAAGGTTCGGTTGGGCGCCCTGGCCCTTTTCGTCTATCACGGCACCGGTCCGGAACCGGTCGAGGCGGAACCGTGCCGCCTCCTTGTGGGATTCTTCGCGAGCCAGGAGGTGCGCAAAGACGAAGCCCGAGCCGGGCGTCGCCTTGAAGCCGCCATAGCACCAGCCTGCATTGAGATAGAGCCCGTCCACCGGCGTCTTGTCGATGATCGGCGAACCGTCCATCGACATGTCCATGATGCCGCCCCACTGGCGCAGCAGGCGCACGCGGCCGATCATCGGCATCAGCGCCATGCCGCCCTCGCAGACATCCTCCATGACCGGCAGGTTGCCGCGCTGGGCGTAGGAATTATAGCCATCGATGTCGCCGCCGAAGACCAGCCCGCCCTTGTCCGACTGGCTGACATAGAAATGGCCGGCGCCGAAGGTCATGACACCCGGGATGAGCGGCTTGATCGCCTCGGAGACGAAGGCCTGCAGCACATGGCTTTCGATCGGCAGGCGCAAGCCGGCCATCGCCGCGACGCGCGAGGAGGAACCAGCCACCGCCATGCCGACCTTGCCGGCGCCAATCTTGCCGCGCGAGGTCTCGACGCCGGTCACCTTGCCGTTGGCGTCACGGACGAAGCCTGTCACCTCGCAGTTCTGGATGATATCGACGCCGAGCGCGCTTGCCGCATGGGCATAGCCCCAGACCACGGCGTCGTGCCGTGCCGTGCCGCCGCGCCGCTGCAGCAATCCGCCCTGCACGGGAAAACGCGCATTGTCGTAATTCAGGAACGGGATCATCTTCTTGACCGCGGCGAGGTCGAGCAGTTCGGCATCGATACCGTTGATGCGCATGGTGTTGCCGCGCCGCGCATAGGCGTCGCGCTGTGCGTCGGAATGGTAGAGGTTGATGACGCCGCGCTGGCTGACCATCGTGTTGTAGTTGAGGTCCTGCTCCATCCGCTCCCACAGCTTCATCGACAATTCGTAGAAGCCGGTATTCCCGGGCAGGCCGTAATTGGAGCGGATGATGGTGGTGTTGCGGCCGGCATTGCCGGAGCCGATCCACCCCTTTTCGAGCACGGCGACATTCCTGATGCCGTATTCGCTGGCAAGGAACCATGCGGTCGCAAGGCCATGGCCGCCGCCGCCGATGATCACCACGTCGTAGCGATCCTTCGGCGTGGCATCGCGCCATGTGCGCTGCCAGTTCTTGTGGCCGGAGAGGGCGGCGCGGGCGAGCGAGAAGATCGAGTATTTCATTGCGTCATTCCAAGGCCGCTCGCCCTACGCCGGATTCTTTTTGACGCATCGGATTTACCCGAAAACCGCTTCACACTTTTCGGTCCGATGCTTCTAGATATCCAGCGTGTGGTCGCGCTCCCATTGCGTGAAGTGCGAAGCATAGGAATTCCATTCCTGATGCTTCAGCTTTAGGTATGCCGACGAAAATTCCTCACCCAGCGCCGCCTTGAGCGATTTGTCGTTGTCGAACTCGCGCAGCGCGTCGAGCAGGTTGAGCGGCAGCTTCGGTGCGTCCGTGACGGTATGGCCGAGCTGGTACATGTCGATGTCGTAGCGTTTGCCCGGATCGGCCTTGGAGCGGATGCCGTCGAGACCGGCGGCGATGATGACGGCTTGCAGCAAATAGGGGTTGGCCGCGCCGTCGGGCAGGCGCAGTTCGAAGCGGCCGGGTCCCGGCACGCGCACCATGTGGGTGCGGTTGTTGCCGGTCCAGGTCACCGTGTTCGGCGCCCAGGTCGCGCCCGAGATGGTGCGCGGCGCGTTGATGCGCTTGTAGGAATTGACCGTCGGATTGGTGATCGCGGCAAGCGCCGAGGCGTGCTTCATGATGCCGCCGAGGAAGTTTTTGCCCTTGGCCGACAGGCCGAGTTCCATCGAATTGTCGGCGAACACATTGGTCTTGCCGGTCTCGTCCCACACCGAGATATGTGCATGGCAGCCATTGCCGGTCAGCCCCTGGAAGGGCTTTGGCATGAAGGTCGCGCGCAGGCCGTGCTTTTCCGCGATCGACTTGACCATGAACTTGAAGAAGGAGTGCTTGTCGGCGGTCGCCAGCGCATCGTCGAAGGCCCAATTCATCTCGAACTGGCCGTTGGCATCCTCGTGATCGTTCTGGTAGGCGCCCCAGCCGAGCGCCAGCATGTGATCGCAGATCTCGGCAATGACATCATAGCGCCGCATCACCGCTTGCTGGTCGTAGCAGGGTTTTGACGCGGTATCGTATTCGTCGGAAATCGTTTTACCGTCGGGCGAGATCAGGAAGAACTCGGCCTCGACGCCGGTCTTCACATGCATGCCGTCGCTGGCGGCCTCGGCGATCAATCGCTTCAGTGTGTTGCGCGGCGCCTGGTCGACCTGCTTGTCGTCCATGATGCAGTTGGCGGCGACCCAGGCGACTTCGGGCTTCCACGGCAGCTGGATCACCGAGGCGGGATCGGGAACCGCCAGCATGTCGGGATGCGCCGGCGTCAGGTCGAGCCATGTGGCGAACCCGGCAAAGCCGGCGCCATCCTTCTGCATGTCGGCGATTGCCTGCGCCGGCACCAGCTTGGCGCGCTGCCCACTGAACAGGTCAGTGTAGGAAATCATGAAATATTTGACGTTTTTCGCCCTTGCGAATTCTGCAAGATCAGCTGTCACGGAAGTTCCCCATTTTGTCGATTGTTGGCCCTAGAGCATAGGGCCTTCGGCCCTTCGTTGATTAGAAGCCGTTCTTCCCCGGTATCCAGTTGGTGCCGGCCAGCGGCACGCCGGCCATGGCGGCTGCCTCGATCGTCAGTGCAACGAGGTCCTCGGGTTCGAGATTGTGCAGGCTGTTCTTGCCGCAGGCGCGGGCGATGGTCTGGGCCTCGAGCGTCATCACCTTGAGGTAGTTCGCCAGCCGACGGCCGGCGGCCACCGGATCGACCCGCTTCATCAGTTCCGGGTCCTGCGTGGTGATGCCGGCCGGGTCGCGACCCTCATGCCAGTCGTCATAGGCGCCGGCCGTCGTGCCGAGTTCGTTGTACTCCGCCTCCCAGCGCGGATCATTGTCGCCGAGCGCGACAAGCGCTGCCGTGCCGATCGAGACCGCATCGACGCCCAATGCGAGCGCCTTGGCGACATCGGCGCCGTTGCGGATGCCGCCCGAGACGATCAGCTGCACCTTGCGGTGCATGCCGAGATCCTGCAGCGCCTGTACCGCCGGCCTGATGCAGGCAAGCGTCGGCTGGCCGACATTTTCGATGAACACTTCCTGGGTTGCCGCGGTGCCGCCCTGCATGCCGTCGACCACGACGACATCGGCGCCGGCCTTCACCGCAAGCGCTGTATCGTAATAGGGCCGGGCGCCGCCGACCTTGACGTAGATCGGTTTTTCCCAGTCGGTGATTTCGCGCAATTCCAGGATCTTGATCTCGAGATCGTCCGGGCCCGTCCAGTCGGGGTGGCGCGAGGCCGAACGCTGGTCGATGCCTTTGGGCAGCGTGCGCATCTCGGCGACGCGATCGGAAATCTTCTGGCCAAGCAGCATGCCGCCGCCGCCCGGCTTGGCGCCTTGGCCGACCACGACTTCGATCGCGTCGGCGCGACGCAGGTCGCGCAGGTTCATGCCGTAACGCGACGGCAGATATTGATAGACCAGCTGCTTGGAATGGCCGCGCTCCTCCTCGGTCATGCCGCCGTCGCCGGTCGTGGTCGAGGTGCCGGACAGTGTTGCGCCGCGCCCGAGCGCCTCCTTGGCTGGACCCGACAGCGAGCCGAAGCTCATGCCGGCGATGGTGATCGGGATTTTCAGTTCGATCGGCTTCTTGGCATGACGCGAACCCAGCACCACGCTGGTGTCGCAGCGTTCGCGATAGCCTTCGAGCGGATAGCGCGAGATCGAGGCGCCAAGGAACAGGAGATCGTCGAAATGCGGCAGCTTGCGCTTGGCGCCGGCGCCACGGATGTCATAGATGCCGGTCGCCGCGGCGCGGCGG
This sequence comes from Mesorhizobium sp. B1-1-7, assembly GCF_006442705.1. Classification (NCBI taxonomy): domain Bacteria; kingdom Pseudomonadati; phylum Pseudomonadota; class Alphaproteobacteria; order Hyphomicrobiales; family Phyllobacteriaceae; genus Mesorhizobium; species Mesorhizobium sp. B1-1-7. Next base: position 10,043 of record NZ_VFWQ01000008.1, on the reverse strand, counting down.
ATTTCGGAAAGCGTGTAGTCGTCGAAGGTCGCGGATTTGCGCGGCGTCGTCGGCGGGTTGCGATAGGTCATGCTGCCTCAATACGCGTCGGCGTTGTCGATATTGAAATTGTAGAGGGTGCGCGCCGAGCCATAGCGCTTGAACTCAGACGGCTTGACGCCGGTGATGCCGGCGCGGTCGAGCAGCCCCTGCAGCAATTGCAGATGTTCGGGCCGCATCTCCTTGGCGATGCAGTCGGCGCCCAGGCTGCCGACGTTGCCGCGCACGAACAGGCGCGCCTCGTAGATGGAATCGCCCAGCGCGTCGCCGGCATCGCCCAGCACCACCAGATTGCCTGATTGTGCCATGAAGGCCGACATGTGGCCGATATTGCCATGCACGACGATGTCGATGCCCTTCATCGAGATGCCGCAGCGCGACGAGGCGTTGCCCTCGATGACCAGCAGGCCACCCTTGCCGGTGGCGCCGGCATACTGGCTGGCATCGCCCTTGATGGTGATCGAGCCCGACATCATGTTCTCGCCGACGCCGGGGCCGGCCGAGCCATGCACGGTGATGGCGCTGCCGGAGTTCATACCGCCGCAATAGTAGCCGACGCTGCCGCGCACATCGATGGTGACAGGCTGATCGACGCCGACGGCGACGGAATGGCTGCCTTTCGGGTTCAACACTTCCCAGGCGGTCTCGTTCGAGCCGGGAGCCAGATTGTGCAGCGCCTGGTTGAGCTCGCGCAGCGACATCTGGTCGAGGTCGAACACCCGAGAGGCGTGGTCGCTCGCCGCCGTCTTTGAAAGGTTAATTGCCGGCATGAATTCAATGCTCCCAGAAATAGACGGTTGCGGGTTCCGGTTCCCAGACCCTCGCATTGTCTATGCCGGGCAGTTTGGTCAGCGCGCGATATTCCGAACCGAAGGCGACATACTGGTCGGTCTCGGCCATCACGGCGGGCTTGCAGGCGATCGGATCGCGTACCACGCCAAAGCCGTTCTTGGTGCCGACGACGAAGGTGAAGAAGCCGTCGAGGTCGGAGAGCGTGCCCTCCAGCGCCTCGCCCAGGTTCTTGCCATGCGCCATCTGCGATGAGAGATAGGCGGCCGCCACCTCGGTATCGTTCTCGGTCTCGAATTTCATGCCTTCGCGGATCAGCTCGCGGCGGACATTGTTGTGGTTGGACAGCGAGCCATTGTGCACCAGGCACTGGTCGGCGCCGGTCGAGAATGGGTGCGCGCCCATCGTCGTCACCGCCGATTCCGTCGCCATGCGGGTGTGGCCGATGCCATGCGTGCCGGTCATCTTGCGGACGTCGAAGCGGTCGACGACCGCTTCCGGCAGGCCGACTTCCTTGTAGATCTCGACGACGTCGCCGGCGCCCATGATGCGAATATCGGGACGCAGGGCCTGGATGGCCTCGCGTGCTTGGTCGATCTTGGCGGGCTCGGTCCTGACGACGGCGTGAGTCGATTTCACGGCGATTTTCACCGGCGCGCCGATAGCCTTGGCAAGGTCGGCTTCAAGGCCGCGGAAATCGTGTTCCGGCTTGGCTGACTGGATGGTGATCTTGGCCTCGTTGCCTGACGGCGCGCCATAGATTGCAATGCCTGCGCTGTCGGGGCCGCGATCACTGAGCGAGACCAGCATTTCCGACAGCATGGCGCCGAGCTTCGGCTCCAGCGCCTTGTCCTTCAAGAAAAGTCCGACGATTCCGCACATGTCAGCCTCCCGACGTTTGTGGCTCCGAAATGATGTATCGAATGAATGTCCTAAATTCAATCGTATGAAAAAAATTTTCCTCTAGTTACATATGCGGCGCAATGCCGCCTTGTGGGTCATCGCCTCTGTCGCGGGTCTTGTGAACCCAAAGCGCATGGCGGACCCGGGCGAGCTTGTAGGCGTCGAGGATGGACAGCGCGTAGATCAGGACACCGCCGGCATGGCGGCCGATGAAGCTGGCGTCGGGCGGCGCGATCTTGGCGGTCACCCACGCCAGGATCACCATGAAGAAGAGAAACTGCAGGCCACGCACCGGCACGCCGAGAATGACATGTCCACTTGCCGGCAACAGGATTGCGGCGCCGAGAACAAGGTAGGGATTGGTCGGGGCGGAAATGGTGGTGGAGTCGGTCATGCGGCCTGCCGTTCATGTCTGTTGATGGCATCGCGAAGCGCCGACATCGACACCAGCAGCCTTTCGATCAGCGCCGGATCGAGTGCCGTGCCGCCAAATTCGGCTTGCCGGAAAACACCGTAACGGGCCCGCTCGGCCTCGGCCAGCAGCCAGACGATGCGCACCCCGTTCGGCGTGATCAGCAATTCCTTGGCGCGTCCTTCGGTGAAGATCTCGATATGGCTGGCGATGAGGCTCTGCGGAAAACGCGCGCCTCTCTTGTCGGTGCGCAGGATTGCCTCGGCTGGAAATCCAGGAGCCTTGGGCAGCGTATGCTCGAGGTGATCGAAATTGGAGAACGTCGTCGGCGAGCCCGGCCGCATCATCATGTCGAAAATGGCTGGAACCGCGACCATTTCTGTGAGCGAGACGCTGAGCCAGCGCGCCGGCAGCTTTCTTGTCGCCAGCGTATCGACAATGGTGCGCAGCTGAACGCGCTGGCCGTTCCACGAGCCTTCCCAGGTGATGACGCCGACGGTGCCGTCCGAGACATTGGCCGCGTCGGCAATGACGGCGCGAACGCGGGCCTCTTCGCCGGCGAGCGTCGCTAAATCTCTCTTGCGGCTGCGGCGCGCCAGCCACGCAAGGTGAAGGACGAGAGCCAGGACAATTACCCCGGCGAGCAGTGCTGACGTCACCTCGGACATGTTGTCATGCCAGGTCCGCCCGGGATCCGGACGGACCTTCTCCCATCAATAGCCCTGCGGTTTTGGCCACGGCATGGTGAACTGTTCGCCGCGCCGCACGAATTTGTAGCGGTAGAAATGGAACCACAGCGAGATCAGGAAGTAGAAGGCGACCATGGCGATCAGCTGCGAGCCGAAGCCGAGGAAGATGGCGAAGAAGGTCACCACGCACAGGCAGAACAGCACGATCGCCGGCAGCGGATGGAAGGGGTGGGTGTAGCCGCGGCGGATCGAGCCAAGCGGCCACTTCTTGCGGAACATCATGATGTTGATGCTCATGAAAGTGTATTGCAGCACGCCCGACAGGATCGAGAAGGTGATCGCCTGGTTGAGGTCGGCGATGAAGGCGAAGGCCAGCGCGATCGGCAGCAGGAACAGGATCGAACGGTAGGGTGTACGGTATTTCGGATGCACGGCCGAGAACCAGCTCGGCAGATAGCGGTCGCGGCCAAGCGAGAACCACGCGCGCGCTGCGTCATTGATGCAGCCATTAGCCGATGCCAGCGCGGCAAGCAGCGTGGCGACGAACAACAGATTTTCCAGCAGCGGGCTGCCGGTCAGCTTGCCCGCGTCCCATAGCGGGTAATAGGTGATGCCGAGATATTCCCAAGGCATCAGCGAGGCGCAGACATACCAGGTCATGGCGGCCGCGATCAGAAGCGTGATCATGCCGGCCATCGTTCCGTAGGGCAGCGAGCGGGCTGGCGAGCGCACTTCCTCGGCGGCCTGCGTCGTGCCTTCGATGCCGAGATAATACCAGATGCCGAACTGGAAGGCGGCGATGACGCCGATCCAGCCATAGGGCAGCGCATTGCCGGGCGTGACCAGCTCGTTGAGCTTCAGCACCGCCCCTTGAGTCCACGGGCTGACCGAGAAGAAAAGGATGACGATCGAGATATAGGCGATCGCGGTGATGACGAAATTGACGTTGAGCGTCATCAGCACGCCGCGGTAGTTCAGCCATGCCAGCACCACGATGGTGGCGGCGATGAAGGAATTGTGGGTGAGCCCTTCGACGCCGGCCTTGGCGACGATGGTGTCGCCAAGCAGGATGGCATCGGACACTTCCAGCATCGTATAGGCAAAGACCAGGAACAGCGCGACGTTGAAGGCCATCAGCGGTCCGACGATGTGCTTGGCCTGCGCATACTGGCCGCCGGCGGCGGCGACCGTCGACGTCACCTCGGAATCGATCATGGCGACCGAGGTGTAGAGCAGCCCGACCACCCAGCAGACGATCAAGGCTGCCAGCGCGCCGCCCTTGTCGGCGGAGAAGTTCCAGCCGGTGAATTCGCCGACCAGGACGATGCCGACGCCGAGCGCCCAGACATGGGCCGGGCCGAGTACCCTCAGCAGCGATACCCGGTCGCCGTGAATGGTGGTGGTGATGGTATTCTCAACCGCGGCGGTCATCGATCAATCCCCACTCAGATACGGTGTTTTTCGGAGACGGCTTCAAGCTCGCCTTCGCGCGACGAGGTCAGAACGTCCTCGGAGTAGGTCGTATCGACCTTGAACCAGTCGTAAAGCATCCACAGCGCGAGCACGATCGAGATGCCCCAGCATGCGTAAGAGAGTGCCACCCACATGATCGTGCCCCCGATTGCTCGTCGTCGAAACTTTTATTTGTCGTCGAACTTCTCGTTGATGACATCGCGATATTCGCGGTCGGATGCCCGGAACAAGAACACGAAATAGCCGATCAGGACCGCTGCCATGACGATCAGCGTCGGCCAGTCGATGATGTAGTGAAAGCGGTTCTGGATGATGTCGTGCGCGGTCTCCGGCGTATAGCCGAGCTTTTCCCAGATTGAAGCCATGGTCGGATTCTGGCCGAGCGCTTCCCATGTCTTGGCGTCGAGCGCGTCGATGGATTTCGCGGCACCGGCAAGGCCGAGCTTCAGCGGCAGCCACAAGGCCACGAAGATAGCGACCACAACGACAGCGATATCGAAGACTTGCCCGGCCTTGCTCTGCTCCGGCGGCGTGTAGCGCGGCATGTTCTTGATCCTCAGGAGTTGCTGTTGCGGGCCGCGTCGGCGTTCTTGATGTCGAGCCCGTAGATGAATTCCTTGTCTTCCTTGTAGTGTTTGACCATCGCCAGGATGGCGGCGGTGTTGAAGATCAGCACGGCGGCGGCGGCAATCGCGACGACGGCCTTGATGCCGCCATGCGGAATGTATGGCCAGGTCATGAAGAGGACGAAGAGGATCGTCGCCCATAGGCAGATGATCAGCAGCGCGGATCCGCGCAAGTCGGAACGATACAGCGCCTCGATGCGCTGTTGCAGGTCTGACATCGGTTTTCCCCTTTTTCCGGCGAACGGTCTCGAACCCTCCGCGCACCGCTCTCTTTCAAGAGAGTGAAATTTTTTTCATAAATTCAGGCCGATTTCGGCAATTGTCAAGACCAATTTACGCAGAGTTAACCGTTTGGTTGAGGCGATCGATTTTGCCTGACAATGAAATTATTTGCATTCAGGGGATTGCGGCTCTCCCGCGTTTGCGGTCAATATTCAACCCAAAGCTCCGGCCTCCGCGCTAAGGAGCAGGGAACAATGGATTTTTGAACGGAGGACGAGCGGATGACGGCATCCTGGAGATTTTCGACCCTGGCGGATCGCCATCGCGCGCTGGGTTCGAAGCTCGAAGACTGGAGCGGCATGGGGACCGCCTGGACCTACGACAAGGACGCCGACGAGGAATACATCGCCATCCGCACCAAGGCTGGGCTGATGGATGTGTCGGGCCTCAAGAAGGTCCACATCACCGGGCCGCACGCCTCGCATCTTATCGATCTTGCCACCACGCGCGATGTCGAAAAGATCTATCCCGGCAAATCGGCCTATGCCTGCATGCTGAACGAGGCGGGAAAGTTTACCGACGACTGCATCCTCTACCGTACCGGTCCGAACGCCTGGATGGTGGTGCACGGCTCGGGCACCGGCCATGAGGAATTGCAGCGCGCCGCGATGGGCAGGGACGTGTCGCTGCGCTTCGACGACAATCTGCATGATCTGTCGCTGCAGGGGCCGGCCGCGGTCGACTATCTCGCCAAGCATGTTCCGGGCATCCGCGATCTCAACTACTTCCATCACATGCAGACGCAGCTGTTCGGTTTTCCGGTGATGATTTCCCGCACCGGCTACACCGGCGAGCGCGGCTACGAGATCTTCTGCCGTGGCCAGGATGCCGGCACGATCTGGGACAGGATCCTCGAGGAGGGCAAGAGCGCCGGCATCATTCCCTGCCGCTTCACCACGCTCGACATGCTGCGGGTCGAAAGTTATCTGCTCTTCTACCCCTACGACAATTCGCAAAAATATCCGTTCGAGAACGAGGGCCCCGGCGATACGCTGTGGGAACTCGGCCTCGACTTTACCGTCAGCCCCGGCAAAACCGGTTTTCGCGGCGCCGAGGAGCACTATCGCCTGAAGGGCAGGGAGCGCTTCAAGATCTATGGCGTGCTGCTCGACGGCAAGGAGCCGGCGGACGAGGGCGCGCCGGTCTATCGCGACGGCAAAAAGGTCGGTGTGGTGACATGCGCCATGTATTCGCCGCTGGTCGAGAAATCGATGGGCATCGCCCGGCTCGACGTCGACTGCGCCGTCAAGGACACCAGGCTCGAGATCCGCAACAAGAGCGGATCGATCAAGGCGACGGCGCAGCCATTGCCGTTCGATGATCCCAAGAAGACCAAGCGCACGGCGAAAGGCTGAGGCACAATCAACAGCGAGGGGTTCGAGGCACGAAGACGTAAATGGCAGCCAAAAGCATCATCAGCCGGCCGGTCTACGGAACGCTTTCTCCGCAGCCCGGCAAACACCATCTTTTCATCGCTGATGCCGAAGGTGCGCTCGCTATTTCAGACATGGCCGCAAGAGCCCCGGCCGGGTTTTTCGACGATGCCGAGATCGTCTTCATCCCCGGTCCCGATGGCAAGCATGTCGCCGCCCTCGAGGCGCTGAAGCCGGCGCAGTTTCACCAGGCGCCGTCCTTCGCCAGCCTGCTGCCGAGGCTCAGGCATACCTTGGCCAACGCCCATATGGGCCTGCGCCTCTACCTCGCCGGCACCGAAGGCCTGATCGGCCAAGCCATGCAGGTGGCGCTGGAAGCCGGCATCGACCACACCTCGATGCAAACAGAACATCGCGGCTCGCTGGCACGGCGCATGCAGTGCGTCCATTGCAAGGGCATCACCGAGAATGTGACGACGCAGCCCGCCACCTGCGCGCATTGCGGCCTGCTGCTTCTGGTGCGCGATCACTATTCCCGGCGCCTCGCCGCCTTCCAGGGCGTCTGCATCAATGCCGAGGACCGCAGTGAAATTCCTCCGATAGAGGAGGCCTTCCCATGAGCACCGGCACCACCAAGCTCGATGTCGTCGTCAGCGATGTCGTCCCGGTCAACGACCTCGTCACCCGTTTTCATTTCCGCCGGCGCGACGGTGAATTGCTGCCGACCTTCTCCGGCGGCGCCCATGTCGTGGTCGAGATGCGCGATGGCGAGCGCACAAGGCTCAATCCCTATTCGCTGATGGGCTCGCCGCTCGACACACGCGAGTACACGATCTCGGTGCGCCGCGACGATGTCGGGCGTGGCGGCTCGCTGTTCATGCATCGCAATGTCAGGCCGGGCCTGGAGATGGTGATCAGCTATCCCGTCAACCTGTTCTCGCTCGACCTTCGGGCGAAGAAACATCTGATGCTGGCCGGCGGCATCGGCATCACGCCGTTCATGGCGCAGACCGCGCAGCTGGCGGGGCAGGGCGGCAATTTCGAACTGCACTACACCTGCCGCACCGCCTCGCTCGGCACCTATGCCGATGTCCTGCGGCAGCGCTACGGTCGCAGGGTCCAGCTCTATCACGACGACCGCGAGGAGCGCATCGATCTCGACCGGCTCTTGTCTTCGCAGCCGCTTGGCACGCATCTCTACGTCTGTGGCCCGGCCGGCATGATAAACTGGGTGCGCGACCGCGCGGCAAGCCTGGGCTGGCCCTCGGAGACCGTGCATTTCGAGCATTTCGCGGCACCCCAGCCCGGCTTGCCCTTCGATGTGACTCTGGCCGTCAGCGGCAAGGCGATCCGGGTCGGCGAGCAGCAGAGCCTCTTGGAAGCAATCGAGGCGGCCGGTGTCGATCCGCCCTATCTCTGCCGCGGCGGCGTCTGCGGCCAGTGCGAAACCAATGTCATCTCGTACGACGGCAAGTTCATCCACAACGACCACTGGCTGAGCGAGGAAGACCACCGTTCCGGCTGCAAGATCATGCCGTGCGTGTCGCGCTTCGAGGGCAAATCGCTGGTCCTGGAAAGATAGGAGGCGAAGATGGGCATCACCTTTCGCAAGGAAACGTTCCGCGACGACTTCACCTTCAAGAACAGCCCCGAGCACATCAGGCGGTTCCCATTTCCGTTCCACGAAGACAGCTACATGTACGCAGTCAACATCGAGCCGCATGTCGTGGGTCCGAAGGGCAGCGTGCTGGAGAACCTGATCGACGTCGACGAGCACTATGTCGCCGAGATGCAGGACCGCGCCTTGGTGCTGGCCGAGGATCCGCTGCGCTGCCAATCGCTGCCGCACATGACGCTGGCCGGCTGGGACCTGCTGGAACTCCTGATGGAGCAGCAGGCGCTGGGCTATCCCGAACATTTCACGCTGACCCGCGACGGCGACCGCTGGCGCTGGATCAACCGGCCGCTCGGCATCGACGACACCTTCACCTTCGGCGACACCTCGACGCTGCCTTACGGGCCGATGGAATACATCACCCGCCAGAGCCAGGGCGATTTCTGCATCCTCGACCAGCGCGATGGCAACCTTTGGATGGATGCCGGCATGGTCACCACCCAGGCCGATTGGTCGCTCGACTTCGACATCGGCATGAACTTCTTCGAGTGGCACGCGCCGGTGCCGCTGGCACACGAGAAAGGGATTTTCGTCAGGGCGCTGAAGTTCCTCACCAACATCCAGCAGGGCAAGCCGGCAAGGCGGCTGAACTGGACGATGACCATCAATCCGCGCCTCGACACCAGCCCTGAAAATTATCACAAATGGGGTCCGGACCGGGCGACGGTGACGCCGGAGAATGTAGGCGACAAGGTGCATCTGCGCGTGGAATTGCAGAGCTTCTGGCGCCTGCCACGCTCGAACGGCATCGTCTTCCCGATCCGCTGCTATTTGATCAAGATGGACGAGTTGGCGACGCAGCCGAAATGGGCACGCCGCCTGCACCGCGTCATCCGCGACCTGCCCGATGAGCTGGCCAACTACAAGGGCCTGACGCGGTATAGGCCGACGCTGGTGGAGTGGCTGTCGAAGCTTGATGATGGCAGCCCGACGAGCCCGGGGTTTGGGCCGGATTGAATAACTGATGTCGGCGCTGCCCCAAAGCAGCCAATCTCCCCCCAAGAGGGGGAGATGCCCGGCAGGGCAGAGGGGGGCGCCGTAGAGCGCCGGCCCTGCCCAATGTCCCGCTTCCGCGATGCTCACGGCGCGTCGCTTAGCCCAGCCACAATCACGACGTGCTGGCAGACATTGTCGATATCGCGAATGACATCGTCGTTCCAGAAGCGCAGGACCGTCCAGCCAAGCGCTTCAAACTTGGCGGTTCTTGCAGCGTCCGATTCCGACGTTTCCGCCTGGCCATGCTGGGACCCATCAAGCTCGATGATCAGCTTTTTATCCGGGCATGCAAAATCGCGATATGGCCAGCGATAGGCATCTGGCGCCGAAACCCCAGTCCCATCAGCCTGTGTGCCCTGATCGCATTCCAAAGCTTGAGTTCGGCATCGGTCATCACCTTGCGCATCCTGCGTGCATTGCGGCGATTGTTGGCGGACACCAGATCATGCGTCATCGCGGTTCGCCCCCCTCTGTCCTGCCGGACATCTCCCCCTCAAGGGGGGAGATCGAATGTCACTTCGGCCTTCGCCAACCGCCAATGCTGCAAAAGAGACCGTCGCGAGCCGCCGATCCTCCCGGGACCATGGGAAGATCGAGCTTCGCTCAACCCGCGCTGTTCTGTGGATAACAAATAATCGACAGATACCGCATCGGTCATCACCTTGCGCATCCTGCGTGCATTGCGGCGATTGTTGGCGGACACCAGATTATGCGTCATCGCGGTTCGCCCCCCTCTGTCCTGCCGGACATCTCCCCCTCAAGGGGGGAGATCGAATGTCACTTCGG